>JAAEUB010000097.1 GCA_024227755.1 Paracoccaceae bacterium | reverse complement strand
GGCTAGCTTATCACGGCATCGACCGCATCCGCTTTGGCTCTTCCACGTTGCTGAAGGAAGGTGGGCGGATCAATCTGACTCTTAGGGTGGTGGATTAACTACCGTCACCGGAATTTCCAACTAAATCGAGCGCCTCCAACACCATAGGATCAGTATCCGGGTCGACGCCACTTCCGGCAGTAAAGCCGAACATATCCCCCATATTCAGCCACATATCCTTGGGAATCATGCCGGTCTCGGACATTTCCTTCATGGTATCCAGTATTTCACCCGCAGCGTCGTCGCGGCTGTCCTCCTGAGTGATTTCCATGCCCTCAAGCTCATTGGGGCTAAATTCCGTGCTGCCTGCGGGCAGTGACCAGTGCTGTTCATAGACTTCAGGGTCGGTTTGCCATGGAAGGGTGCTTTCCACACCGACGGTCAGGCCAACATGCCCTCTGGCGCCAACAGGAGTGCCGCCCTGATATGTGCCAGAGTAGTCATGCATATGTGGTTGTGCCTGCGACAGAAAGGTGAACTCCATCGGCAGGGCGACAAGCTCAAACGACGTATCAAACAACCCCGACGAGGCCAGGCCAAGCGCCGAGGCCCCGGTTGCGTGATCCTCAACATTGCCGCCGCTAAGCCCCCAATAGACCGAGTTTTCGGCCGTTTGCCCGGTTGGGGTCAGCGTCAGCGATATCCGGTACGGTGCATAATCCGGGCGCTCGCTGGCATTGGCGTCAGCGTAGGCAAATATTGCATCCTTCAGAAGATTTTCGTCGTCATGACGATGCACCCATTCCAGCACCTCGCCGCTAACAACAAAACTGCCATCGTCCACACTCAGCGTCACGCAATTATAGTCGTCCCCCGGAACCGGAGCCTGCCACTGGCACGGGCTCATATAGTTGAAAACCAAGGCACCGTTTCCAGTGATTGTGCCTTCCTGGCTGATGACGATGCGGCCCCGGCTGCCAACGATCATGTACTTGATTGCGTTCTCGTCCGCGTTAATCAGGGTCTGCCCGCCAAGGGCATAGGTGAAATCGCTGGCATACAGCGGGGCAGTGGCGAGGGTGAGGGCAGTCGCCATCAAGGTCAATGTTCGCGTCACTAAAATACTCCCATATCAGCGCCAAAAAAGCGTGATTACCTGTGGTCTAATGTGCAGCAGCCAAAAAACAGGCTATCGCCACCGGGCGTCTCATTCAACAAAGTGGCGCGCCAGCCGTAGTCCCGATCACTCATCCCGTCCGAACAAAAACCACGGGTGACGGCCAGGGTGCGGTTCAGGGTGGGTCCCTCTTCAAACACAACAGCATAGCCCTGATGGGCCACGACCTGCTTTATTGGCGAAAGACCGCGCCTTCCGTCGCCTGCAAGCTCATATTCGTCACCGCCCGGATACATGCTCAGCGCCCAAAACGGCTCGGTCCCGAAGCAGGTCATGGGGCGCGGGATGTCATTTGGGGCCGTGTGATTTGAAAGCTTAAGATAGCGCATGGAAGCCCAGCCATTGCCTTCGTTTGTCGAAACCATGCCCCATTTGCTGTCCTGGGAAAGCACCAGAACTTCGATATTTGTCGCAAAAGGCTCCAGCGTGCCAACGATGGGCGCACCCGCATTCGGCTCGGCCCGGATGTTCAGCACATCGTCCGAGGCAACGCCCGCGACGATAAACGCATCCGGCAGGATCTGGGCGCTAACAGCAAAGGGCAGAAAAACTATCAGTAGAAATGTAAGTATTTTTTTCATCGTCCGGCGCTCCAGCTAAGAGAAACATGTTTACGGGTATAGCTTTCGCCCATGAAGCCAAGCATCAGCAAAACAATAGAGACAATCAGCGGATAAATTATGGACGAATAATGCGGGTTATAGTTTATGAAGGCAAAGCCGCGCGCCTGATCAATGGTATGAAATAGCGGGTTCCAGTCGAACATTTTCAACATCGTGTAGGGCAGTGTATTGGCCAGGAACATCTTACCCGAGGCGATCATGTTGGCGCGCGCGTAGATGGTTGAGGCAACACCGACGAATTGCGGAAACCACGGCTTGAGCGCCAGAAATATCATGCCCACAGCTGCACCAGAAAGCCACGCCAGGATCAGCATTCCCATGGCTCCCACCGGATCTTCGATAACCACCGGCGTAAAGGCCACGTGATAGATAAACAGCACGAACAGAGCTGACAAAACCTGCATATACAAGGACCCAAACGCCGCAGATGTGATCGAGACGAAAGTAGACATCGGCGCGTGCTGCATCATGGGCGAGGCTGGCCCCTCTGAGCCGACGACTGCCGCCATGGTTTTGGTGTGGGTGACAAACAGGAAAATGCCGGTCATGATATAAATCAGGAAATCACCCCGCACCACCGAGCCGCGCAGTTCAAGCACACTGAACATAACGTAAAAAATTGCGACCAGCATCATGGTCTGCATCATGTTGATAAACAGCCCCACAATTGCATTGTTATGGGTTTTTCGCACGCTTCGGACTGTGGCGTGATATATAACCGCGCCCACAGAAAAGGCCGCAGATCGCCGGGAGGTGGTGGTTTGAACCTGAAACATTGGTTGCCTTTGACTGCCTGATACTCTTTTTCGCAGGGAAATCTTGCCGTTCCCTTATCAGCGTATAATAAAAGAGGCGGCGGCATTTTTCAACAATGCTGTAAAACACCAATAATATGCGGGAGCAGACAGTGGATTTTGATGAGTTGACAAAGGTAATGCGCCGGTTGGCGCTTGAGGCTGGCGATGTGATCATGGAGATCTATGGCCAGGAGGATTTCAACATACGTTCAAAATCTGACGACAGCCCGGTTACCGCGGCGGACGAAGCTGCGGATGCAGTGATTTCTGCGGGGCTGCGCGCAGATTTCCCGGATGTTACTCTGATCACCGAGGAACAGGCAGACAGCCACGCCCTGAGTGCCGGTACATTTCTGATTGTCGATCCTCTGGATGGCACAAAAGAGTTCATCCACCGGCGTGGCGATTTCACTGTCAACATCGCCTATGTGGTCGATGGCGCACCCATCCGGGGCGTTGTTTATGCGCCTGCAAAGGGGCGCATGTTCTATACCGCACCTGACGGTATCTCGGTCGAGGAAGAGGGTCCGTTTGAAAAAGATGCTCCGGGCCAAACTACGCCAATATCAGTCTCTAACCCTGACAATTCGGCCCTTTTAGTGGTTGCTTCCAAGTCGCACCGCGATCAGGCGACGGACGACTACATCGGCAAATATTCCGTGAAAGACATGAAAAGCGCAGGCTCGTCCCTCAAGTTTTGTCTTGTTGCCACGGGCGAAGCAGACATCTACCCGCGCGTTGGCCGCACAATGGAATGGGACACGGCTGCGGGACATGCGGTGCTGAAAGGTGCAGGTGGCCAGGTGGTGCGCTTTGACGATCACACACCGCTGACATATGGCAAGCCGATTTATGAAAATCCCTTTTTCATTGCCCATGCACCCGGCGTTGATCTGAAACCAGCCTGATGCCTGTCCTGATTGTCATTCCGGCACGTTTTGCCTCGGTCCGTTTTCCGGGTAAGGCACTGGTAAACCTAAATGGTGCAACCGGAGTAGCCAAACCACTTATCCAACGCTCTTGGGAGGCAGCTTTGGCGGTCAGGGGTGTCGACCGCGTGGTGGTGGCCACAGATGACCAACGCATCGCGGGCAAGGCGGAAGGCTTCGGCGCCGAGGTGATCATGACGTCGTCTGAATGCCAAAACGGCACCGAACGGTGTGCAGAAGCACTGGATAAACTGGCCGGTGGCTTTGACGTGGTGGTGAATTTGCAAGGTGATGCGCCGCTAACGCCGCCCTGGTTCATCGAAGAGCTGGTCACCGCGTTAAAAGCACATCCTACCGCTGAGGTGGCAACGCCGGTACTGCGTTGTGACGGGCGCGCGCTGTCGGGCTTTTTGGAAGATCGCCGCGCTGGGCGGGTTGGGGCGACAACAGCCGTCTTTGGCGCCGAGGGTAAAGCGCTCTATTTCTCGAAGGAGGTGCTGCCATACACCACAAATGATTATCCCGACGGCGAAATGACGGCGGTTTTTCATCATGTCGGCGTGTATGCCTACCGCCCCGGCGCGCTGGCCGCATACCCACATTGGCAGCCTGGGGTTCTGGAAAATCTGGAGGGGTTGGAGCAGCTTCGCTTTCTTGAGCGCGAGCGTCCGGTACTTTGCGTAGAAGTTGAGCCGAGGGGGCGACAATTTTGGGAGTTGAATAACCCGGAGGATGTGCCAAGGATTGAGGCGATGCTGGCAGCAATGGGTGTGGAATGAGTGAAATTTCGGTAAGCGTGATCGTAGTTAGCCGGGGGCGGAGCGAGCTGTTGCAGCTTTGTCTGACCGCTCTCGAGCAGCTTTATTATCCGAACTACGAGATTGTCGTGGTCACCGACCCGGCAGGCGTCGCAATGGTTCAGGCAATGGGCTGGAACAAGCGCGTCAAGCTGGTACCGTTTGAAGAGGCCAACATCTCGGCCGCGCGCAATGCCGGGATCGCGCATGCGTCGGGCGATGTGGTTGCCTTTATTGACGATGACGCCGTTGCGGAACCCAGCTGGCTGACCCACCTGATTGAGCCATTTTCTGACGAACGTGTAAGTGCTGCGGGTGGTTTCGTGCGTGGTCGCAACGGCATATCCTATCAATGGATGGCCAACCTTTTGGACCACAAGGGCAAAAACATCCCGCTTGACATCCTCGACATTTCATCATTCGTTCCAAAACCACCGCCGGGCGGAGCGGTGAAAACCGAGGGTACGAATTGCGCCTTCCGCCGGGATGTTCTGGTCAGTTTGGGCGGGTTTGACCCTGTTTTTCGCTTTTTTAATGACGAGAGTGACTTGAATATGCGCCTGGCGCGGGCCGGTGCCGCAACCGCACTTGTTCCGCTGGCGCAGGTACACCACGGTTTTGCGGCCTCTGACAAACGTGCAGCAGACCGTGCGCCGATCTCTCTTTTTGAAATTGGCGCGTCAACGATGGTGTTCTTGCAAAAATACGTCAAACCCGAGGAGATTGATGGCGCACTTGAACGCTTCACCGGGGAACAGCGCGCCCGGCTGATCCGGCACATGGTGTCAGGCGGGTTGGAGCCGTGCAAAGTGGGCCAGTTGATGGATGAATTGCAGGAGGGAATAGAAGAGGGCAAAATCCGCGATTTTGGCCCCCTTGCGCCGCTTGCCACAAGCAACGGACCTTTCTTGTCGTTCAATCGGGCTAATGCCACAGGAAAAGCCATTTGCCTGGCTGGGCGCTGGGGTGCGGGCAAGGTGCTTGCTCAAAAAGCTGGGCAAAAGGTGAGGGCCGGCAATGTTGTTACAGTTTTTCTTTTTAGCCCCACCGTGCTTTATCACAGTGTCAAATTCCGGAAAGAGGGTTACTGGGTGCAATCTGGCGGGATTTTTGGTCTGTCTGAGCGGCGCGGCCCGGTTTGGCAATTCAACAGGTTTCGCGCGCGCGCCGCGCGCGAACGTGCGCGTGTTGCGCCAGTGCGTCAGAATGCATAATAATTATCCTGTATGATGACCGGTAAGACCTTTAGGGTTAGCTTTAAAGAAAACGAAACAAGCAGACCGGAATATATGCCGGTCAGAGCATGAATACAGCAATAATCCAATGCCGTATGAGTATGAGGTCGACAGATGAAGCGTAAAGTCACCAAAGCAATTTTTCCCGTTGCGGGTCTGGGCACCCGGTTTTTGCCAGCAACAAAATCAATTCCCAAAGAGATCATGACCTTGGTTGATCGTCCACTGATCCAATATGCGATTGATGAAGCGCGTGCTGCGGGGATCAAAGAGTTCATATTTGTCACTTCGCGCGGCAAAGGCGCGCTGGAGGACTATTTCGACAATGCCCCGGTGTTAGAGCAGGAGCTGCGAAAAAAGGGCAAGACTGACCTGCTCAGGACCTTGAAAGACACCAATATGGAAAGCGGAGCCATTGCATATATCCGCCAGCATAAAGCGCTGGGCCTTGGCCACGCTGTCTGGTGCGCGCGCCGTCTGATCGCGAATGAACCTTTTGCCGTTATCATGACAGATGACGTGATTGCCTCGGAAAAACCCTGTCTCATGCAGATGATCGAAGCACATGAGGAAACCGGTGGCTGCATGGTGGCTGCGATGGAGGTACCAAAGGACAAGGCAAGCGCCTACGGTGTGCTGGACATCAAAGAAGACAAGGGTGCGATCGTATCTGTAAAAGGCATGGTTGAGAAACCGGATGAAGGCACGGCACCTTCAAACCTTGCGGTTATCGGACGCTATATTCTGACACCAAAAATCCTGCAAAACCTGAGCAAGCTGAAAAGCGGCGCGGGTGGTGAAATCCAGCTGACCGATGCGATTGCGCTGGAGTTGGAAGAGGGGCGCGATGTATTTGGTTACCGGTTCTCTGGTCAAAGGTTCGATTGCGGCTCAAAGGCTGGTTTCCTGCAGGCGACAGTTGCCTTTGGTCTGGGCAGGCCTGAACTAGGCGAGGAACTGCGGGCTTATCTTCACAATATGCTATCCTTGTCTGAAGCAGCAGAATAGCAGTTTGCGTGTCTTTGGGCGGTTTGTCTGATCCAGAAATCCAAGGGCACGCTGACGCCTGCGTACTGGATCTGACACGGTTGGTATCACGGGTGGGCCAGGGGCCGATGACCGGAATTGACCGGGTCGAAGCGGCGTATCTTTCCCGTCTTTTGGATGATGCAACCCCCTTGTTTGCTCTGGTACGCACGTCGCTTGGCTTTGCCTTGCTGGACCGCAAAGGCGCCAGGTCTTTGCAAGCAAGGCTAAAGGGTAAAACTGATTGGGGCGGCCCGGATATGCTGTCGCGGGTTTTGAGAAAAGCGAACCCGATGCGCCGTGCGGCAGAAAGTGACCTTAGGCGTATTTGCATAGCGCGAACCGGCAAATCCGGGCTGGCGGGCATGTTGGCGCGACATTTGCCCGAGGGCGTAGTCTGGATAAATGTAGGACACAGCAATCTTGAGGCACCGGTATTTGACGCCGTCCATGCCATTTCCGGCGCGCGAGCGCATATCATGGTCCATGACATGATCCCGCTGGATTTCCCTGAGTTTCAGCGCCCCGGCACGGTCGAACTGTTTGAAAGGCGAATGCGCAACGTTTCGGCGCGGGCTGATCTGATAGTTTATAATTCGGCGCAAAGCCAAAGGGACGCCGAGCGGTATTTTAGTGAATGGGGTCGCGTACCCAAGGATTTGGTGGCGCATCTGGGGGTCAGCCTGCCCAAGGCCAACGTTCAGGATTTGCCGCCAGAGCTTGACCTGACGCGACCCTACTTTGTCACCATTGGCACCGTCGAGCCGCGCAAGAACCACGCGCTTTTACTGGATGTCTGGGAAAAACTGGCTGAAGAGCCGGGCATAACCCCGCAGCTTTTCATTATTGGCAACCGGGGCTGGAATAACAACGCAGTTTTTGCCCGGCTGGATGCCCGCCCTGAAGGGATTACCGAACTGAACGGGCTATGTGACGGGGCTATGGCCGCCCTTGTCAAAGGGGCGCGTGCGGCGCTTTTCCCCAGCCTTGCCGAGGGCTTTGGCCTGCCACCATGCGAGGCGGTCCTTTTAGGGACGAAGGTGGTGGTGAATGACCTTTCTGTCACAAGGGAAATTCTTAGTAATATCCCCATTTACGCAAATGCCCCGGACATGTATTCATGGATGCAATTAATCCGTGAAATTGCGGGCAAAACAGAGGCAGAGCAGAAGGCAGAAGGGCAGATGGATACAAGTCATGCCCTTCCCACATGGTCAGAACACTTCAACCTGGTCTTAAAGGTGTCGTGATAGCTGGAGTAATGTGGGTCGTTAAAGCTGCTAAGAAGGGTTAGATTGGGCGCTGTAAGGTCATATCGGCTTAGGCTTCTAAGAAAGCGCTGGCGTATTCGCGCCTGGCGCAAACGGCGCGAGATTACCCCTGTTGTGGACCGCACCAAGAAGATCGCACCGAGTGATATTCTTGTCTTCTCCACCATGCGCAACGAGCGTGTTCGCCTGCCCTATTTTTTGCGCTACTACCGCAACATGGGCGTACAGCATTTTTTGATTGTCGATAATGGCTCAGATGATGGTTCGGCTGAATACCTGCGCGAACAGGATGATGTGTCACTCTGGACCAGTGACAAAAGCTACAAACGTGCCCGTTTTGGGGTCGACTGGCTGAACTGGTTGCAGCGTCAATACGCGCATGGGCATTGGTGCCTTGTCGTCGACCCGGACGAATTTTTGATTTACCCGTTTTGTGATACCCGCCCCCTGCGCGCGCTGACCGACTGGCTGGATGCGTCATCAATCCGGTCGTTTGGGGCGATGCTTTTGGATATGTACCCCAAAGGGGCGCTGGATGCGCAACCATACCGGGACGGACAAAATCCCTTTGAGATTGCCAACTGGTTTGACAGCGGAAATTACACTATCTCAAAGAATAAGAAGTTTGGAAACCTGTGGATACAGGGCGGCCCACGGATGCGGGCATTTTTTCCTGACAATCCCCAACGTAGCCCAGCCCTGAACAAAATACCGCTGGTAAAGTGGGATAAGCATTATACCTTCGTCAGTTCAACCCACATGATGCTGCCACGCGGGCTTAATCTGGTGTATGATGAATGGGGCGGGGAAAAGGCTTCGGGCTGTCTGCTTCATGCCAAATTTCTCGACACATTCAGCACCAAGGCCGAAGAAGAGCTGAACCGCCGCCAGCACTACGCCAACTCGCATGAATATCGCGCTTATGATGCCCGGATAAAGGATGACCCGGACCTTTGGTGCAAGTGGAGTGAAAAATACATCAACTGGCGACAGCTTGAGATCCTTGGTCTGATGTCCAAAGGGAATTGGGCATGAGCGTCGGTTTCATCATGCTGGTGCACGAAGCATTGGACCGTGCCGAACAGGTTGCACGCCACTGGGCCACACGTGACTGCCCGGTGGTGATCCATGTCGACAAGCGGGTCGCGCGCGCGGATTACACAGGTTTTGTTGAAAGCCTGGCAGACCTGGAAAACGTGAAATTTAGTGCACGACATCGCTGTGAATGGGGAAGCTGGTCACTGGTTGCCGCCTCCCAGACCGCGACCAAAATGATGTTGCGCGAATTTGAAGATGTGCGACATGTCTACCTTTCTTCGGGCTCTTGCCTGCCTCTGCGGCCGGTAGAAGAGCTTGTCGCCTACCTTGCCGAGCGGCCCATGACCAATTTCATCGAAAGTGTCACCACCGAGGATGTGCCGTGGACCGTTGGGGGACTGGACGCTGAACGTTTCACCATGCGTTTCCCATTTTCCTGGAAACGCCATCGTCGCCTGTTTGACTTTTATGTACGCCTGCAACGTCGCTTTGGTTTCAAGCGACGTATTCCGACAGGCGTGGTGCCTCATATGGGCAGCCAGTGGTGGTGCCTGACCCGCCAAACCCTGACCGCTATCTTTGATGATCCTGACCGGGCCGAGTATGAGCGGTACTTCAAAAAGGTCTGGATACCTGATGAAAGCTTTTACCAGACCATGGTGCGGCTTTATTCGGCCAGCATCGAAAGCCGTTCCCTGACCCTGTCAAAGTTCGATTTCCAGGGTAAACCACATATCTTTTATGATGATCACATGCAGTTATTGCGCCGCTCCGATTGCTTTATCGCCCGCAAGATTTGGCCTAATGCCGACAAGCTCTATAAGGGTTTCTTGTCTGATGCCGCCAATATTATGACCGGGGCCGAGCCTAATCCGGGAAAAATTGACCGTATCTTCTCAAAGGCGGTTGAAAGGCGGACCAAAGGCCGGCCGGGTCTTTATATGCAAAGCCGGTTCCCCAACGATGGCTGGGAAAACGGTAAGACCAGCGCGCTTTACTCGGTATTTGAAGGCTTCAGCGAGCTTTTCGAGGATTTTGAACCGTGGCTGTCTCGTGTGGTCGGTGCGCGTGTGCACGGGCATCTTTATGGTCCTGATATGGCCGAGTTTTCAGCGCGTCAGGACATATTTACGGGTGCAATGTCTGATGAGGCCGCCATCCGTGACTATAACCCGCGCGCGTTTTTGACGAACCTTATCTGGAACACCCGCGGTGAGCGTCAGTGCTTTCAATTCGGCCCACGCGATAATCAGGACATCAGCTGGCATCTGGCCGCCGACCCAAACGCGCAAATATCGGCTATTTCCGGTGCCTGGGCTGTCAGCCTGTTTCGCTCAAACAAAAACTTTCCCGACATTCGCAAAGAGGCTGCGCGCCTGCAGAAAATTGAAAGCAATCACCTGAACATTTTGCGCTCTGGCCAAGCCAAGGCAAGGGTTCGGATCTGGACAATGGCCGACTTTGTCGAGGCACCGATGGAACCCCTTCAGACGATAATTGACGAGATTGGCGCGCGTTCGGCCCACAAATTGACCGAGGCACCGCGGATGGTCCCTCTGGATGGGTTCGGGCAATTTTTGCAAAACCTGAAAAACCAGGGCATGCACCCCTATCTGGTCGGCGATTTTCCATATGGGCCTGCAAATATACAAACCCAGCAGAGACCTGAGAAACCATATTTGGTGAAGTGAGCTTCTGATGCCACGTAAATTCGACTATTTCATCATCTTCGCGGAAATGCGTACAGGTTCAAACTTTCTGGAATCGAATCTAAGTCGGTTTCCCAGCCTTTTTTGCTATGGAGAAGCGTTCAACCCGTCCTTTTTGGTCGAACCCACACGCAAGGATCTTTTCGGTGTGACAAGGGCGATACGTGATCACGACCCCGTTGGTCTGATCGACAAAATGAAAGAAAACACCGATGGCCTGCCGGGCTTTAGGTTCTTTCATGACCATGATGATCGTGTATTTGAGGCGGTTATCAACGATCCGCGTTGTGCCAAGATTGTGCTGACGCGCAACCTTGTTGAAAGCTATGTCTCTCACCGGATCGCGCAAGAGACCAATCAGTGGCGGCTGGGTGACATGAAAAATGCCAAAACTGCGAAAATCACCTTTGATCCGGTCGGGTTTGAAAAGCTGCTGGTCGAGCGCAAAGCGTTTCAGGTCAAAATCATGCAGGCATTACAGATTTCAGGCCAATGCGCCTTTTATATTGATTACGAAGATATACAGGACCTGAATGTGATCAACGGTCTGGCCCGATATTTGGGCGAGGAAACGCAGCTTGAAGAGTTTTCTGGCGCAACCAAAAAGCAAAATCCAGCGGCCCTTGCCGACAAGGTGACAAATTTCGGCGAGATGGAGGCGGCTCTTAACCGCATTGATCATTATGACCTTGGTCGTTTGCCCAATTTTGAACCTCGTCGTGGTCCAATGGTGCCCCGCTTCGTCGCAACTGAAAACACACCGTTATTGTTCATGCCGGTTCAGGGTGGCCCGAGCGAAAGGATCAGCAAGTGGCTGGCAGCCGTGAACGGCACGGATGAGAAAGGGCTTTTAGAAGGCTTCACTCAGAAAACCCTGCGTCAGTGGAAGCGCAAGCATGCGGGCCACCGTTCCTTCACAGTGCTAAGCCACCCTGCCCAGCGTTTGCACAATGCCTTTTGTCGGCACTTTTTGGGGAATGGGCCTGGGACCTACCCGGAAATCAGGCGCGTTTTGCAAGACAGATACGAGCTTCCTTTAACCCTTGACGGGGCGCAATATGATCGCGATGCGCATTATGCTGCCTTTTTGAAGTTTGCCGTCTTTGTCAAAGGTAACCTGGCTGGCCAGACCAGCGTGCGTGTTGACGCATCCTGGGCATCGCAAAGCCGGATCATACAGGGTTTTGGTCAGTTTATTCTGCCCGACCACATCCTGCGCGAAGATAACCTTGCGCAGGGGTTATCGGCGCTGACAGCGGAACTTGACGCGCCTTGCCCGAACTTGCCAGAAAACCAACCGGACGAGCCCTTCACATTGGAGGACATCTATGACGAGCAGGTGGAAAAGGCTGTACGGGCGGCATATCAGCGTGACTATCTCCTGTTCGGTTTTGGATCGTGGCGATAGGCCCTTCAGGCTTATCCCATCCAGCGCCGCACCGGCGCGTTACTATCCTCTAGTGCCTGCGTAACAACCTCAACCAATGTCGGGCCGTCATGTTCGATTGCCCGGGATAGAGCCCTTTTCAGATCATCGGGCTCCTCCACCCGCCATGCTTTCAGGCCATATGCTTCCGCAATAGCTGTATGGCGTGTGGGCGTGAAATCCACATTATAATAACGACTGCCATAACCCGCATGCTGACTGGCCTTGATCCAGCCGAAATTTGCATTTGCCAATACGACATAGGTGATCGGGGCGCCGACGCGCGCAACAGTCTCTAACTCACCGCAAGTGAAGCCAAATGAGCCATCACCCATCACCGCCACAACCTTGCGATCTGGTTTGCCGAACCAAGCACCGAGTGCTGCTGACAGCGAATATCCCAGCGCGCCGTGGGCGCGGTTGGTGATGAAGTGACGCCCATCCTCGCGAAGTTGGTAATAGGCCGAGATATAGGGACATCCTGTACCGGGATCAGACACTATTGTTGCATCAGGAGGCAGCACTTCCATCATCGTTGATATGATACGTTCAGGGCGGATTGGGATCTCGTCACTGGTGGCAAACGTCTCGAAAATCTCGAACTTGCGTCGTTTGATGTCAGCTATGGCCGCTGCACCACCGAAGGTGCTCACACCCTGATCACGCGCATCAAGCACCGTGTTGACCTCGGCCAATGCCAGGCGCAGATCGCCAACCACACCAACCTCGGTCTGGTAATTGGCACCGATTACCATCGGGTCACAGTCAAAATGCACGATGCGGGTGCCCTGCACAGGGGCCTCCCACCGCGAGGTGGTGGTGGAACCCGCACGCACCCCCATGAACACGACCAGATCGGCGGCCTCCATCATCTCCCATGTCTCATCGGTGCCGCCGTTTGAGCCGACGACGCCCAGCGTCTGCGGGTTTGTTTCTGTCAGCGACCCCTGCCCGGATATTGACGTGGCAACCGGGATATCCAATCTGGTGGCCAACCGGTTCAGTTCGTCCATGGCACCTGAAATCACGACGCCGCCACCGCAAACGATCAGGGGATCTTTGGCGGACAGGATGGCCTCAACCGCTGCTTCGCAGGCGCCGGGCGCCGGGCTTTGCCGGTAGGCGGGAAAAGTGGCGGTTTGTGGATCAGCCCAGATATCCGCCACGTCAACCGGTTCACTCAACACGTCAAAAGGCAGGCCCAGGTGCGCAGCACCGGGCCGCCCCGTGGTCATCGCCCGAAATGCGGTGCGCACCATGCGCGGGATGTGGTCACCCCGCCGAATCACCGTATTCCATTTTGTCAGGGGACGCATCAGCGCCTCTTGATCCACTTCGGTCAGGGGATACTTGCCATAAGCGCCGATTGAGACATCGGTGGTAATACCCAAAACCGCATAAGAACTATCGGATGCTTCTATAAGCCCCGGCAGGATATAGGTGGCACCCCCGCCCGATGGACCCTCACAAACCCCGACGCGACCGGTCACCCTGGCATAGGCGTCGGCCATATAAGTTGCCGAGCGTTCGTCGCGGGTCAGAATGTGGGTAATATTGTGGTCAAGATTGTGAAGTGCGTCATAGAACGGCAAGGTGGTGTCACCGCAAAGCCCAAAAATGTGCTGAACGCCCTGTGCATCCAGCATTCGCACCATAGTCTCGGCACCACTTAGAGTATTTGACACGCCCTGTCCTCCTGAGTCTTCAAATTGTATACAGCAAAATATTCAGTATTGAGTTCAAGTCAAACAGTTTGTAGGATTTGCCTGAAAGGACCAATATGTCACCAAAAATCAGCAACGTGGATCGCGTCTATCTGCAGCTTAGGTCGATGGCCGCGAATTTTGAGTTCAAGCCCGATGCCCGCATCAACGAAAGCTCTCTGTCGCTAGCGCTGGGGGCCAGTCGGACACCCCTGCGTGAGGCGTTGAACCGGCTGGTGGCCGAGGGGTTCCTGACCTTTAAAAGCGGGCGGGGCTTTTTTTGTCGCTCGCTCAGCCCGGCCTTGGTGTTGGATCTTTATGAAGCCCGGGCGGCGGTCGAGACCGAGGCCGTGCGGCTCGCAACGATGCGTGCCAGCGACGCAGAGTTGAACGGGTTGAATACCTGGCTTGAAAGTACAGGGCCGGGTTCCAGTCAGGGGATAGACGCGGAAAAGTTGCTGAAAGCGGATGAGGAATTTCACCTGAAAATTGCCGAACTTTCCCAAAACGGCGAGCTGCTGCGCCTGCTTGTAAACCTTAATGACCGGGTCCGGTATATCCGCCTGATCTATCTGAGGGGGCAGGTCGAAAGCGCCAAAACAGACACTAATCCCGCAAAAACATCACCTCACAAGGCTATCATGGCCGCCATACTTGATCGAAAGCCAGGAGTTGCAATGGCGGCCATGCGCCAGCATATTGAACGGCGACGCGAGGACGCGTCCAAAGCCGTGCGGATCGCTTACTCACAGCTATACGTTCCCGAAGATGGATTTGCTGAAGTTGAAGAGAGGGCTTAAAATGGTCGTTCATTCCGGTGGTAAAACAGTTTACGGCGCAAGTGTCGGAGTGTTAATGTTAGAGACACAATTTCCCCGCATCGAGGGCGACATTGCCAATGCCCGAACATGGCCATTTCCCGTGCAGTTTCGTGTGGTACAGGGTGCGACGCCGGATAATGTGGTACGCTTGGACCCGCGCAAGCGGATAGATGACTTTGTCCGCGAAGGTCGGGCGTTGGTGGAAATGGGTTGTGACGGCATCACCACCAATTGCGGGTTTTTGTCGTTGATACAGGATGAGCTGAAAAGCGCGCTGGACGTGCCGGTTGCCACCTCGTCGCTGATGCAGGTTCCGATGGTCCAAGCACTATTACCGCCCGGCAAGTGGGTCGGGGTTATGACAATTTCAAAGCCCAACCTTACCAAAGCCCATATGAGGGCCGCGAACATGCCTCTGGATACACCAGTTGAAGGCACTGAGGATGGGGATGAGTTTACCCGCGCCATTTTGAATGATGAACCACGTTTGGACTATGACAAGGCCAGGCAGGACCATCTTGAGGCTGCGGCGCGCCTTGTTAACGGCCATGATGGGATCGGGGCCATCGTTTTGGAATGCACGAATATGGTGCCGTTCGCTGCGGATATTCGCAAATTGACCGGCCTGCCTGTCTTCTCTATCTACAGTTTTATCACATGGTTTCAGGCGGGCCTTTCGCCGCGCCGTTTTGCCGAAAAACTGGATGACCCGCGCCTGGATTTGACGTCCTATGGCGCGGGTTAGGGTCTGTTAGCCCTCGGCTTTCAGGTCGTTATACATCTCAAACGCCTGCGCTGCTGGCATCAGTTCGTGAACAACCTTTGAGACAACCTTGATCATTGCAACTGGCGCGTCCGACTGAAAGATATTGCGCCCCATATCGACGCCCGCAGCCCCCTGATCTACGGCGCGAAACGCCATATCAAGCGCGTCCATCTCAGGTAGCTTCTTACCACCAGCAATGACGATCGGCACCGGGCAACCTGCCACCACCTTCTCGAACCCTTCCTCGATGAAGTAGCTCTTGACGTAATGCGAGCCAATTTCGGCAGCTATCCGTGTCGCCAGTCCAAAATAGCGCGCGTCGCGGGCCATGTCTTTGCCGACCCCGGTGACCGCCAAGGTAGGAATACCCACCTTCATGCCCGAATCGATCAGTTTGATGACATTTGTGATGGATTTATGCTCATACTCGGCCCCGATATAGACCTGAGCGGCCATTGCGCAAACTCCCATGCGAACAGCGTCATCGATATCAACCGCGATGGTTTCATTCGACAACTCGGACAGGATCGAATTGCCGCCCGAGGCGCGCATCACGATGGGTTTGGTTACTGTGGGCGGTATGACCGAGCGTAAGATGCCGCGGGTGCACATCAAAACATCGGCATGTTCAGCCAGTGGCAGGATATTTAGATCAATTCGCTCCAGCCCCTTTGTGGGCCCCTGAAAATAGCCGTGATCGAAGGCCAGCATCACGGTGCGCCCGGATTTGGGGTTAAAAATCCGGCTCATCCGATTCTTTATGCCCCAGTCATAATGGGCGCCGCCCTTGAGGAAAAAGCCTTGCTTGTCCTGCGGCGTATTCAGGCCAAAGTCTTTACCGTCCTTGATGTCGTCGATATCTGCCATGTGGTTTCCTGTCTCTTACTGGTTTTCATATGACTTCTGCCATACGGCCTGCATATCTGCAAAGGCCCGGTCCGCTTGGTGCGCTCATTTCTTCCATGTTGGCAATATTGTTGTTGTTCAAAATGGTCTGAGTGATCTGCGTAGGCCGAGCCACAACCCGTAAAGAAGACGAAACAGCCGGTCGACCAGATCAAGCTCGCTGATCCTGCGGGTGACATCGCCCACTAAACACATGGAGGCGGCGAATTTGCGTGCGCTTGCCCGGGCTTCCCGGCGCCATTGAGCCCCATCAAAACCGTACCCTCGCCCTTAGCAAGCTCCAGGTCGATACCGCGCAAAGCACGGTCTGAGCCAAATGCCTTGGTCAATAAGTGATTTTCACAGGAGAGTCAGACATGGTTCCTCGTGCCTCTGGGAGAAAATCATCCCGAAATTAGCAAATGTCAGTACACATTGACAAATGGTGATTGGTTTACAATTCTGGACATGCTCGAATGTTGTGCGAGCTGGAGTAATCAGGGAGGTCAAAGTGCCTGAAGAGCAAATTGCTTATGAGCCGCTCGCAGTTGAAACTGCTTACCACCCGCCTTGGTCATCTCAAGGCTGTTACCGACGGGCTGGATCCGGTGGTGGCGATCTTGCGTAATGACATAGAGATGAAAACCGCAGTGCAGGAAATGTTGTTAGAATTCATTGCGAACGCCGAGACTTAACTGCATGGCAATCAGCATTCCGGCTTGCGCCCCACTTGAGGCGTGCAAATAAAATGAGGAGACCTTTTTATGAAGGTAGACGGCGTTCATTACCGTTCAATCTGGTTCAATGATGAAACTGGGAAGGTCCAGATCATCGACCAGCGCTGGTTACCACATGAATTTCGTGTGGTTGATCTGACGACCCGCAAGGACTTCACTGCCGCGATTCGTGACATGTGGGTGCGCGGCGCACCGTTGATCGGGGCTACTGCAGCTTACGCTGTTGCGGTTGAGATGGCTCGCGACCCGTCCGATGCCTCGTTGGCCGACACCTGGAATGTCCTGCATGAAACCCGCCCCACCGCGATCAACCTGCGCTGGGCGCTGGATGATATGAAAACGTTGCTTTCACCTTTACCGGCAAGCGAACGGGCGGCGGCTGCGATGACGCGCGCGAATGAGATTTGCGAGCAGGATGTCGAAGCGAACCGTATGATCGGTGTGCATGGGCTTGAAATCATTCGCTCAATTGCCGCCAGGAAAAAGCCGGGTGAGGTAATAAACATACTGACCCACTGCAACGCCGGTTGGCTGGCAACCGTTGACTGGGGTACTGCAACCTCGCCAATGTACCATGCGCATCAGGCGGGCATTCCCGTGCATATCTGGGTCGACGAAACCCGGCCCCGCAATCAGGGCGCTCTGCTGACCAGCTGGGAAATGGCAAGCCATGATATTCCACACCACCTTATTGTTGATAATGCTGGTGGGCATCTGATGCAGCACGGGCAGGTCGATATGGTTATTGTCGGCACTGACCGCACCTCGGCCCACGGCGATGTGTGCAACAAGATCGGCACCTATCTGAAGGCGCTGGCGGCGGCGGACAATAATGTTCCGTTTTATGTGGCCCTGCCCTCACCAACCATAGACTGGACCGTCAAGGACGGTGTGGCTGAAATTCCGATCGAGGAACGCGGTGGCTCAGAAGTCACGCATGTACAGGGTAAGCTTGCCGATGGAACAGTTGCCGAAGTGCAGATAAGCCCAGATGGAACGCCGGGTGGCAATCCTGCTTTTGACGTTACACCCCGCAGGCTGGTCTCCGGTCTGATTACCGAACGTGGCATCTGTGATGCCTCGCCGGAAGGGCTGGCAGCGTTGTTTCCGGAACGTGTTCTTGACTAGAGGCAAATAAGCGAAGACCAGCGCTTACCGCTCTTTAGCTACACTCAGCATGGCGGCGGCTGTCCGGTTATTGGTAACTACGTGGGTGACGTAACCACCGGCGATGGCGGACAGCATTGGCACGACCTTATCCTCGCCCACCGAAACCAGCAGGCCCATATCGAGGCCAAAAAGCTTGTCCAGCTCGACACCGATCATCCGGTCATCCAGCTCGCCTGGAATTGACTGTCCCTGATCATCAATAAACCTGCCGCACAAAACACCCGTGGCGCCCTGATCTACATACCAGTCAAGATCGCTGTGCGTTGCTACGCCCGAGCTGACAATATGGCTTTCGTGATTGGCCGATCCAGCCGCAAACACCGCCTTGTTACAGTGGCTGAGGGCGTCGATTTGCTTGCGGATAGTCGGCTCATTTCGCAGGCGCGCGGCAAGGTCCGGATTGCTGAGTACTGCGGGCGCATGCAGGTTGATGCACTTTGCCCCAAGCCTCTGCGCCATATGGGCCGAGCATATTTCGGTGGTAAAGCCGTAAGGTGTTGCCATCGACCCGACCAGTTGAGAAACGGTCACGCCCTCGGTTTGGGTCTCCTCCATCGCTTCGGCCACCTCATAGATTGTACGCCCCCAGGAAACACCCAGATTGTCACCGGACGACAGAAGACTGGGAAGCCAATCCGCAGCTCCGTGCGCCACCCTCATCAGGGCCCTTTCCTCGTCTCCGGTCCCGTCGGGAACCACATATGCAGCGGCAAGGTTGAAATGTTCACGTAATTCCAGCGCCAGTTTGTGATTGGTAAAAACCTTCTCAGCCAGGCTGATCCGAACATACCCTCGCTCTTTGGCTTCTTGCAGGTAATTCACGACCGTCGCTCGCGAGACGCCAAGCTGCCCGGCAATCTCGGTCTGGTTCAGGCCCTCGTGATAATACATCCACGCGGCCTCGGTAACGATGTTTTCGCCACTAACCTGGCCTTTCGGCCGCCTTTTTGTGACACTTGCCATTAACGCACCCTTTTTGATATTTGACACTATATGCTGACAATTGTCAAAAACTGTGTTTAAATTGATGTTAGCAGGCAATTGAAAGCGTACAGGGGTGTCGTGGTGACGAACAGGTGGAATGACGAGGAAGCAGTGGGATTTGCCGCGAAAGCTGGGGACATTCCTGCAGATAAAGCGCTTGCCCTGCAGGCATACGCGTCGCGGCTAATCGGTTGTGACCCTGATCTTGTCCTGCACGGGGGCGGCAACACCTCGTGCAAGGTGATCCGCAAAGATCTGTTTGGCCGGGATGTCCCGGTCATGCATATCAAAGGCTCAGGCCAGGATCTTGCCAGGATACGTCCCGAAGGCATGCCCGGACTTCGGCTGGAGCAAATCCGCGCGCTTGCCGGGCTGGACGCCTTGCGTGACGAGGATATGGTCAATTCGTTCCGCGGGGCGATGCTGAACGCCTCTGACCCAAATCCGTCGATTGAGACCCCGCTGCACGCCTACCTGCCGCACGCCTTCATCAATCATACCCATGCGACAGCGATGATAGCATTGGCCGATTTACCCGAGGCCACAGCGGTCATTCGAGAAATTTTTGGCGAAAAGGTAGCCATTGTACCGTTCCACAAGCCGGGCTTTGAGCTTGGAATGGCCGCTATTCGTGTTTTTGAGGAAAACCCGGAGGCTGAGGGTCTAATCTTGCTAAATCACGGCCATTTCGCCTTTGCCGAGGACCCAAAGGAAGCGTATGACCACCTTACTCGCCACACCAAAATGGCCCAGGACTGGCTTTCGGTGAATGCAGTTCCAGCGCTCTTGCGCGGCGCTCGCAGCAGAATTGACCCGTCCACGGTCCTACCCCTTTTACGCGGCCTCATCGGCCAGCAGAGCGCGACGTATAACGGCGACCGGGATGTAGCGATGCCAGTGATGGACGTTCGTACCGGGACGCAGGCAGATGCCTTTTTGCGCCGCCCTGATCTGGATGTTCTGGCAGGCCGGGGCGTGGCCACGCCAGACCATGTTATCCGCACCAAAAACTACCCGCTCTACCTGACCGCGGAAATGTCAGGCAATCGCGTCGCAATGGAACAGGCAGTGACTGATTACGTTGCGGACTATACGCGCTATTTCACTGAAAACGCGCCCCGTTATGAAGGCAAGATCATGCTCAGCCCTGTGCCGAATGTCGCCTGGATTGAAGGGCTAGGAATTGTTGGCATGGGGGCGGACGCTAAGGCCGCGGCAATTGCTGCTGATCTGGCCGAGCAGAACATTTCGGCCATGTCACTGGCGCAAGACAACGGCGGCTATTCCCCGGTGGACGAAGCCCGGTTGTTTGACATGGAATACTGGTCGCTTGAGCAGGCTAAGCTGGGCAATACCGCCACCCTACCGTTTCAAGGGCGCGTGGTACTCATAACCGGCGGTGCCGGTGCGATTGGGCTGGCAACTGCGCAGGCTTTCGCAGACCTAGGCGCCAACATCTTTCTTGTGGATCTGTCGCCTGATGCGCTTGAGGGGGCATTGGCAAAACTGGGACCTGACCACGCGGGCATTGCGATGGACATTACAAGCGAAGGGGCCGCGCAAAAAGCGGTGGCCGCCTGTGTCAGGCGCTTTGGCGGGCTTGATATATTGGTTTCGAACGCCGGTGCGGCCTGGACGGGTCAGATGGTTGACCTTGAGGATGCCAGCCTGCGCAAAAGCTTTGAGCTGAACTTTTTTGCCCATCAGGCATTTTCTGTGGCGGCCGCCAGGGTGTTCGCTGCGCAGGGTCGTGGGGGGCAAATCCTGTTCAACGTCTCAAAACAGGCGGTTAACCCCGGCAAAGGCTTTGGCGCGTATGGATTGCCTAAAGCCACCACCTTTTTCCTGCTGCGCCAACTGGCACTTGAACTGGGTCCGCAAGGCGTGCGCGTAAATGGTATTAACGCTGACCGCATCAGATCGGGCCTGCTGGATGATGATTTCATCTCACAGCGATCAAAAGCGCGTGGCATTGACGAAGAAACTTATATGGCAGGCAACCTGATTCGCCGCGAGGTAGAAGCGCGCCATGTCGCCGACGCGTTTGTTGCGCTGGCCCGGGCCGAGCGCACCACTGCCCACGTAATGACGGTGGACGGAGGGAATATCGAGGCAGCCCTTAGGTGAGGGGAAGCCGCTTCGAAGCGGCTTAAGCAAGGATTTTAGAAAATCCTTGTTCACGCAGCCTTGGTTGCCGGGCCTTCGGTCAGAACCGTATGCAGGATGGCCGGGTCAGTATTGGCGCGTAATTTGGCGCAAGTGGCGCTGTCACGCATTGTCCGTGACACCAAAGCCAGTGCCTTGAGGTGGTCAACACCATTTCCTTCGGGCGCGAACAGGGCAAAAATCAGATCAACTGGTTGCTTATCCACAGCCTCAAACTCAAAAGGTTTCTCGACCCTTACGAATGCACCAACGACCTCTTCCAAACCTGGAAGGCGGGCGTGGGGCAGGGCAACGCCGTGTCCGACGCCGGTTGGCCCAAGGCCTTCACGTTCCTGCAAGGCTTGAGTAACAGCGGCGCTGTCCAGGCCATAATTACCAGCAAAGACTTCGCCCAAGTCCTGAAACAGGCGCTTTTTGCTGGTGATATTATTTACAACTTTAACGGCGGCGGGCCGAATGATGTTCGATAGATCCATCTCTTCCACCTTTTTCCTTCAGCCCGCCCCCGTTCCTTGTCTGGCCGTGCTGATCAGGATGCGTCTTTTGGGTCAATCCAGCCGATGTTTCCATCGTCGCGGTGGTAGACCACATTCACACCCTTCGTTTTTTCGTTGCGAAACACCAGAACCGGCGCCTCGGACAATTCCATTTGCATGACTGCTTCACCAACCGAAAGAGTTGCGATTCGCGTCTCCATCTCGGCGATAATCATAGGTTGCAGAGTTTCCGGCTCTGATTCCTCAGAACCGGCCCCTGCGGCGAGGATATACGAGGCTCCGCCAAAAACTTCAACCGGGTTTGCGCGTTCGCGGTGATGGTCCTTTAGTCTGCGTTTGTAACGGCGCAACTGGGTTTCCATTTTGTCGGTACACTGGTCAAAAGCGGCATAGATGTCATGCGCATGCCCTTTTGCCTGGGCTGTCAGTCCGGTAGAAAGGTGCACGATAGCCTCACAGGTAAATTCGCCGCCGTTTTTGGCAAAAATCACTTGTGCATCCGTGGGCCGCTCAGCGTATTTTTTTACCACATCGCCAAGTTCGTCCTTAACGTGGGTGGTAAGCGCTTCGCCAATGTCGATTTGTTTGCCGCTTATTTGATATTTCATCACAACTCCTGTTTCGATGATATTCCGTAAATTCCCCTGCGTCCTATCAAGGCCGGTGAAACGCGTCCATAGGCCTTTTTCGCGCAGTGAATACGGGTGGAATGGTGTCCATATTAAACCCGACCTGGTATTGAGAAGGCATCTTTATCAAAACACAACACAATACATATGGTGTCCGATCACGTTATTTTAAAGTTTTGGCCCAGGTAAACCCGCCGGACATTTTCATCACGAATAACCTCTTCGGTGGTACCGCTCATCAACACCTTGCCATCATGAAGGATATAGGCTCGATCAACGATTTCCAGCGTTTCGCGCACATTATGGTCCGTGATCAAAACACCAATACCACGATCCTTGAGGTCATGAACCAAGGCGCGGATTTCACCCACCGCAATGGGATCGACGCCTGCAAAGGGCTCATCCAGCAGCAGATATTTGGGGTTTGCCGCCAGACATCGCGCAATTTCCACCCGCCGCCGTTCACCACCGGAAAGGGCCAGCGCCGAAGCATGACGCAGATGCCCGATGGGAAAGTCGCCCAGAAGTTCCTCAAGTCGTTCGCGGCGTTTGTGGCGGTCCTTGATGGATATCTCGAGAATCGCCAGAATGTTGTTTTCGACGCTAAGACCGCGAAAAACTGACATTTCCTGCGGCAGATAACCAATGCCAGCCCGCGCGCGGCGATACATGGGAAGGTATGTGACATCGCGCCCGTCAATTATCACCTGCCCGGCCTCGGGCGTAACCAGCCCGGCAATGGCATAAAAGCATGTAGTCTTGCCAGACCCATTGGGGCCAAGAAGCGCCACGATCTCGCCGCGCTTCAATTCCATGCTGACAGAGCGGATAACGGGTTTTTTGCGGTAGCTTTTGCGCAGGCTGATAACCTGCAACCCCGTTGCCCCCCCGTCGGCCAGTGTAAGCGCTGGCTGCTCAGTCACTAGTTTCCGCCTGTCTGGATGATGGTTTTGACGCGGCCTTCCAACTGCCCGGTTCCAGCGTTCAGATTGATGATCATGCGATCAGCCGAAAGCGCGTTGCGGCCCTGGGTCATGATGACACCGCCTGACATGATTATCAGGCCGGTAGAAATGGTATAGGTTGCTTCCCGTGCCTCGGCGGCCTCATCCCCGTTCACAAGGGTCACACCACCCGATGCGATCAAACGCTCCACTTTGCCGGTTACGTCTCCGTCGCCACTGGCATATTCAACCCTGACAGATTCCGCCAAAAGGCGCATCTCGCCTTGCCCGATGATTACATTGCCAGCAAATGCAGCGGTACCATCAGCCTGATTGATCTCTAACTGATCGGCAGTAATCTCAACTGGCAGGCTCGTGTTATGACTGAGAGATCCAAAGGCAACATTTGTTCCCTGAGCGAGGCTGATACCCGGCGCGATCATTGTCAGAAACAAGGCTAACGCCAGTGCAGAAAGCTTTTTCAACTCACTCATCCTCATTGATTTTCGGTACATATACCAGTTTTACTCCGTTTTTGAAAACAAGAAGATACGTTCCAACCTCACCTTCTTGCCGGATAAGGTCAATTTGTCCGGCTGAAATCAAACCGGCTGGCCCCTCGGCCGTTACAGGGCCGACGGAACTAATCGATGTCTGGTCCATCGAAGCCCGCAGGCCCTCCGTCCGGATTGAATAATCAGTTGAGGTATAGAGCGAGATGCCACCGCTCAACTCAAGCTGATTGGTTTCGCCATTAACGTATGCCAAAGCTGCCTGAATATCTATTGTACCACCATCCGGGGTAGCAATCTGCGCCTTCAGGTCCGAGGCCGTATAGATTGTGGGATTATCCGGATCAGGCTGCGCGGATTCGGCAGAAAAACTGATCGCCGCCCCGTCACTCGTGACACCGGAAAAACGCGGGCCGGTAATGCGCTGATCCCGCGCCAGTTCCTCGATATCCACGTCGGCATAGGTCAGCGACCGCGACGGGTCGATACCACGAGAAATCAGGAACATGGTCGACAAAAGCATCAGCGCCAAAACCGGCAACAAGACCTTCAGCCAGGCGATAAAGCGTGAATATGCATTGTCATGTTTTGCCATTGGTATTCCAGCGCTGGGCACGTGGCTTCATAGCATGGCCCGCCCCATTTCCAATACTCGCCTCGCTAATGCGGCAAACGCTCGCTTAGTGAGCGAAGATGTCAATCTCGGGCCAACCTTCAAGATCAAACCGGGCGCGGGCGGGCAGAAAATCAAATGCCGCTTGTGCCAGTTCGGTTCGCCCTTCACGCGCAAGCCGTTCGTTCAGCTTTTCACGCAGGCGATGCAGATACAATACATCCGAGGCAGCATAGGCGATTTGCGCCTTGGTCAATTCCGCGGCACCCCAGTCGCTCATCTGTTGTTGTTTGGAAACATCCACGCCCAAAAGCTCATCCAGCAGGTTTTTCAAACCATGTCGGTCCGTATAGGTCCGCACCATTTTCGAGGCGATCTTGGTGCAATAAACCGGTGCTGTTACCACCCCGAACGCATTCAGCATCGCGGCAATGTCAAAACGCCCAAAGTGAAAAAGCTTCAGCACATCAGGGTCGGTCAGCATGGCGGTAAGGTTCGGCGCCTCGCTTTGTCCCTTTGCAACCTGAACCAAATGCGCGTTACCGTCGCCGCCGGACATCTGAACAACACAAAGTCGGTCGCGGTGCGGGTTCAACCCCATCGTCTCGCAATCAATGGCTACTATTGGGCCAAGGTTCAGGCCGTCTGGAAGGTCGTGTTGATAAAGGTGGTTGGCCATTTTGCCCTCATTAGTCATAGGTTTTCACCCTGATAAGGCGTCTTCTGGCAGGGTTCAACGAAACAAAATCCGGACAAAGGGAAAAAAGGCTACACATAAACGAAACGTAATGTGATAATATGACGCAGGCTCGCATTAGATGGGCAAGGTGTGTACGGGAGGAACAGCGTGCTGGACATGTGGAAAGAGACTATGATCGAAAACTCCGGATTCTATCTGGGCTGGGGTGGATTGCTGATTGGTATTGTTTTCGGCTTTATTGTTTTTCGGACAAATTTCTGCACCATGGGCTCAATCTCGGACTTCCTGTCCTTTGGCGATTTCCGCAGATTTCGGTCGTGGTTATTGGCGATTGCGGTGGCGATGATTGGCGTGGCACTTGTTGAACACGGCGGCGTCGCCGATATGTCCCTGTCGATGTATGTTTCCCCCACATTTACCTGGGGCGCCAACATTGCTGGCGGTCTGATCTTTGGCATCGGCATGGTGTTTGGTGGTGG
>JAAEUB010000096.1 GCA_024227755.1 Paracoccaceae bacterium | reverse complement strand
CGACCTTCAAGATGGGGAAATCCATTTACAATAAAAGCCGCCAGAGAAGCAGGATCCACACCAACAAATCGCTGGTTAAAAAGCTGTTTTGAATGGTGGTTAAATGGTGATCGAGCAAACTGGATGGGTGAAGAAAGCGATCAGGCTTGCGAAAAAATCAATAGTGATATTGATCAACTAAAGGGCAAAAATCTGGCCTGCTGGTGCCCTCTCGATGCCCCTTGCCACGCTGATGTATTACTGGAACTGGCAAACAAATGAGCGAGCGTGCCACTCTCAACCGCATCCGCAATCGCATCACCCATGCCCCGCATGGCTGGCAGCTGGAACCCGGCGACCATAATTTCTCGTTGAAAGCAAATCCCGCCAATAACAACGATGACCCCTTCCCCATCACCTTTGCCACCGTCGCCAACCACGATTTCGAGGTGGCCGAATTCCTGTTTTCAGCCCATGGCGATATCGTTTTCCTGCTCGGCCTGGTCGACCGCGCCATCGCCAAAATCAAAAACGGCCACGAACATAGTTCGGGAAATGAGGCAAAGCCCGAGGCCAGCGCCGAGGCGGCTCGCGTGAGCCGCGCCCGCGCAGGCCCCGCGCAAGCGGGAATAGCCGTGAGCGCAAATAAAGACTACGCCGCCCAGGCAGCAATCGCCTGCACCAAACCCGCCTTTGTCAAATTCCTTGGCCAGCGTTTTGGAGTGGATGATCCGGATCCTGATCAAACGACAGACATGCTGCTCCAGGAACTGGATATCAGTTCCCGCAGCGAATTAAACGCCGCCGGCAGATGGATGGAACTCAATCAACAATTCAACACCTGGCTAAACACGCCAGCAGGCAACGGAAGGTAAATGACGAATGGCAAGAATCTATCTCGCATCATCGTGGCGCAATCCATCACAACCTGATGTGGTTGAGGTACTCAGAAAATACGGCCATCAGGTTTACGATTTCCGCAATCCGCCCAACGGCGTGCCTGGCTTTGCCTGGACGGAAATCGATGAAAACTGGGAAAACTGGACAGCTGGCGAATACCGCGATCACCTCACCACCCATCCAATAGCCGCCCGTGGATATGTCAATGACCTGCGCGGCATGGAATGGGCAGACACCTGCCTGTTGCTGTTGCCCTGCGGGCGCTCCGCCCATCTTGAAGCAGGATGGTTTTGCGGACGCGGCAAACGCTGCATCATCCTCACCAGGGACGGAGAAGAGCCCGAACTAATGGCACTTCTGGCAACTGACATCTGCGTTTCAGTTGGTGAAGTCTTGGAAGTGCTATCCAGCAAACTGGTTGCATAATGACCCAGCAAAAAAGCATGGTTCTGGAGAACGGCAGGACGGCAGGCCAGTGGGTCGCCATCCTGCATGAACACGGAATCGAGATCTCCGAGCGCACGTTAAAGGAAGCCGCCAGCCAGCTGCAGGCTTGCCACAGGCTTGGAAATGCGATGATAATCATGCCAGAACACATTGACCGGATATTCAGGGAGAATTCACAATGCCCCTCAAAATCTACCAGCGAGGCGATAAATGGTGGTTCAAGGGACGCATCGCACGGGTTCCATTCAGCCGATACTACCGGCAAAGCACAGGCGTATCTGCAACGTGCAGCGAAGAAGAAGCCCGCACCATCGCCTCGATCTTCGAACAAAAGGAAATCAAACGTCATTACGCTGGCGAAGAATTAACCCTGACATTTTCAGAAGCCGTGCTGCTCTATCGCGCCGGCGCACAATTTGCCGGTGACCTGCTGGCTATCCTGCCACATCTGGGTGAAATACCGGTGGCCAAAATCACCCCCCAGCAAGTGCGCAATCTGGGCGAGATACTCTATCCGGATAATTCAACCGATTCCTGGCAGCGCCATGTCATCACCCCGGTTCGCGCCGTCATCAATAACGCTCATGACCTGGGCAAATGCCCATCAATCCGCATCAAGGCGTTCTCCACCGCCGAGCGTTTAAAACAGGACAAAAGGCGCAAGAAACAAAGCCGCATCGAGAAAACCCCGGCAGACTGGCCCTGGATCCATGCCTTTCGCAAACACGCCAACCGCTACCAGGCGGCAATGGCCCTGTTCATGTTCGAGACCGGTGCACGCATTTCCCAGGCCACCAGCATGGTCCCCGCAGATCTCGATCTGCAGAATGCCCGCGTCTGGATGCCTGAGGCGAAAGGCGTTGCCTCCCAATGGGTGCCCATATCGATGGAGATGGTGGTTGAGCTCGCCAATCTGCCCCCGCGCCGGCCCCGCAAAGGCCCCCACAACACCACGCGTTACCCACCGCGTGTATTCGGCTATGCCGGCAAGGATGGCGTTTACAAAGCGTGGAAAACCGCCTGCAAAAAAGCCGGCATCGAACCGATCATGCCCCATGCGGCTGGCCGGCATGGCTTTGCCACCGAAATGCTGGTCAGACAGGGCCTGGACGCCGCCACCGTGGCACGCGGCGGACGCTGGGCAGACCTCTCCCTGATGCAGAAAACCTACGTCCATGCCGGCGACACAACCGACAAAATCCAGACCGCATTACGTACAGGACGCGTACAGTCCCAATCCCTACCTAATGCTAAGAAATTGAAAAACCAAAAGAAATCATAGATCAGACCACAAACCTCCGAAGGCAGAGGTCACAGATTCGAATTCTGTCGGGTGCGCCAGTAAATTCAATTATCAGGATTATCCTTTCTAAAGGGTGCACAAATGCACAGCCGTGCGGCTGAAACCCTGCCAGAATCAGCTACATTCAAATGCTCCCGTGCAAAAACCGACCAGCTAAACCATGCTGCCCGATACCATGATAAACAAGAAATCAATACCATTGGCATGAGTTTCAAACTAACAGTTCAAATAAAGCCAATGGGATCCAACCGCCCCCTTTATTTGTTTTTTGCCAGTGCTTCCTGGATATTGACAAAATGGCGTATCCGGCTGGTCATTTCTTCCACCGCTGTCGCCGCCATGCCAAAGTTGAACACGGCCAGTCCCCTGCCATCTGTACCGACAAGATAGAT
>JAAEUB010000095.1 GCA_024227755.1 Paracoccaceae bacterium | reverse complement strand
TTGTCATAACCGGCTCTCATGGCGCACTAATCGGCGGCTCACCCGAGCGTGCACTTAAGGCACCTGCGCGTATCGCCATCTTTAATGACGCGGGGATGGGCCCGCAGGAATGCGGCGCAGCACGCCTGCCCGCACTTGACCTGCAAAACATAGCCGCTGTTACCGTTTCAACCAATTCGGCCCGCATCGGCGACGCGGCATCAGCGCTTGAGACCGGAGTTATTTCGATGGCGAATGATGCGGCCAAGGTGCTGGGCGCAACACCTGGCCTTTCCTTACGGGGCTGGCTGACAGATCAGGTTGGTATGACCCGATAGGGAACCTGTTTCGATCTTTTAGCCAACTGTGCCGTGGGAAGACGTCGAAGTTGCCATGCAGACCGGCGAATTGGGTGGCATAGCCGGTGTGGCTAAAATCTCTGAATCAAACGGTCATGTCGCAGCCATACCAACCGCGCCCTTTTTTTTGTTCTGCACAGGCCCGCCGTGCATTAACCCATCAGCACCCCGACAACGACCATCATCAAACCAATCACGGACAAAAACAGCGAACCCATATTCAGGGCCATGACCCGCCCCAGTTGGGCACGCATGGCATCGTCATCCAGGCCCTGACGCCTTGCCTTGACGATCTTGACCGCGCTGGCAACCAATCCGACCAGACCAAGGGCCGAAAGAACCGCGCCGGGAAGTATAAGCCAATCCATTTTTTCCTCCTCAATCTACCTTCATATCCGCCTAGCGCGCGCACCGGGGCAAGACAACCCCTTGCCGCGCGGCCCATAGAAGGCTATTGGTCGCGCAAAATCCGGAGAGTGATATGAATGACCAAGTGACCGAGACATCTTACCGTGTAACTGCCAACGAGCTGCGCCAGTTTGTCGAGCGTTTTGAACGGCTTGAAGCTGATAAGCGTGATATTGCAGACCAGCAGAAAGAGGTGATGGCTGAAGCCAAAGGGCGCGGTTATGACACAAGGGTCATGCGCAAGGTCATCGCACTTCGCAAGCGCGACAAGGACGATATTGCCGAAGAAGAGGCGGTTCTGGAAATGTACAAGGAAGCGCTGGGTATGTAAGTGCGCCTGCTTGCAAGAAGTCGGCTAATTCCCAGTTGCAGGCCTTGTATCCAGATCGAATGTAATAATTGCCGGGGATGGACCCGCATCTGAGCTGCCGCCCAGGGGCGCCGCCGCGCGGGTGGCATTGCCAAATCCTGCCTCGGTTAATATCCGGCCAAAACTGGTTTGAGAGCCGCGGGTTCGCGTCAGCGCGTCTTGCTCAAGAAAGCTCAGATCCTCTATTGCGGAATGCCTTTCAGCCGGGGTCAGAATGATGATCACCCGGTCCCGGCCAAAGCCTTCTTCGAGGATGTATAACAAACCCTGCCGAAGTCGGTCACCGGGCTGAAGCCTGCCTTTGAACATGTGGCTGATCGAATAATCACTGGCCAAGTATAATACGTTTATGTCGAGAGGTGCATCCGAGCTGTTACGCGCCAGCACATGCACTTCATCAAATGGTTTCAGAGTAGGAACCGGCACCACCTCAAGATCTCGCAATTGGGGTTTGGTTGGCGATCGGGTCTGAAGAACAAGTTCAACCCCCGGATCATCCTGATATGCCCCGCCAAGCTTCAGCAGGTTCTGCGCTCGCGCCATGCGGGTCAGGGTGTCCGCCAAAAGGGGCGCTACCTCAAAAACTGCCTGCCTTTCGGTTCGCACAGAGGGATGGGCGGCAAATGCGGCCCCTGACACAAGCCCGGTTGCGGGCAGTATCGAAATCGATTTAGGCTGGTCACCATTGGCCAGAAAAGCAAGGCGCAGATCGGCCTCGGCCCCCGAGGGGACAAACTGAATACGCGGCCCCGTTAATGCGTCATCCTGAATCAACCGGACTACTTTGTCTGTAAAAGCGGCCTCTGGCGTACCAGATGGTGGAAGCGCCACGCGCAGGGAAAAATCAAACGCCCCGGTGGTTTTCCGCAAATGCGCACCGCCGGGTATTTCTAGCGGCACTATCTCGCTGCTTCCAGCTTGCGCAACCGGTCTGACATGCGACGAAAAAGTGTCGGAATATATCACCTCATACTGGCCCAGCGCGTCTTCGATCATATCAGCCGGTGAAGCCATCAGTGCCAGAACCGCGCCTGGATCCAGCCCATGCAGGCGCCCGGCGGCAAGTGTGACTTTCCCGTCCTCAACTTGAACCGGCCACTGCGCCACACGCATACCAATCCCTTCGGTCGAGAAAACCCGGGCATCAAGATCGCCCTCGAACATCGGCGTGGAACGTGCAAGGTTGTTCACTGCATATCGGCGCAGCACCTCTTGACCAATTTGGCGATAAGTAGCGCCGGGTTGGGCAGCAAGAGCTTCGAACAAAGTGAATGTAAACACCCCTTGCGAGCGACGCCCCGGCAGTCCTCGCGGAAGGCGCTTTTCCGGTGTTTGCTCGTTTGTCTGAGCAGCATAGAAGGCGACAAAACTGCCTTGGCCTTCCATCGCCTCGTCAAACGGACTGTCATATTGTGGCGTGCCTGTTGGCAGAGAACGAAGAGACGTGGCCTCCATTGCCTGCCCGGGAATACCAAGCGCACCCGGTTCAACCTTGCGCAACCGCACATCGTCGCCCTTTGTCGGCGGTGCGCCGCGTGTCACTGTGCCGGAATGGCAGCTGTCAAATACCGCCCAGACATGGGCACCCCTGACCAGCAGATCTGCCACCAATGCCCCGATCTCATCATCCGCCAGTGCATTTTCCACGGCTCCCACCGCATCATCCCAGCGGCCAATATCAACCGGCAGGAAAAGCTCATCAAGCCCGTCAAGCTCGGATGCCGGATCAAGGGCTGGTGCTTGCGAGCCGTGGCCAGAGAAGTGCAGATAGACGAAATCGCCCTCCTCCAGACGAGGGGTCAGATCGGCAAAGGCAGCCCTGATCGCCCCCAGCGTCGGAGTGCTCGCGTCATCGAGCCCATCAGCCAGGATGGTGATATTTTCGCGTTGAAACCGGATATCTGGGTTTTGGGTCAGAAACCTTCGCACCAGATCGACATCGTTGGTCGGGCCAATCAACCAATCGTCTTCGTGCAGGCTGGGATAGGTCGCAGCGCCAATCAGAATTGCGTAGTTTTCTCGCGCCTTCGCTGTGCCCGGCAGGACCGCCAATAGGCCTGCAAAGGCTAGAAAAAATGTTGCTAACGGGCGCATATCGGCCTCTTAGTTTGTGATCAGCGAGTATTGCCCGCCGCGCCCGGACTTGTTCTCAACGGTAATTGAAAAGTTTCCGTCCTGGATGGGTTGCCAGCCACAATAGGCTATGGCGCTGATATCAGTATCCGAGCAAACCAGCCGGTCCTTGTGATCGCGCACCTGAATATTCAGATCTGTGCCCGAAGCACCTTCCACATAAATCTCGGCGTATTCCCCTCCTGAAAACTGCACATCCGAATAAAGGTCATGCCCACCGCCGCGAATGCTCATAATCGAATATACCGGACCCGTTGCGACGCCCTTGGCACGCTCAGCCCTGATGTCTTCGCCCAACTCCTCCATCAGCGGGTCCCCAGCCGCCAGTTCATCCGCCATATCCAACATGTCGCGCCAGCCAAGAGGTTGCCCTGCCGCCTCATCCACTATGGCGGCGTCATCCGGCACACGTTCGGTTGCTTCAAGGCGCACGGTTTTACGCAGGCGTGCGGCGGCGATAATAAGCAGGGGATCCTCCATCGATACCCCAATACTGTACATTGAATACGAGGTTTGCAGTCTGAGAAGTGGAGCAGCTTCTTGCGCAGTGACCGCAGTCGCAGCAATTGTCAGAACAGCGGCAGGGAGCAATGATTTCAAAGACATAATAACCTCATTTTTGTGCGTTCCTAATGACAATAGGAAGTGCAACGCCAAATTAGCAAGGGCTCAGACGCGCATGATGCATTTATGACGGGATTTGTCATGTGAGTTTGCATGTTGTGGCTGTTAGGGATGAAAGGACAGGAATATTGGAGCATGTAAATGAAATCTCTGCTGATGGCACTCGTCGCTCTTATTACCAATTCACAGGCACTTCATTGCACGCCCTTTGTTGAACATGCGTTGGAGGCAACGGTTATTCTGCGTTCTGCCGGGCCAGAGGATCGGTTCCTGGGATCCGGGTTTGTGCTGGGACCAGAAGGGGTGATCGTTTCAAACGCCCATGTGGTGGGTCAGGCGGCACAGGTAACCGTACAGTATCGCAACAACACGCGTGAACTTGCGCAGGTCATAGCCGTCGATGAAATGCGTGACATTGCTGTGATCCGCATTAAGTCCGGGCGGGGCGGACTTAATGCGGCCCCGACCATGCCCACAATTGGCGACGAGGTTACGGCCGTGGGCGCTCCGCTTGGGCTTGGCTTCACCGCCACACGCGGAATAATCGCCGCCGACCCGCGCCAGATCGACGTGACAGTGCCCCTGCGCTTGATCCAGCATGATGCTGCGATCAATCCAGGCTCCTCCGGTGGGGCGTTAGTGGACGCCGAGGGACGGTTGGTCGGCATGAACAGCCAGATCGCCGACGGGTCGCGCTATTATGTCGGTATATCTTATGCCATCACCGCGCAGGATATTCAGAAATCGGTTCAGAGGCTGCTTGCCGGATCCGATCAATTGCAACCTGCACTGGGTCTTGACCTCCGTGCCCTTTCAAGGCCAATTGCCTTGGCCTTGGTGCATGACGAATGTGGTGTGCTGGTTGAACATGTTGACCCCGGCAGCGCGACTGAAGTTGCTGGAATGAGGGCCGGGGATATTCTTGAGACACTGGGCGGCGCGCCGATCTGCACACCTGCCGAGGTCGCCTTTCGGCTGGAAACCCTGTCAGCACAGGACATGATAAGCGCAGACATTTCGCGCGCGGGCAGGCACCTGAACCTGACCATTCCCGTGGTTTTCAAAGGGGCTGTCAGGCCTGAAGCCCCACCAACCCGCGCACCGATGCCGCTTATAAACGCTGGGCTGGAAGTTGATGCCAGTCACATCATTGCCCGTGTTGCGCAAAACTCGGCCGCATTTCGTGCAGGCTTCGCAATTGGCGATCACATTTTGATGGCAAACAGCTCGACCCGGATAGGCGACACTTTAGTTGCCCCCACTCTTTTCCTTGTGCGCGGGGAAAGTGGGCGCACCAGGCACATCTTTTTCGACCCATGGTCGAAAACAAGGGTGTTTCGCCCCGCCGGGGGCGGTAATGTTGTTGATACGAATATCGCACATTTCTGAATTCAAACAAGGAAACCTTCATGACCAAACCAAATCCCGTTCTGATTGTCGAGGATGACGCGGAAATGGCGAAGGAAATGGCCGAAATCCTGAAAGGTGCCAATTGCGCCACCGATTTGTGCCATACCTTCGAAGCCGGGGTCGAGGCCGCTTCCTCGGGCAGATATCCAGTTGTGATCCTTGATCGCATGTTGCCAGACGGGGACGGTGCCGACGCAGTTGCCCGGCTTAGGGCAAAGGGGTCAAATGCCATGGTGCTGGTGGTTTCAGCACTTGGGCGGGCGTCGAACCGCATTGAGGGGTTGGAAAAAGGTGCAGACGATTATCTTGCCAAACCGTTTGATCCGGACGAGTTGCGCGCACGGGTGCGCGCCCTTTTAAGGCGCGCAGACAGTATTGCAGCGGAAAACGATTTTATGGTCTTCGGCTCGCTGCAAATCCGCCTGAAGGCGCGAAATGTGCATGTCGGCCAAACCCATGTGCCGCTATCACCGCGCGAATTTGATTTGCTGGTGTTTTTCGCCCGCAATCACGGCGAGTTGGTGACGCGCATGCAGCTTTTGGAAAATGTCTGGAACCTTCATTTCGATCCTCAGACAAACGTCGTGGACGTTCATGTCAGCCGCCTGCGAGGCAAGCTTGACCGGGCCTGCGCGCGCCCTGTACTTCACACAGCACGTGGTGAAGGGTACATTTTCGACCCAATGCGACCCATAGCGAGTGAAAGCGAATAAAATGCGCCAATCGGCGAGCCTGCGCCTGACCCTGATGATCGCGGCCGCGATCCTCGTGGTGTCCGTCATAGGGTTGTCAGTGCAATATGTCCTTGTCAAACGCGACCTTGAGGCCCGGCAGCTTGCTTTGGTCAATGCTGACCTTGCGGGCTTTGAAGCACTTTATGATCAACGACGTGTGATCGCTGTACGACAGGCTATCGAGTATCGCTTGCCTGCAGGCGAGGACGGTGCGCTTTTACTGGCGCTTGAAGACCGTGGTGGTACCACGCTAGCAGGCAATGCCCGCCCCTGGCCCGACGGCCTTGAGAAACCGACCGAGGGTAAATCCATCGCCGCAACACGCTTTACCTATGAAGACAGAACCTATCTTGGGGTCGCCCGTTCATTGCCCGGCGGGTTTCCCCTTTTGGTGGCGCGTGCCACGGGCGGGGTGGAAAAAATGCTTGCCCGCTTGCGTGTAATCATCGCCGCAGTGGTTGGCGGCGCTTCAATTCTGGCCCTTGCATTGGGTCACGTCTTCAGCCGCTGGGTAATGCGCCGGATCGAACGCATGAACCAACTTGCCGATCGCGTTGCCTCAGGTGATCTTTCAGCGCGCCTTACCGGTGCGCGCACTACAGACGAATTTGGTCTTCTAGAGTCACATTTTCACACCATGCTGGACCGGATCGAAGCCCTGAACCGCGCCACGCACCATCTGAGCGACAATATCGCCCACGAGCTACGTTCGCCCCTGACACGGATAGAATCCGGCCTGACACGGTTGGAGGATCAAGGCTCGAATGTGGATGAGCTTAGGGCGCGCATCCGCAATACGGTCCGCATTTTTGACAGCCTGCTTGAGATTGCCAGCGCCGAAGCGGCCTCGGGCAGCGGCACGGGTCTTCGCCCTCTGGATCTCGCGCAAATCGCATGCGAGGTTTATGAGCTTTACGAACCAGTCGCCGAGGATAAGGGCATCAGCTTTGCCTGTGATGCTCCTCTGGGAGCTGCAATTTTGGGTGATCGCAATCTGGTGGCGCAGCTGATCTCGAACCTTGTTGACAATGCTCTGAAATTCACACCAACCGGCGAAAATGTCCGACTGGAGGTCATTCAGGATAAGGACCGCCATACCCTGAAAATTGCTGACACCGGCCCCGGCCTGCCATCTGAAGCATCCCGGGATATTTTTGAGCGTTTTGCGCGCTTTCGAGGCGACAAACAGGTGGCCGGTCACGGTCTAGGACTGGCGCTGGTTAAGGCCATTGCGGTGCGTCACGGTGCACGCCTGCGCATTGTACCCGGTCAAAAAGGGTTTTGCATCGAGTGTTTCTGGCCTAATGTGGAGGACACCGGTTGAATTTGGACAATAAAATGAATTGTAGTCTGCAAAGGGCACGTTCCGCCCTTATCTTTTTTTCTGTTTTGATTATTGCCGGTTGCGCCGCCACAAATCAGCCGATTAATCAGCCAAAGCTTGACGGCTCAAACGCCCCGATTGTCGAGGTCGACAGCGATGCGTTGGCTGATGACAGCTTGTTTATTGGGTTAGCGTTTTCTGGCGGCGGTATGCGTGCCTCGGCCTTTTCTTACGGCATGTTAGAGACCCTTCAGGCCGCCGGACGCGATAGCGATAATCCGGATGGCTTACTTCCACATGTGCGGCTGGTCACTGGTGTTTCCGGTGGGTCGGTTACTGCGGCTTATTTCGGGTTAAACGGCGCTGAAATCATGGACGGGTATCGTGACGATTACCTGATCCGTGACGCCGAGAAATACATGGCAAATTCAGGTTTCAATCCGGTCACCATCGCGCGTGGCCTGTCTGGTGGGGCGAACGGGAGGCGTACCTTTGGCAGGTTCCTGAACGAGGCCCTGTTTCACGGTGCAACCTTTGGCGATCTGGCCCGGCGCTCGGACATCCTGACCTGGATCAACGCCACCGACATGGCCAACAAATCGACCTTCCTGTTTTCACCTGAAACGTTTGATGCGCTTTGTTCGGACTTGTCACGCCTTCCATTGTCCGAAGCGGTCTCGGCCTCGGCGGCCTTTCCGATCGTATTCAGCCCGGTCGTGCTGGAAAGCCACGGTGAAAACTGCGATTATTCCGAGCCTGACTGGCTGACCTCGGCCCGTTTCAATCCTGAAGCAACCTCGGTCCTGCGCCTGCATGGCAAAACGCTGGAAAGCTATGCCAGCGCCGAAACCCCGTTTGTCAAGCTTCTGGACGGTGGCATCACCGACAATTTTGGCACCACCGCGTTGTCCATTGCACGCGCCAAATCGCAAAATCTGCACGGACCTCTGACCGCCCAGCAAGCGGTTCGGGTGAACCGACTGATGTTTCTGGTGGCTAATGCCGGGGTGGAAAGTAACACCGACTGGACCCAACAGGTTGGTGGTCCCGGCGGCGTCGCCCTGGCGATGTCAATTGTCGGCACCTCTATGGGGTCGGCCACACGCACAGCTTATGACACCATGCGCCTGACGCTTGATGACTGGCATAAGGATGTTGTCGAATTCAGGTGCTCGCTTTCCACTGCACAAGTGCGCAGACTGCGCGGAACAACAAGTGGCTGGGATTGCCGGGACGTGAAACTTTTTGTCGGCGAGGTATCCTTTGATGGGCTTGGCTCAGACATGCGCGCGCAGTTGAACGATATTCCAACGCGCCTGAAGTTGCCTGTCGAACAGGTTGATCTGGCTATCCAGGCCGGGCGTCTTGCAACCCGGCAGAATGCCGAGTTCAACGGCTTTCTGCGCTCGGTCGGAATAACCCGCCCGTCCGCCCCTGCCGCGGGTGCCACCCAGATAGCACCCACCAGGATCACGCCAGACGGGTAGCAAAAGGCTCAAGATTACAGCATTGTTAATTTGCCTCATAGCCCACTGACTCCCTACACTCGGGGAAAGTCAGGAATAAGAGGAATGCGCGTGACACTGCCTCAGATTACAGTAAATCCAGTCTGGATAGCGGCCCTTGTCGCCATACTGCCAAGCGGCATTCTTATCTATCACCTTGGCGTGCCGCTTGTCTGGCCAACCTTGATCATACCCGCGTCAGTTGCCGTTTTCTCGCTGATCTGGGCGCGCGTTCTCACAAGCCGGACATCGTGGTCTGGGTGGGCCAGTGCAACTGCGCTCTGGGTTGTCGGTGTTCACCTTGCGGTATGGTTGCTTTTTGTTCTGGTTGCATATCTCAATGGAAATGGGCTGGAAAATCTCGGGCAGTCCATTTTCAACGCCGTTTTCACCTCAGTCGTGATCGCGTGGTATACGATGATTAATTACCTCTGGCCTACTCTGATCATGGGCGTTGTCTTAGCTTTGTTTCTAATCGCAGTATCTCGCAGGTCATCATGAAAACTATCTCCGTTCCCATTTTTGCCCTCGCCTTACTCGGGTGCATCCTAAGTGCTTCAACCCAAGTTTTTGCGCAGGTATCGGACGCACGATCGGCCCAACCCGAAGCATCCCTTGCAAACGAAGACATTGGCCGGATGTTGGAAAGAATTGTCGCCACGCTGGATCAGGGCGCACCACTATCGGATGCCGATCGCCGCAATGCACGCCTTCTTGCTGACCAATTGGCTGGTTTTGAAGGTTTTGTGGCCTACCTGATGCTATCAGACTCGGTCGCCGGAAAGTTCCGGTATGCCGATGATACTCGCATCTTGGCGGAAAGCTTCGATTTTACCGATGTGACCTATCTGACGGCAGATTCCATTTTCACCAACGGTATCAATTCCGCCCTTCCGCTAATATCCAAACTATTAGCGGGTTCGGACCGGCGCGGTGACGATATAGTCGCGGGCCTTTTGTCGGCACGCGTATTACTGGCCGCGGGACGGCATAAGGGTGGATTGGCGCAGTTGCAAGAACTCCTGAAAAGCGCCAATGCGCGTGGTTTTTCCCCGGCCGAGCTTCATTCCCTGCACATGGACTTGTGGGCCACCGCAACCCTGACTGGCAACACAGAACTGGTCGCGGCTCAGAAGGCACCGACCCTTGCATGCCGCCAGAGTTTTTGCGCCGAGGATTTGCTCTGGTCCTTTTTTGAACGCTCAAAGAACCTGGCTGAAGTGCCGGTTCCGCATATGCTGCACAATCTGAATATCTCGGTCGGTGAGCAATTTGCCCGCACTCATCTGGACAGTGATCCGCTGTGGCTGTCAGATTTCCATTCGTTTCAGACCGGGATAAGGGACAGTCGGCCGATGGATGCCGCCAATTCTGCCGAACTGGCCGTGCGATACGCAGAAGCTGCACCTGGGATTTCGCCCGAAGATCTGGTTGCCCGAGTCGCTTCGGAAATGGAGGTGCTGATCTACGCGGCCCACTATGACACGGCGTTGGACATTGCCGCGCGTATCGCCGCACACCTTGCCGCTGAAGGACATGGAGGCGCCTTGTCGCCAGTGTTCTTTCACCGCAGGGCAAGAGCAGCCTTCCATGTCGGCGCGGCTGAGGCTGAAAGCTATTTTCGCGAGGCGATAGTGCGCTTCAAGGCGCAGCCAGACCTTCCTTTTGCCGAAGCTCTAATCGCCGATCTGGTGCTTGATTTGCAGGACACACCATGGCTGGAACTGCAACAGGAAGCCATGGCGCTTGGCTACAATTTCGCCCCTGTTTTGGCGCGACTGCGCTACCGGCAAGGGCGATATGAAGAAGCTGCCCGGCTGATGGCGAAAAGGCGGGCCTATTTGGTCGATGAAGCAACAAGAAACCCCGCCCTGACAGCCGAACTTGATGCTTCCGCCTGGCAAGAGGCTTTCTATCGTGAAGCCGCAGGCGAGACGCAGAAAGCCACAACATTGAGGACCGGGACCGAAAGCCCGGTAATCCCGGCATGGGTATCCCTTTCCAAAGGCATAGTGACCGGCGAACAACGCGTTAATCTGTCCACCAGGTCATCTTACGATCTGATCCTGCCGATCATCGAGTTTCGCGATGATGGCAATTATGAAGGCGCGGCCTATTGGATGCGCTCGTATCGCTGGCTGGCTATCCTGGCTGAGGAAAACGGTGCCTATCTGGACGCACAGACATTGTGGCAAATGGCATTTACCTTTGTGCGATCTGGCGACGCTGATATTGCCTTTGACCTGATGAACAGGGCGGCGCGGATTGCTGCACGTCTATCCTTTGAAAACGCGGGTGGCGCAGATGGTGGATCGCTTCAGCTATTGGAACGTGATCGTTGGCGTTACCTCTTGTTCATCGATATCGCATGGGCGGCGGTAACCGGAAAAAGCCCTGAGGAATTAAGCGTAGTTTCGCGCTACTAAAACCGGGATGTGCCTTCAGGGCCGGGTTATTGCCGGGCAAGCGCCCCGCCTTCGCCAACCACCACAAAGGGCGCCCATGCGGATGGGTGTGCAAGGCTGGGATCGGAAAGGTCATTGCGCAGAAAGGTGATTGCCAATTGCAACGCCCGAGCGCGGGCAAGGTCGGGGTTTTCTTGTAAACGTCGCAGGGTATCGGCAGTCAGTGTTGCCGCCACGTCGTCACGCACGGGCCAGTGCGAAACCAAAAGCGACTTTGCCCCGGCAAATAAAAATGCGCGTGCCAAACCGGACAGCCCCTCTGCCCCCGGCGTGCCATCAGCAACGGCGGTATTGCAGGCGGACAAGATCACCCAATCAGCATGGATATCCAGCGTCGACGCCTCGGATGCGGTTAGTAACCCATCGTCTGGCCCGGCAGCATGATCTGGTGGCGTAAGCGCCAGTGCGGGTTCGGACAGGCCGGGAACATCGCCGGTGATCAACCCGTGCGTAGCAAATGAAATGATCGCGGCCGAGGAAAGGTCCAGGTTTTTGACGGTGATTTCCGTGGCATCACTGCGCAGATATAACTGCGCGCTTCCTGCCGAAAAATGCATTGCTATCTGGCGCAATTCCCGCGCGGTTCCGGGCAGCGGTGACAGGTTCCGGACGGCCGCGGCCCGGGCTTCGGCATCGTCTTGGAAAGTTCCGTCTGCAAGGGAATTTGCGCCCTCGGCCCGGA
>JAAEUB010000094.1 GCA_024227755.1 Paracoccaceae bacterium | reverse complement strand
CGTGCTGCAGACAGGCGGGTGGCTGGTTCACCAAGGAAGTCAATTCACCGGACGACTTGAAAGGACTGAAAGTGCGCGTTCCGGGCCTTGGTGGGCAGGTTGTGTCCAGGCTTGGCGGTTCGACCGTGTTGTTGCCTGGTGGCCAGATTTACGAAAACCTGGTGTCGGGCGCGATTGAAGCGACCGAGTGGGTTGGCCCTTACAATGACTACTTCATGAAATTCTATGAAGCCGCCAAATTCTACTATACCGGTGGTATGCATGAGCCCGGTGGCGGGCTGGCTTTCGGCATGAACAAGGCATGGTATGAAGGTCTGTCCGACTTTGAGAAGGCGGTAATCGAAGCGGCCTGCAACGAAGAGCACGCGGCCTCCCATGAGGAAAATATCGCCAAGAACGGCGAATACCTGGCCAAGCTGATCAATGATCACGGCGTCAAGGTGCGGGCATTCAACGATGATGTCTGGGATGCTTTCGGCGAGGGTGCTGCGGAGGTGTTTGCAGAAACCCGTGCGCACAGTGATCTTGCTGCCAAGATCGACGATGCCTTCCAGAAATCACTGCGCGAAACCGGCATAATGATGGCCAATTTCGAAGGTACATTCGTGAACCAACGCAACCGGGTTCTAGGCCTTATCTAGGGGCTGACCTGATAAACTTGAAGCGGGGCTTTCGGGCCCCGCTTTTACTAAGCGGACAGATGCCAAGTGGTTGAGCACCCGAAAGAGGTGATTCCCGGGCACCAGGGTTCCGGCGGGGAGTGGGAATGAGCGACAGCAGTGTAGCCGCGGACATGCAAAAAATCGGTACGCCCGCACCGCTGATACGCAGTTTTGGCTGGGCAATCCTTGGCTCGCTTGCAGCTTTTCTGATCAATAACGTACTGGTCGTGGGTTATGATATTCCCCAGGTAGGAGCTGTGACGCTGAGTATCGGGGTTACTGGCATCGTGATCGCCATCATCTTTGCCATGGTGACGCGCGAGACTTCGCTGCGCTGGGATGCGATGCGCATTCACCACTTCAACGTCTACCTGATCCGCGCCTTTTTCTGGGTGGTTTTACTCGTCGGTGTAACGGACAGCACTATTGCACTGATGCGGGTTGAAAAACTGTTTGACCCGTTCTTTAGCCAGGAGATGGTGCGCAACTTCAAGCTGTCAAGCTTTGTCGGCATGTACATCCATATTCCGCTGGTGATCGCGGGCTTCGTTATCGCCCTGTTCACACGCACGCTGGGCTTTGCCTGGCTGGCGCTGCTGATCGTTCTGGCCGAGTTGTTGATCGTGATCTCGCGTTTCGTGTTTTCCTATGAACAGGCGTTGATGGGCGATCTTGTGCGATATTGGTATGCCGCACTGTTCCTGTTTGCCTCGGCCTATACGCTGTTCGAAGAGGGCCATGTGCGTGTTGACGTGCTTTATGCCGGTTTCAATGATCGTAAGCGCGGATTTGTCAATGCGCTGGGAACTCTGCTGTTGGGTGCCAGCACCTGCATGGTGATTTTGTGGATAGGGTTCAATGGTAAACAGTCGATCATCAACGCGCCTGTGATGAATTTCGAGATCACCCAGACCGGCGGCGTCGGCATGTTCGTGAAATACCAGATGGCTGTGTTTCTGGGCATCTTCGCGACAACGATGCTGATCCAGTTCGTCAGCTATTTCTTCGAGGCAGTGGCAGATTTCCGGGGCGAACCCGGCCACCGCACGGTCGAACCGGCGGGGCATTGAGGGCAGGCACATGGAATTCTATTTTCTCGCACTGCTCATCCTGATCATGGCTGTGGCCCTGGGGTCTGGCTATCCGGTGGCTTTCGCACTGCCGGGGGCCGCGATCATTACCATCAGTCTGGCTGCGGCTGCCGGATACCTCTATACCGGCAGCACCGACGCGTTTTTCCATTCCCGCGGGCCGCAGCAATGGCTTTCGGCCGGGGTGACCAACCTGCGCGGTGTCTATTGGGAGGTTGAGCGGGATACTCTCATCGCCATCCCTCTCTTCATCTTCATGGGCATCATGCTGCAGCGCTCCAAGATTGCCGAGGACCTGCTGGTTACCATGGCTCAACTGTTTGGCCCGGTGCCCGGCG
>JAAEUB010000093.1 GCA_024227755.1 Paracoccaceae bacterium | reverse complement strand
GAAGTTGTTGATGCTGACGGCAGGCTGCTGCGGGCCTTTGTCACCAAACAGGGTCGCTGGCGTTTCCGAACAAGTCTGGACGATGTGGACGGTGAATATACCAAGCTGTTGATCGCCTACGAGGACAAACGGTTCTGGACCCATTTCGGCGTTGATCCGCGCGCCATGCTGCGCGCTGCCGGGCAGTTCATCGTCAATGGACGGATTGTTTCGGGCGGTTCGACCATCACCATGCAGCTTGCCCGCCTGCTGGAACCACGCAAAAACCGTTCGCTGAAATCAAAGCTTCACCAAATGGCACGGGCTGTACAAATCGAGAGACAACTCGGCAAAAAAGAAATCCTTGAGGCCTATCTGATGCTCGCTCCTTATGGCGGAAATCTTGAAGGTATCCGCGCTGCATCACTTGCCTATTTCGGCAAGGAACCGAAGGGGCTTACCCTTGCCCAATCTGCCTTGCTGGTTGCCTTGCCGCAGTCTCCGGAGCGGCGGCGACCAGACCGTTTTTCCGTAATTGCCCGCAAAGCCCGCGATGTGGTGCTGGCGCGGATGGCTGATGCAGATGTGATCGCACGAGGTGAGGTAGAAAGGGCCGCCACAAGACCGGTATCGGCGACAAGGCGCACGCTGCCGCGATTTGCCGCCCATCTGGCGCAGCGGGCAATTCTGGCAAACCCTGATAAACAGCGCCACCAAACAACTCTTAAACGCCACCTCCAGCAGACTCTGGAACAGGTTGCCCGTGAGCACGCCAAAGGAATTGGCCCCAGGGTTTCAGTGGCGCTGGTCCTGGCTGATGCACAATCAGGCCGCATTCTGGCTGAAGTCGGCTCACCTGACTATCTCGACCAGGACCGCGCGGGATGGATTGACATGAGCCGCGCAATTCGTTCCCCCGGCTCAGCGCTAAAACCGTTTGTCTACGGTCTGGCCTTTGAGGAAGGACTGGTAAAACCGGAAACCCTGATTATCGACAGCCCGGCCAATTTTGCCGGCTATCGGCCACAGAACTTCGACACGCAGTATCAGGGTGAAATCAGCATCCGCAGGGCACTGCAATTGTCTTTGAACGTACCGGCAGTGCAGCTATTGGAAGCTGTAGGGCCGAACCGGTTGGCAGCCAGGTTCCGGCAAACCGGGGTGACAGCAGAATTACCGCAGTCAGGCCGGCCAAGCCTCGCCATCGGGCTTGGCGGTATGGGCATTTCATTGCGGGATTTGACCCAGCTTTACACTGCGCTGGCCAATGGCGGACAGGCGAGCAAGCTTCATGATGAATCGAAAAATGCACAAATCGGCAAGTCAACTTTGCTGACACCGGAGGCGGCATGGCACGTCACTGACATTCTTTCAGGCATGCAACCACCAGCAGGCTCAACCGCCCTGGGCATCGCCTATAAAACCGGCACGAGCTATGGCTACCGTGATGCCTGGTCGGTCGGTTATGATGGCCACCATGTGCTCGGCGTGTTAGTCGGAAGGGCTGACAATGGCTCAATCCCCGGCATTACGGGACGTTCCACCGCCGCGCCAATCCTGTTCGATGCTTTCGTCAAAACCGGACTTGCAAGAATACCTTTCAAGTCAGCTCCGGCAGGTGCCCTCAGAATGGCACATGGCGAATTACCGATCACCCTGCAACGGTTTGGCACAACATCGCCAGCTTCGGCAAAAGCTAAAATCCCGGAACAGCCGCCCGAGATTATCTATCCATTCGATGGTGCCCGTGTCGAACTCGGCAAAACCCACACCGGCGCAAAGTTCCCGCTGGTGATGAAACTACAGAATGGTCGTCCCCCCTTCCGCTGGCTGGCAAACGGCAAACCGCTACAGACCCGTTCCCGAAAAAGGGT
>JAAEUB010000092.1 GCA_024227755.1 Paracoccaceae bacterium | reverse complement strand
CCGGCCAGTAGGAAACAGTCGAAATCCCCTTCAGCCAGAAGCGTTTCACACACTTCCCATTCGTTTACGCCAGCACCGATCGCCGCGATTGCCTTGGCGTTCTTAAGCTCTTGCATCGCGCGAAAGCCACCCTGGTCAAACAATTGCCGAATGGTTGCATCGGCCCGCTCGCGGTCACCAAAGCTAAACATATCACCGACATCATGCGCCAACATAATATCAACCCTGTCGACACTCAGACGTTTCAGGCTGGCCTCGTGGCTCTTCATGATCCCGTCGTAGGAATAGTCGAAGACAATCTTTTTCTGTGGCACACCAACAAAGGCCTCAGGCGTCACCTCCTCGGGGGCGCAATCCTCAAGAAGACGCCCCACCTTGGTAGAAATCGTGACATTCTCGCGGCCAACGCGATTGACCGCCTCTCCGGTCCGGCGCTCGGAAATACCAAGGCCATATTGCGGCGCTGTATCAAAATGCCGAACGCCATTATCGTAGGCGGCCTGCAGGGTTGCCTGCGCGGCCTCTTCGGTTACTTCGCGGAACAGATTGCCCAGTCCCGCGCCACCAAACCCAACTTCGGAAACACCTAGAGGTCGGGAGGTCCGACCGCTCAACTGGTTCTTTTTCAAAGTTTTTCCTGAACTCATATTTTCGCTGCTGTTTTCAGGCATTTGCCCCCCCCCAATTTCACCGGCTGAAAAAATTCCGGGTACTGTCCATCAAGGTGGCAGAGCTCCTGCATCATGCGCCGGATATGCATTCTCATTGCTACACGCGCGCCGTCAGGGTCGCCGTCAACAATTGCATTTACGATGGCCCGATGCTCTTCAAGCGCCATGACGGTGCTTCCGGGGGTTCCCGAAAACAAATGCCGGGCACGCTCGGCCTGAAGCCATAGAGTTTCGGCCAAACCCATCAGCTTGGGAAACCCTGTCGCTTCCAGCAAGAAGACATGCATCTCGTCATCCGCTTTAAAGAAACCCTCGCAATCTTCTTCCTTGGAGAGCATTTCCTGAATGAGGAAGTTCCGGCGCAACTGCGCAATCTGCTGTTTGGTGGCATCACAGGCAACACGCTCAACCGCAGCCACCTCAAGGGCTTCTCTAAGGAACAACCCTTCCCTGATTTCGGCATTGGAAAATGGCGCGACATAAGTACCAGCTTGCGGATACACCCGCACGATCCCCTCAACAGACAACCGGGTAACGGCCTCGGACAACGGAAAACGCGACACACCCAATTTCTTTGCCAGCGCATTTTTGTCGATGCGGGCACCGGGCTTTAGTGCAAGCGACAAAATCGCGCTACGTACAGAATAGTACACCCGCTCAGAGAGCGACCCACCGTTATCTGCCTGCAGAACGATTTCGAATGACATCAAATTTCTCCTTGCACGATGTTGTCGTTCGATTTAACCTGCTAACATGTTAGCTGTGTTAATATGCAAGTCAAGCTAAAAAGTAAGAGAGCATGATGCGGAAGAGTATCAAGGAGAATAAGGTGCCGGAAACAACCAAAGCCCCTGATTCAATCAGGTTAAGCGACTCAGACAACGTGATTGTGGCTTTGCAGGGTTTTTCATCCGGCGACTCCGTTAAGGGAATGAGCGCGCCTCTTGGAACCGACATCCCGAGTGGGCACAAAATTGCATTTAGCGACATCCCCTCAGGCGCAAATGTAATTCGATACGGTCAGATTATTGGCAGTGCCACAGCGGATATCAGAGCTGGAGATCACGTTCACACCCACAATTGCGGCATGGATGAACACGTCCAGGACTATGCACATTCATCCAGCGTCACGCCACTTAGTCCATTTGCCGAACCACGGACCTTTCAGGGCTATCATCGCCAGGGCGGCCGGGTCGGCACCCGCAATTACGTGGGTATCATCACGTCGGTGAATTGTTCTGGCAGCGTCGCACGTTTTATCGCAGAGGCCGCTGAAAAATCAGAGTGGTTTGCTGCCTTGGAGAATGTGGACGGAATTGTTCCGCTCACACATTCCGGTGGCTGCGGAATGGGATCCGACGACGAAGGCTATCGTACTCTTTTTCGCACGCTGTCCGGCTATGCGCAAAATCCAAACTTTGCGGGAATTCTGCTTCTGGGGCTTGGCTGTGAAGTTATGCAAGTTCCGGACCTCGTCGGCCAAGACCGGCTGCGCGACGACAATATGTTCAAGTACATGGTCATTCAGTCCGCCGGTGGTACACGCAAAACTGTGGAGCAGGGCGTTGAGGCCGTTCGCGAGCTGGCGCTGCAAGCCAACAAATGCACTCGCGAATCCGCGCCACTATCCGAACTGGTGATCGGCATGCAATGCGGGGGCTCAGACGGGCTTTCTGGTATTACCGCCAATCCGGCACTTGGCGTTGCATCGGATCTACTGGTGCGCAATGGTGGCACAACCATTCTGTCGGAGACCTCGGAAATCTATGGTGCCGAGCATTTGTTGACCCGCCGCGCAGAAACCCCTGAAATCGGGAAATCCCTGATTGAGCGCATTTTCTGGTGGGAAGACTACACCAGCCGTAACAAAAGCAAGATGGACAACAACCCTAGCCCCGGCAACAAACGCGGAGGGTTGACCACGATCCTCGAAAAATCCCTTGGGGCTGTGGCCAAAAGTGGCTCGGCACCGTTGAGCGGTGTTTACAAATATGGCGAAAAGTTGGATCGCAAGGGCTTCGTCTTTATGGACAGCCCGGGGTACGACCCCTGCTCTGTAACCGGCCAAATCGCCTCTGGGGCCAATCTCATCTGCTTCACCACCGGCCGGGGCTCGGTATCCGGCTACCAACCAACCCCATGCATCAAAGTCGCCTCAAACGACGATCTGTTCAGCCGGCTTGGCGAAGACATCGACCTAAACTGCGGCGACATCATCTCTCGCGGCGTTTCTCTGGAAGACAAGGGAAGCGAACTGTTTGAGCTTTTTGTCACCGTTGCATCCGGCGAACACACCAAAAGCGAGGCATTGGGATTTGGGGCCATCGAATTCGTGCCCTGGCAGATTGGCGCGGTTGTCTAGCCCCTGATCCCAAGTTTATCAGGCCTTCGCGCCTGTAACGTAAGGAGACCCAAGTGAAACTTTTGCGCTACGGAACGGCGGGCTGCGAAAAACCTGGCATTCTTGATGCCGACCAGAACATACGTGACCTTTCCGGAGTTATCGACGACCTTTCCGGTGAAAACCTGTGGAACAGCACCCTCGACGAACTGCGCAGCATTGATCTTGCCACTCTGCCACTTGTTGATGGTGACCCAAGAATTGGCCCCTGCGTTGGCGCCGTCGGGAAGTTCATCTGCATAGGTCTGAACTATGCTGACCATGCCGCAGAAAGCGGGCTTCCTTTGCCCGGCGAACCGCTGGTATTTGCAAAAGCCACGACCGCGATCTGCGGGCCCAACGACGATGTGGAAATCCCCCGGGGTTCGGTAAAAACAGACTGGGAGGTCGAACTGGGCGTGGTCATTGGCACATCGGCAAAATACGTCACAGAACAGGACGCGTTGGACCATGTTGCAGGTTACTGTGTCGTCAACGACGTGTCAGAGAGGGACTTTCAACTCCAGCGATCCGGCCAGTGGACCAAGGGAAAGTCGCACGACACTTTCGGCCCCGTCGGCCCATGGTTGGTGACCCGCAACGACGTCGCAGACCCGAAAAATCTGTCGCTTTATTGCGCAGTAAACGGCACCCGGCATCAGGATGGCTGCACAGACCAGCTACATTTCGGCGTCGCCACAATTGTTTCTCACCTGTCGCAGTTCATGACCCTTCAACCCGGCGACATCATCGCCACAGGCACACCACCGGGCGTTGGCATGGGGCTAAAGCCGCCCAGATACCTCAAACCCGGAGACGTGATGGAGTTGGGTGTCGAAGGGCTGGGCGTTCAACGCCAAACACTGGTTTCTGCATAATCAAACCGAACGTGGCCAAGGCCGCGCTCAACCGCCTTGGAGCAAATAAATGGTCAAGATCAACGAAGTAGAAGTCGCCGAGTTCAAGTTTGAAATTCAGAACATGGGCAGTATTGATGGCAACAAAGCGGTCTACAACATCGGATATGTCAAAGGTGCATTATCTGAAGTCACCAAGTACGCCATCATCATCAAAACCGACGAGGGGCATCAGGGCGAATATGTCATGCACTGGGGTGGCACCGCGGCCTCGATGGCGCAGACCGTCGGGCTTGCAGGCAATCTGATTGGCCGCAACCCCTATCACCGCGAGCAGATCTATGATGATTTCAAACGCGAGATGCGTCAGCACGACCATATGGGCCAGGGTGCGATTGACATTGCTCTGTGGGATCTGGCCGGCAAGAGTTATGGCGCGTCGGTGGCGCAGATGCTGGGCGGCTACCGCAGCCGGATCAAGGCATATGCAAGCACATATCATGGCGACCACAACGGCGGGTTGGACTGCAAAGAAGCCTTCGGCGATTTTGCCGAGGCTTGCTACGAAATGGGCTACCGCGCGTTCAAGGTTCATGGCTGGAAAGACGGTGAGGCGCAGACCGAAGCCGCCAACGTGCTGCATGTACGCAAACAGATGGGCGACCGGATGGTGCTGATGCTGGATCCATGCTGTGAATTGCGCACCTTTGCCGATGCGCTATACGTGGGTCGCGCCTGTGACGACGCGAATTACTATTGGTACGAAGACCCGTTCCGCGATTGTGGCACCTCTGCATTTGCTCACAAAATGTTGCGTGAAAAGCTGAAGACGCCATTGTTGCAAACCGAATTTGTACGCGGGATCGAGCCCAAGGCCGATTTCCTCGTCGCCGGTGGCACAGATTTCCTGCGCGCGGACCCGGAATATGATCTGGGCATAACCGGGGTGATGAAAATCGCACATCTGGCCGAGAGCCTCGGCACGGACGTGGAACTGCACGCCACTGGTCCTGCGCACCGCGCCTGCATCGCCGCAATCCGCAACACCAACTATTACGAGGTTGCGCTGGTCGGGCCGAATTGTCCAAACGCTGTGCCGCCTGTCTATACCTGTGGCTACAACGATCAACTCGACTGTATCGACGACGAAGGGTTTGTACCGATCCCGGACGGCCCAGGCCTTGGTGTTACCTACGACTGGGATTTCATCCGTAAGAACCAGACGGCCAGCAAGGTTTTTCGTGCTGGCTGATCAACCCCCACCTTTCTGCAATCTCGGTTTGGGATTGCATACAATTTTCTGAGGCAGCGCCAGGAGATACAATTGAACCAAAAGGATACAACCCTGCGCGACGTCGGCCTGTCAGACAAATACAATCTGGGTAAGGCTAATGTTTTTGCCACCGGCACACAGGTTCTGGTCCGTCTTTGTCTGGCGCAATCGGCGTTGGACCGGGCCAAGGGCAAAAACACTGCTGGTTATGTCACAGGCTATCGCGGCTCACCGCTGGGGGCGGTGGATGCGCAGTTCGGTCAGGCCAAAAGCGTTCTTGGACCGGCGGGGGTGGTTTACGAACCGGGGCTGAACGAAGATTTGGCTGCCACCGCGCTCTGGGGAACGCAGCAGGCGGAACTACGCGGCGATGGCAGGTATGACGGGGTTTTTGGCATGTGGTATGGCAAGGGGCCGGGCGTCGACCGGTCCGGCGATGCCTTTCGCCATGCCAACCTGTCCGGCACCTCGCCATTTGGTGGCGTGGTGGCGGTGTTTGGCGACGATCACACTTGCGAGTCTTCCACCACTTCGCATCAAAGCGAATTTGCCTTTGTTGATGCGATGATACCCGTGCTGAACCCGGCCAATATTCAGGAATTGTTCAACTATGGACTACATGGCTGGGCGCTGTCGCGCTTTGCCAGCGTCTGGGTCGCCTTGAAATGCGTCAAGGATAATGTCGAATCCTCGGCTTCGGTCAATGTTGACGCCAATGCCGTGCCGATCATCCTGCCCGATCAGGGCGACATGCCCGAGGGCGGGCTGTCGATCCGCCGGGTCGACCCGCCACAAGCGCAAGAGGCACGCCTGCATCAACACAAGATCCGGGCGGTGCTGGAGTACACCCGCGCCAACGGGCTGAACCGGACCTTGCTGCCCAAGTCCGACAACAGCCGCATCGGCATTGTCACCACGGGCAAATCCTATTCCGACACAGTGCAGGCGCTGGCCGAACTTGGCATCGACAAACAAGCCGCCGCAAAACTGGGGCTGACATTGTTCAAAGTGGCAATGCCCTGGCCGCTGGAACCAACCGGCATTCGGGATTTTGCCGCTGGTCTGGAGCAGATCATCGTTATCGAGGAAAAACGCGGCCTGATCGAGGATCAGCTACGCAGTGTATTGTTCAATGAACCTGCCCGCCCAATTGTGGTCGGCAAACGCGATGAGGACGATGCAGTTCTGTTCCCTTCCGCAGGGGCGCTCAACCCGGTGATGATCGCCGATATTCTGGCCCGGCGGCTGGCGGCGCTGAGCCCGGCCAACACGCAAACCCTGTCTGCGGCGATGGTACGCATCGCCGGGGTGCGCGATGCGGCCGTGGACATTACCCCGGACCGTCGCACGCCCTATTTCTGTGCCGGTTGCCCGCATTCGACCTCGACCAAACTACCCGAAGGCAAGCGTGGTTATGCCGGGATCGGCTGCCACTGGTTGTCGCAATTCATGAACCGTGGGGTAGAAGGCTATACCCATATGGGTGGCGAGGGCGCCAACTGGATCGGTGAATCCAAGTTTTCGACCAACCCGCATATGTTCCAGAATGTCGGCGATGGCACCTATAATCACTCCGGCATCATGGCGATCCGGGCCGCGGCCAAGACCGACACCAACATCACTTTCAAGATCCTCAACAATGACGCGGTGGCGCTGACCGGCGGCCAGCAGCTCGAGGGCGCCCTGAATTCGGCCATCATCGCCTGCGAGGTAATCGCGGCGGGGGCCAGAAAGACGGTGCTGGTCTCAGATGATCCGGCCCGCCATGTTGGCGAACTGGCACCGCCTGCAGGCGTCGAGATCCTGCACCGGGATCAATTGATCGCAGTGCAAAAACGGCTGGCTGAGGTTCCCGGCGTGACCGTGCTGATTTATGAACAAACCTGTGCTGCCGAAAAGCGCCGTCGCCGCAAGCGCAAGTCTTTTCCCGATCCGGCACGCAGGGTGTTCATCAACTCCGGCATTTGCGAAAGTTGCGGCGATTGCAGCGTTCAGTCAAACTGTGTCGCCATCCTGCCGAAAGACACCCAGGACGGCCGCAAGCGCCAGATCGACCAATCCGCCTGCAACAAGGATTTCTCCTGCCTGAAAGGGTTTTGCCCGAGCTTTGTGACGGTTGAAGGGGGGCAGTTGAGAAAGCCAAAACCCAATACCCCCGACGCTGGTACGCTGCCGGACCCGACTACGCCCCCCGATCTGGCCACGCCATATTCGATGGTGATCACCGGTATTGGTGGCACCGGTGTTGTCACCATTGGCGCGATCCTTGGCATGGCCGCGCATCTGGAGGGCAAGGGTTGCGGCATCATCGACATGGCCGGGTTGGCCCAAAAAGGTGGCGCGGTGGCCAGCCATATCAAAATCGCCGCCAGACCGGCGGATATTTCCACCATCCGGGTGTCCTCGGGCGGGGCTGATCTGATCCTGGCCTGCGACACGCTGGTACTGGCGGATCCGGCGGTCAGCAAAACCCTGCGCGACGGCCATACCGCCATTGTTGCCAATGCGCATGAAACCATGACCGGTGCCTTTATACATAACCGCGATTTCCGCCTGCCCACGACGGATCTGGTAGAAACCCTGGGGGCAAAAGCCGGGGCCGAAAACAGCAGTCTGGTGGACGCCACCGCCCTGGCCACCGCGCTGATGGGCGATTCCATCGCCGCCAACATGTTCCTGCTCGGCTTTGCCTATCAAACGGGCCGTATCCCGCTTTCGGCGGAGGCTATCTCCGAGGCCATAACCCTGAATGGGACCGCTGTTGCGATGAACCAGTCAGCCTTTGACTGGGGGCGGGTTTGGGCGATTGATCCTGACAAAGTCTGGGCCGAGGCAGGTCTTACTGACCAGCCCGGCGAACAGATTCCGCGATCTCTGGATCAACAAATACAGCAGCGTGCCGCAACCTTAAGCCGTTATCAGAATGCTGCCTATGCCAACCGCTATGTCGATTTGGTCGAACGCGTCCGCACCAGTGAAATGCGTGTTACGGGTGCGGAAGGCCTTCTTAGCGACACAGTAGCGCTGACCGCCTATCAGTTGATGGCCTACAAGGATGAATACGAGGTCGCCCGCCTGCACAGCGACGGCCGGTTTGCCGCGGAAATCGCCCGAAGCTTTGAAGGCGAGTACCAACTGAAGTACCATCTGGCTCCGCCGATACTGTCACGTATCAACAAAGACACCGGGCGCCTACAAAAGCGTGATTTTGGTGGCTGGATCCTTCCGGCAATGCGAATGTTGGCCTGTCTCAAAATGCTGCGCGGCACCAAATTCGACATATTTGGCAAAACCGAAGAACGCGGGCGTGAACGCGCGATGGTGACTGCGTTCGAGGCCCAGATGACCGAGGTTGCCGTCGGTCTAACCGCTGCCAACCTGACCGCCGCCGTCGCGCTGGCCGCCCTGCCGCAGGAAATTCGCGGCTTTGGCCCGGTCAAAATGCAGGCCTTTGAAACATACGAGACCGCCCTTATCGCCGCCCGGCAAGCCTTTGCCGACGCTTCCTCCAACGACCGCGCCGCGGCCTGAGAAAGAATATCCAATGACCGATCTTCTGAATGCTAAAAACTATGTGAACGGCGAATTTCTGACCGCCGACAGCCAACTTGACGTAGAAAACCCCGCCACCGAACAGGTGATCGGCTCAGTGGCCCAAGGCTCGGTCAGTGATGTGGAGGACGCCGTGGCTGTGGCCAAAGCGGCGCAAATCAGTTGGGCGGAAAAGACCGCGTCCGAACGCGCCGGATACCTGCACGAAATAGCCGCCAAACTTCGAGATCAGGCAGAAGAATTCGCCCGCTGCCTGTCGCGCGAGCAGGGCAAAACGCTGGAACTGGCCCGCGGCGAGGTGGAGTTTACCTGGCAATATTTCGACTACACCGCCGAGTGGGCCCGCCGTCTGGAGGGCGAGATCATCACCAGCGACCGGCCGGGCGAGCAAATATTCCTGTTTCGCAAGCCAATTGGCGTAGTAGCGGGCATCCTGCCGTGGAATTTTCCGCTGTTCCTGATCGCGCGAAAGATGGCCCCCGCTCTGCTGACCGGCAACACAATCGTGTTCAAATCCAGCAGCGAAACGCCCCTTAATGCCTACCTTTTTGCAAAACTTGTGGATGAAACCGGCTTGCCCAAGGGCGTGTTTGGGCTGGTTGCCGGGCGTGGCTCGGTTGTTGGCAGCGCCCTGTCGCGCCATAAGGATGTGGGCCTGGTCAGCGTTACCGGATCGGTTCCGACGGGCGCGCAAATCATGGCCGATGCCGCGACAAATATCACCAAAGTTAATCTTGAACTTGGCGGTAACGCGCCGGTGATTGTTATGGATGATGCCGATCTTGATGTGGCCGTCAGTTCGGTTGTTGCCTCACGGGTGATCAACACCGGTCAGGTCTGTAACTGCGCCGAGCGGGTTTATGTTCAGGAAGGCATTGCAGATGCCTTTCTGGACCGGCTGACAAACAAGATGCAGGCGGTTCAGTTTGGCGACCCGATCGCCAGCGCCGAGGCGGGCGTCGCACTTGATATGGGGCCAATGGTGAACCGCGCCGGGGTAAAAAGCGTTTCGCAAATGGTTGAGGCGGCAAAGGCCGCTGGCGCGGAACTGCTGTGCGGTGGCCGCGAGGCCGAGGGTGTCGGACATCATTATCTGCCGACGGTTCTGGCCAATTGCACCGATGACATGTCGGTGATGCGCGACGAGATTTTTGGCCCGGTCCTACCGGTGCGTCGCGTTGCGGATCTGGACGAGGCGGTCGCGCTGGCCAATGACAGCGATTTTGGCCTGACTTCGTCAATCTTTTCGACCAACCTCAACACGGTGATGAAAGCCTGCGACAAGCTCAGTTTTGGCGAGACTTACGTGAACCGGGAACACATGGAAGCGTTTCAGGGCCACCATGCCGGGGTGCGCCAATCGGGCATTGGCGGTGCCGATGGTAAACACGGAATCTATGATTTCACCCACACCCACGTCGTTTACATGCAGCGACACTGACCAGGGCGGACAAACCACATGAACAAGATCGACGCACATCACCATTGCTGGTCCATTTCGCGGCAGGATTATCACTGGATCGAACCCGGCCATGCGACCTGGGCGCGCGATTATCTTCCGCGCCATCTTGATCCGGCGCGCCGGGCGGCGGGGGTCGACAAGACCATTTTGGTTCAGGCGGCCTGGACGCTGGCAGAAACCAATTACCTGTTGGGGTTGGCAGATGCGACCGACTGGATCGCCGGGGTCATTGGCTGGGTCGATTTCGAGGATCCAACCCAGCACGAACAAATCGCCCGTTTTGCCAATCACCCCAAGTTGATCGGTTTGCGCCCAATGGTACAGGAAATCCCGCAGGACGACTGGGTGCTTCGCGATGACCTGACTTGGGCGTTCGAGGCAATCCAGCATTTTG
>JAAEUB010000091.1 GCA_024227755.1 Paracoccaceae bacterium | reverse complement strand
CATAACCTGCGAGTAAGGCTGCCATCAGGCCAAAACGGATTTCGTAGAGCACGGTGAAGAATGCCCGTAGCCGATTTGCGCCGAGCGTGCGTGCGGTTTCCCAGGCGGCGCGGTCGGCGGCCTGCAGCGATACATGCGCCATGCAGACCAGTATTGGCAGGCATAATAAAAATTGACCTAACCCCATTGCGGTCTGGGTAAACAGGAGTTTGAAGTCACCCATCGGTCCCTGGCGCGACAGGATGATAAAAAGCGTCAGTCCAATGACCACTGCGGGCACCGATAAAAAGGTATTAAACAGCGAGATCAGGAAACGTCTTCCCGGAAAGCTGCCGTAAGCCAGTGTGAAAGCAATCACCAGTGCGGGTGGGACTGCGGCCAGGATTGCCAGGGTTGAGACCCGAAACGAGATGCCAACAATTTCCCAGATTTCGGGATTGCCGCTGAACAACAATCGGAAGGCTTCAGCGGTGCTGGCAAGTAACACATCCATGGCTAGCT
>JAAEUB010000090.1 GCA_024227755.1 Paracoccaceae bacterium | reverse complement strand
GTTTATCGATAGAGGCGACGCTTGAGCTTTGGGCGTCTTCGTTACGGAATGTAAAAGCGCGGATAGGGCCGCTTTTCAACCAGGCACGCGTTGCCCGTTCGGCGGGGCAGTTTCTTGATGGCCTCCTCGGCGATGAGCGGCGCAAGACCGGCTGGATGCGGGCAGAGGCTGCGGGTGATCCCGGTCCCTGGCGACAGCAGGCCATTCTTGGCCGCGGCCACTGGGATGCAGAAGGGTTGCGCGACATCGTGCGTGATTATGCACTTGAGACACTGGCCGACGAGGATGGGGTTTTGGTCATTGACGAAACCGGCTTCCTCAAACAGGGCAAGGCATCGTGTGGTGTTGCTCGCCAGTACACGGGGTCGGCGGGCAAGATTACCAACTGCCAGATTGGGGTTTTCGCGGCCTATGTCTCGCGCCATGGCCATTGCTTCATCGACCGGACGCTTTATCTGCCGAAGGCCTGGACCGAGGCACCCGTACGCATGGCAAAGGCCCATGTTCCGGAGAAAACCGGATTTGCGACCAAGCCTACCATTGCAGTTGGCATGATCGAACGGGCCATTACTGCGGAGGTGCCGTTCAACTGGGTGGCTGCTGACAGTGTCTATGGCGTTGGCGCTATCGAAACGGTGCTGCGTCGCGCTGGCAAGGGATATGTTCTGGGCGTTAAGGCCGGTCACCTGTTCCACTCATGGGCGATGCCGCAGCCGGTTGGCGGAACGGCAAAAGATATTGCGCTGAGCCTTTGTGAAGATGCATGGCAGCGCCTGTCGGCGGGTGAAGGCACAAAAGGTCCGCGCCTGCACGACTGGGCTTATCTCGAACTGGCTGATCTTGATACGGACGAATACAACAGCTCACATACCGGCTTGTGGACGCTGGGCCTGCTGATCCGGCGCAATATCGCCGATGGGGATCTCGCCTTTTTCTCCACATGGTGCCCGAAGGACACGGCC
>JAAEUB010000089.1 GCA_024227755.1 Paracoccaceae bacterium | reverse complement strand
TCTTCACCCGTTCCACATCGACGGTAAAGGTGCTGCCGCCACCCGGATAAATGAATGTCGGCGCTCCACCACCAGTGAGACACGCCTTACGGCCGTTTACCGCCTGCGTAAGTTTGATAGGGTATTTCGTCACGCCCGCCCTCGCGCTGCCGCCCGCTCCGCCAATGTACATCGCCGAAACCCGGGATGGTTGCGCCGTCACATTGATCGCCGTCACCGCCTCCTCAGCCGCTGATGTAAGCGGAACCTCATCAAATCCATTCCCATTCCACCGGAACATCGCCGCCATCTCGCCGGTTGTCTCCGTGATCAGGACAGTCATCCCGACCCACGCCACGCCCCTATCTACTTCGGCGACAATATCTAGTGGATTATTGATAGGCGTGCCGCCCCATCCAGCCCCGGATTCGCCAAAATACCGACCCGGCGTACTCTTTCGAGCCGCCAGCGTCAGCCCACTGTAGGCTGCGCCCGCGAACTTTCCCGCCGTATGTTCCGTAAAAAGCCCGGTGATGTGGGAGTCAAGCACGACGACTTCATCGGCAGCTTCCTTAAAGATGGGTGTAAAAAGTCCCATCGAAGCGCTGCCACAGCCAACGCGCATCTTGTGCATCAGTTCCCCATCAATAATCGGCGCTTTGCCGACCTGAATTTCAAGAGTGCTACCACCTCTTACCTTCAGTTCCACCTTTTCCCGATTGGCAATGCGGGTAATGAGGTCGGCTGCAATAAAACCATTCTTGCCGGAGAGCAGGTTGACGCCGCCGATAGAGAGGATTTTGGCACCATACTCCTCAGTAGAAACGTGACCCACTTGCCTGCCGCGCATCAAAACGGGTGCGCCCTCTTTGCCAATTGGTTTTTCGGCATCAATTTTAACCTTGACGCCACTGTAGCTCAACGGCGCTTCCGTCACCACCGTAACGACATCAACGCCTAACGATTTACCTTGCACGATGAAGGGAGCCGGACGGCTGTCGGGATAAGTGGTTCCCGCACCTATTGCCGTGATAAGGGGTCGGCGGATCGCTTCTTCATAGTCGGGACCGACAATGTCTGCAACATCGGCAAAGGTGTGCAGGGGGACTGTACGCACGACTGTGCCGTCTTTGTTTTCAAAACGGTGACAAGCCCCCATATAACCTACTTCAATTTCACAGCGGATGGGACATGCATCGCAGATTGCTCGGCCGGGCAAGGAAAAAGTCTCTTTGGTGATGGCATCCGTGGGGCAAACTTTGGCGCAGGTCTGGCAGTTGACACAAAGCGTAGCGGCTATCACCGCCTTTTTATCCACCAACGTAATTGCATCTAGCGGACAATCCTCCACGCAAATCGGGCAGCCGACACATGTTTCAACATCAACAATCATTTACGTGTCTCACTGCAGCGACGAACAGGGGGCGGCGTGTTGCGGCTGACCCATGACTTGACCTCACCATCTACCAAAACGGCCGCAATGCCTGGAATATCGCCCGCCTCAATTGCCCCCACAGCATCCGCGCCCACAGACCCCATAGGCGTGTCCATGACGACCAAATCTGCTTCATAGCCCGCTTTGATGAAGCCGCGATTCAATTTGTAAACTTTGGCCGTATTACCGGTAGCCATAGCCACGGCTTCGGCGACGTCTACGCCGCCAACGGCCGTAATCAGATTTATCACCCGCAAAATTCCCAGCGGAATAACGCCTGTACCGGAAGGCGCGTCGTTGCCGATTAGCAACCGGTTAAAAGCACCCTTTTCACGCGCAATTCTGACAATATCTAGCGCAATTTTTGTGTTACCACACTCAACGATCTCAAAAGCCAACTCAGTCTCGTTGATCAATGTTTCCACCTCGCTCAAAGGCACAGCCGTAGGGCCACCGTTTAGATGAGAGATAACGTCTGGATTGGTGGCGATCACTTGTGCGGCCGTCACCGTAGAGCTGCCGGGAATGGAAGTCCCGCCCGTGTGCATCATCACTACCATGCCATACTTCTTCGCCCAGCGCACCATCGGAGCGGCATCTTCTGGTTCTTTCACCGCGCCTAGACCAATTTCGCCCAGATGAGCCACCCCCTCCCGCGCCATCTCCGCAAAATC
>JAAEUB010000088.1 GCA_024227755.1 Paracoccaceae bacterium | reverse complement strand
CCGCTCCCAGACCGGTGAAGCCCGCCCCTATGATCGCGAAGTCGTAGGTGCCTTGCGGCTCGTCCGAAGTGGCGGTAAAGGTAGGCGAGATGTCGTGCCAATAGGAGCTGTATTTGGTGTCGTTCAATCTAGGTCAGACCAAAAACGCTCGGCAGGCCGGAAATATCCTTGATTTCGGTATAGCCGTAGTAGGGATTGGCCGGTTCGTGGCCACGGTTCACCCAAACCTTGGATTTAATGCCGAGGTCATGCGCGGTCATCAGGTCATAGCGGAACGAGGACGACACATGGGTGACGTTCTCTGGTCCACAGCCCAGGGTGTCGAGCATGTATTCAAAGCCGTTCATTTGCGGTTTGTAGGTGCCGGTTTGCTCCGCGGTAATGACCGTGTGAAAAGGCGCACCGAGCTTTTCGACGTTGGACATAATCTGGCTGTTCATCGCGTTGGATAGAATTACCAGCGGAATGTCTTTTGCCACGCGGGCCAGACCTGCAGGTACATCCGGATGCGGTCCCCAGGTGGGCACTTCATGGTAGATTTGCAGCGCGTCTTCTGCGCGGAATGGCACCTGGTGGTGCTTGCAAGTCCGCTCAAGCGCGCCCGCGACCACATCGGCGTAGGGCTTCCACGCGCCGAGGATTTCATCCAGCCGATAAGCCGCGAAGCTGCGGATGAAGGCTTCCATTGCATCGGGGCTCAGCGTCTCACCATAAATACGTCGCGCTGCACCGGCCATATCGAAATGGGTCAGGGTGCCATAGCAATCAAAGGTGATGAACTTGGGTCTGAATGTGGACATGGTGTTTCCTTTAGATGGGAATATGAGCGAAAGTCTACCGGCGTCGTGCAGGGTGTGGGTGCTTGATCTGTCGGTGTTTAGCGAAGAAAACGCTGTTTGAGGCGGGATGTACAGCACAGAGTTGTTCTGCTGCGCGTCGTTCCGAGGTTCACGCCGAGTCAGAGGGGCGGCGCTACAGCATTTTGTGCTGCGCGGGAGGGCAGAGTCGATCACAAATTGCGGCGCAGACACTGACTGCCACAGCATCGGGTCGGTCATTGCAGGTACAGTATTCGACAGTGTGAAAGCTTTATCACAGCCTGTGTTACAAACGATTTGGAATAACCATGACCTCAACCCTCACTTTCGAAACACTGAATGACGAGCACCTGAGCTGTGCCATGCGGATGTCCGCCGATGTTAGCTGGCCCCATCGGCTGGAGGACTGGGCATTTGTGGCGGGAATCAGCAACGGCGTGGTCGCCATGAAAGGTGATCGAGTGGTTGCAACCGCGCTAGCGACTCCCTTTGCCCCGGTTGGGATGGTCAACTTGATTATTGTCGATGCGGCCATGCGCGGGCGCGGCTTGGGCCGCGATATTATATTCCGTGCAATGGAGACGATTGCGCCGGATGCCTGGCGATTGGTCGCCACACAAGACGGCTTGCCGCTTTATGAAAAGCTCGG
>JAAEUB010000087.1 GCA_024227755.1 Paracoccaceae bacterium | reverse complement strand
TCTGCCTCCTTTTTATTAATATTAGTATGGGGGCGGGCGGGGTCCATTACAATACATCTAAACGCGCCACTCGGTGCTGCTCGTACCACTTTCGTCCATGTCGTAGGGCGTGGTCAGGTAAATTTCACTGATCCAGTTGTTGTAAAGCAGATGCCCATGGCTGCGCCAACGGTTTTCAGGCGGCTGCGTCGGATCGTCGTCCGGGTAGTAGTTCATCGGCACGTTGATCGGCGTACCCGCAACAATATCGCGGTCATATTCCTGTTTCAGCGTGTCGCTGTCATATTCAAAATGGTTGAAGATATAAAGCGCGCGATGGGATTTATCCTCGACCAGACAGGGGCCAACGTCATCCGAACCGATCAGAGTGGTCAACTTGCCAGTGGCGCCAATCTCACCTTCGCGCATTTCGGTCCAGCGGCTGACGGGGATGACGAAATTATCCGAAAAACCCCGCAGGTAAGGAGAGGCCGGAGCTTTGTTAACCTGCGGGAAACAGCCAAACGCCTTGTGATCCAGCATGTGCTTGTTAACATTGTGAAAATGATACGCCATCGCCATCCCACCCCAACAAACACCGAAGGTCATATGCACGTTGGTCTGGGTCCATTCCATGATTTCCGTGAGCTCGCGCCAATACGAGACCTCTTCGAACGGCAGGTGTTCAATGGGCGCACCGGTAATGATAAGCCCGTCGAGTTTTTGGTCCTTGATGGCCTGAAACGGCTCATAATGGGCACCGATATGGGCCTCGGATGTGGTTTTGGATTTGTGTTCGGACATGCGGATCAGGGTCAGTTCGATCTGCAAGGGAGTAGCGCCGATAAGGCGGGCAAACTGCGTCTCGGTCTGGATCTTTTTAGGCATCAGGTTCAGCAGGCCGATTTTCAGCGGGCGAATGTCCTGATGCGCCGCGTGGCTGCGTGACATCACCATCACACCCTCATCCTTCAACACATCGAAGGCAGGCAGGGTCGAGGGGATTTTTAGCGGCATAGCAGGATCCGTTTGTTTGGGTTAAGCGGGCAAGGTGCTTGCAATTAACGCGTTGAAGTCATCGGGGCTGGCGACCTTGGCCACCTCTTTTGCCGTTACCGTGACCCCGTATCGTGCCATCGCCTGATAAAGCGGCTGGCGGTGCGCAAGGGCGCGGCCATAGGTCCAGCGTATGAAATTGTTGGGATCAACTTCGCCTTCTTTCATGTTGTTTTCGCGAAGATATTCGTCCCAGGCGTCGGCCAAAAACTCGGGCTGATAGGCCATAGGCTTGGGGGCCTTGTCAAAGCGTCGGATCAATTCGTGCGAATGCGCCGCGTCGCCCTTGATCCAGACCAGCAGGCAATCTGCCGTCAGTGCCTTGATCAAAGGATCATCCAGACCTTGATCAATATCCACCCATTCGCAGATCGATCCGCCTGTGTCGCAAACAAAATGCGGGTAATCGTAAATCCGCCCGGCGCGACGGATGAAATGTGATGTGTCGAGCAAGGCGGCAATTTCGCCTTCCTTGAATTGCTGCTGGCGGCGCTTGTATTCCTTGATCGCAAGCCCACCTTTGCCCGCATCTCCGGGTTTGCCCAGATAGGTTGAGACAGGGGTGAGGTTGTCAAAGCTGGTTTTCGGCGCGATGCAGATCGAATCCGACATCACCAATTCGCGCAGGAATGGGTTTTTCATTGCCTCGCATTTGGCGTTATCAGCGATGTGTTCGCCCATATAGCGCGTGGCGATCCGGTAATCGACAGAATAGTGAAACCAGTCACCCGAGCCGCGTAATATTTTGGAAAGGTGGGTTTTTCCCAGACCGGACATGCCAAAAAGCAGCACGCGTTTATGCGTTGCTTCCTGCCATTTTTTTGCCGACGAATAGATCATGGCCTGTACCCTTCCGGTTTTCACCTTTGGTAAGGGGCCGGGCGGCAGGGGTCAAACGCTATTGGGGATGCGGGCCGCGGGCCTCGGCCCTCAGATTAATAATATTGGCGGCAATTATCACCGCACCGCCAAGAATGATCCACATATCCAGAGCCTCGCCGTAGAAAGCCAGACCGATCAGGGCGATCAGGGGCAGGCGGGTAAAGTCGATGGGGATGACCACCGAAGCCGGGGCAAGTCCCAGTGCTTTGGTCAGGCAAAAATGCGCCACCAGCCCGGCGCAGGCGATTAAAAACACCCAAGGCAGGGCCGAGATACTAGGAAGGGCAATATCACCGTCGAACCCGGCGGTGATCAGACCAAAGACGGATTGCATCGCCGTCAGCCAGAAAAGGATGCAGGTGATCGAGGTTGTGCGCGTCAAGCGGCGGGTGAAAAGGGCTGAAATGGCAAAACCGATGGCGGCAAGAGCTGCCGCAATCACACCGGGGGAAAGGGCCGTGGCACCGGGGCGGGTAATGATCATTACCCCGATAAAACCAAGCCCGGCGGCGATTGCCCGGACCCGCGTTAGCCGTTCGCCCAGCACCAGAGGGGACAGAACCAGGACCCATAAGGGCGAAGTAAACTCAAGCGCAAAAACCTGTGCCAGCGGGATCACCGTCACCGCAAAGAACCATAGGTTCTGCCCGGTGAAATGGCCGATATTGCGGATCAGGTGCAGGTTAAAGTTGCGGGTGTTAATCTGCGGCAATGTACGGGCATACCCGGCAACTCCAACAACGATAAGGATGCCGATCAGGCTGCGGTATAACAAAAGCTCAAAAGTATCGAGCGACACCGCCACCTCGCGCCCGGCCACGGCCATGGCGGAAAACGAGCCGATGGCACCGGTCATCCAAAGTGCGGCCTGCAAAAGCGGTGAGGCACGCATCATTTCTGCCATGCCCTTCTTGTCATATGCCAACCTCTTCAATTTGGTATTCGCGTGCAAGCCCGGCAGTGATTTGGCCCCAGTCAGAGGTTTTGACCCGGGCCTGATGTGCTTCAAAGGCGGCCCTGTCACTAAAAATCTCGGCCACTAGAAACCGCCCCGTGTTGACTGGGTCCGATGTGACAGAGAACGACAGACAGCCCGGTTCGGCCAATGTTAGACGAATATGTTCGGGCAAGGCAGCGCCAACTGCCTTCAGCCGGTCAGTTGGTACGTCAAGATACCCGGAAAGGCGGAGGTTGCACATATTGGACCCGGTGAGTGATTTGCCACGCTGCACGGCTACAAAAGACTATCCCTAAGCTCAACCCCCAACCGGGTGGTCATTTCCGCCATCAGGGCCTTGTATTCGCGGTCCCAGCGCCGGGCAGGCCTAGATATACTAAATCCGTGATCCTGCCAGGGTTTTTTATGTGTGGTATAATGGACAAGACCGGGATTTTTTCGCGAATTACGGTAGGCCTTGCGACGTGCCCGCGCAAGAGGGGGCCGGTTTGTGCGATGATTGCCCCAAAGCGCGTTCCATTCTGGTGCCAGGATATGGATTTGATCCGTAGCCACATGGTTCAACCAGTCCTGATCTTGAAACCTGAGGTTATGTTCGTCGACAAACGCCACGGCGGCGGCAATGTCAAAAACCGTCTTCGCGGTTTCATTTGCCATGGCTGCTTTCAGGTCCATCAACAACACACCTGAATTGACGTATCGCTTGAAATCGAACAGATGCGGCACTTTCAACATCGGTTTCAGGGCATCCTTAGTCGTCTTTCGCAACCACCAATCGGTATAATACAAATCGCGTTCAATTACAGCGTCAAGAGCCGCAGCAAACGCCTTGCCTTGCATATCCGTATTGTAAAGCGGCGCAATATCGCAGCGCGCCATGGTGTCGCCATCCAGATACAGAATTCTGCCGGTAAAGTGTTGAGAAAGAGCCAGACGCATATACGATGCGGCGGTCACTCTAATTCCGGTTTCGAAGTCAAGGTTCAGTTCAGGCCTGACAAGGATTTCCAGCTTTGCTTGGGGAAACGCTTTGGAAAGCGCCTTTACGGCGTCGGCAAGTCCAGCCAATTCGCACCCTGTTACAAAGCTGATACGGGTAGGAGCGCTGCGGTGTTTTAAAACTGAAAAGGCTGACAAGACCGAGCAGTAACGAAATCCCTCGTCAAAAGCATAGACTACATGCGGGGTAGCGTCTGAGATATGCTTATCTATTCCCACTCAATGGTTCCGGGAGGCTTTGAGGTTATGTCATAGGTGACGCGGTTGATGCCTTCGACCTCGTTAATGATGCGGGTGGCGGTTTCACCCAAAAACTCATGGCTGAACGGGTAATAATCCGCCGTCATTCCATCAACCGAGGTCACAGCGCGCAGAGCACAGGCATAATCATATGTGCGCCCGTCGCCCATGACGCCAACGGTACGCACGGGCAGGATGGCGACGAAAGCTTGCCAAATCTCGTCATACAGAGCGTGGCGGCGGATCTGGTCGATATAGACCGCATCGGCCTGACGCAGGATTTCCAGCTTGGGCAAGGTGATTTCACCGGGGCAGCGAATGGCAAGGCCGGGCCCGGGGAAAGGGTGACGGCCGATAAAGCTGGCGGGCAGGCCAAGTTCATGGCCCAGGGCGCGAACCTCGTCCTTAAAAAGCTCGCGCAGGGGCTCGACCAGCTTCAGGCCCATCTTTTCGGGCAGGCCACCGACATTGTGGTGGCTTTTGATGGTCACGCTGGGTCCGCCGGAAAAGCTGACGCTTTCGATCACGTCCGGATACAGCGTACCTTGCGCCAGAAACTTGGCGCCCTCAATTTCGGCGGCGTATTTCTGGAACACGTCGATAAACAGCCCGCCGATGATTTTGCGCTTGGTCTCGGGGTCCGATACCCCGTCAAGCTCGCCTAGGAACAATTCGCTTTCATTGGCGTGGATCAGGGGCAGGTTGTAATGGTCGCGAAACATGGTGACCACTTCTTCGGCTTCGTTATGACGCAATAGCCCGTGGTCAACAAAAACACAGGTAAGCTGGTCGCCGATCGCCTCGTGGATCAAAACTGCCGCGACCGAGCTGTCGACCCCGCCTGAAAGCGCGCAGATTACATGGTCATCGCCCACCTGTTCACGGATCTTGCGAATGGCTTCTTCGCGGTAGGCGCCCATGGTCCAGTCACCGGAAAATCCGGCAAGACGGACAAAGTTTTCATACAGGGTTTTGCCGTTCGGGGTGTGATGCACCTCGGGGTGGAACTGCACGGCAAAGAAATTGCGCGCAGTGTCGGCGGTGATCGCAAATGGCGCGTTGGGCGAGGTGCCGTAAACCTCAAACCCCGGCGCAATGGCGGAAACATGATCGCCGTGGCTCATCCAGACCTGTTCTTTATCCTCCAAAAACCATCCGTTCAGAAGATCAAGACGCGCATCGGTTTGTGTCACATAAGCCCGGCCAAATTCGGCGGTGCCGTGGCCACGTTCGACCATGCCTCCGAGCATTTGCATCATGACCTGTTGGCCGTAACAAATTCCAAGCACCGGAACGCCGAGAGTGAATACAGCCTTTGGGGGCCGCGGAGAGCCCTCGTCGATGACACTGGCCGGGCCACCTGACAGAATCACCGCTTTGGGGGCGAAATCCTTAAGAAAAGCTTCTGTGACATTCTGATAAGGGTGAATTTCACAATAAACATTCAGCTCGCGCAGACGCCTTGCGATAAGCTGCGTCACCTGGCTGCCAAAGTCGATGATAAGAAGGCGGGCGTGGATTTGATTTGTCATGCTCGTTCGATAGGGCGCTGAAGGGCCTTGCGCAAGCGTGCAATGTCGTTTTCCCCCCGCAGCCGCCGTTATCCGGGGTACGTACCCTGCTGGGCGCGGTATTACTGAGGAAATCATGGCATGAGGGTCGTAAAATGGCGGATAGAGGCAGGCGGGGACGTGGTGGAGGTGCCGCACGTCGGGCAGAACGCAGCGCAGTATCGTTTGAGGTCGCGCGCTACATCACCCGCAATATCCCCGATCTTGAGATCCTGAACGAGGAAGCGCTGGCGATCATCGAGGAAAATGCCGAGACCGTGCTGGAGGAGATCGGCGTTTGCTTTCCCGATAACCAGGCCGCACTGACGCGCTGGCGTGAAGCGGGGGCAGACGTGCAAGACACGCGGGTGCGCATTCCGCGCGGTATGGCGCGTGAATTGTGTAAAAGCGCGCCTTCAACCTTTACCCAGCATGCCCGCAATCCTGAACGCTCGGTCGAAATTGGTGGGCGCAATCTGGTGCTGGCCCCGGTTTACGGACCACCCTTTGTGCGCGATGTGGCTGGTGGGCGGCGCTATGCGGTGATGGCGGATTTTGAGAAGTTTGTGAAACTTGGCTATATGTCCAAATGGCTGCACCATTCGGGCGGGACGGTTTGCGAACCGACGGATCTGCCGGTGAACAAGCGTCACCTTGATATGTTGCACGCGCATATGACGCTGTCAGACAAGCCTTTCATGGGCTCGGTCACTGAACCTTGCCGTGCGCAAGACAGTGTCGAGATGTGTGAAATCCTGTTTGGTAAGGATTTTGTCGCCCAAAACACCGTGATGACCAGCCTGATCAACATCAATTCGCCGCTGACATTTGACAATGTGATGATGGGCGCGCTCGAAGTCTATGCCGCAGCAGGGCAGGCGGCAATCATCTCGCCGTTTATCGTTGGCGGGGCAATGGCGCCGGTTTCTGTGGCCGGTACGCTGACCCAGGTTCTGGCCGAGGTGATGGCCGGTGTGGCCTATAGCCAGTTGATCCGTAAAGGCGCTCCGGTTGTCGCCGGTGCCTTTGTCAGCTCGATTGACATGAATTCAGGCGCGCCGACCTTTGGCACACCGGAAGCGGCTCAGATCACCTATGGCGCCGGGCAGCTTTTTCGCCGCCTTGGCCTGCCATATCGCTCAGCTGGGTCATTCAACGGCTCAAAACTACCTGACGCTCAAGCTGCCTATGAAACTGCTAACAGCCTGAATACCGGGCTTCTTTCCGGGGTCAACTTCATGCTGCATTCGGCCGGGTGGCTGGAGGGCGGTTTGGTGGCGAGCCCGGAAAAGTTCGTCATGGACGTCGATCAGTTGGGCGTGCTGCACGGGTTGGCAAAAGGAATTGCCGTTGACGAAAGTGCGCAGGCGATGGATGCGCTGCGCGAGGTTGGGCCGGGTGGCCATTATCTGGGCTGCGCCCATACCCAGGCAAACTTCAAAACCGCCTTCTGGCGCTCGGAGCTTCTGGATTACAAACCGTTTGAAACCTGGGACGAAGAGGGCGCACGCGATACAATGACGCTGGCGGCAGTTCGGGTTGAAAAGCTATTGGCCGCGTATCATCCTCCGGCAATTGACCCAGGCATCGCCGATGGGCTGCGCGACTTTATCGCAACCAAGAAGGAAAGCATGAGCGACACCTTCATGTAGCGGTCTTTGAAAGCAGTTGCGACTCGCCCATTAGCGCGATGAGCAACTCAACGTGATGCGATATTGAATAAGCTGCGTCACCGGTCGTACGGATCTCCTCAAGTTCGGCTTCGGCCGCAACAGGCCATCAAGGGCTTTTTGCGGACTGGGCGTTGACTGCACCTGCATGAGCCGTCTGAGATCGCGGTTTCGGTTGTAATCAACCAGCCCAAAACGGGCGGCACGGATCAAAAGCCTTGGGCGATGCAGGGATTTCAGGGCTTTTTGGCTGGGGGTCATGGTGGCTCCTTTGCTGATTCCCTCCACCTAAACACAACCTAGAGAGGTGTTGCCGATTTGAAGGTGAGACCGTGCGGTGCCTTGCGAGATTGTTGAAATAATGGAAACAAAGTAAAATTGTGATCGAGGTAATTAACTTTTCGGTAACCTTTGATATGGATAAGTTGACACATAGTTAACAACCACGGGTTGATTGTCGTGTTATCTGGTTCGAAAAGCTACCCGAACCATCAGACGGGAACATGAATGGCACACGCGATAACGCATCGTCCTTTGAACAAGGAATTACCTGATTGGGTATCCAGTGACGTCCGCCTTTACCTTGAGCATATCGAGGGTGGCGTGACGATCCGGGCATTGGCCCGGGTAAATGGTGTTCACGCCTCAACAATACTCAGGAAAGTCCGGAAAACGGAAAGTCGCCGCGACGACCCGCTGATAGACAAAGTCCTGATCCATTTGGGCAAATTGCGAAGGGTTCAGGGGGAACCTCAGGTAAACCCCAAAGAAGCAGTCCCCGAAATGACCGATGCACCTCCAGATGAGGTAACCTTAAAACGCGATGCAACGCGGATTTTGCGTGCCCTGATGCAGACGGGTGCGGTGCTGGCAGTAGTGCCGGATGTTGAAACCGCCGTGGTTGTGGTTGAGGCCGCTGATGGAAGGCCCCGGCAGGTTGCGACGGTGGAAAGCCGGATCGCCCAGGCGATGGC
>JAAEUB010000086.1 GCA_024227755.1 Paracoccaceae bacterium | reverse complement strand
TCGGCAGCCCCCTGGGCGGTTTTCAAGGAAGATCCGGCCAAAGCCGCTGCCATCATCCGCCTGTCGCTTAACCTGATCCGCCTTTATGCAATTCTGTCAGCCCCGTTCACCCCTGATGCCTCGGCGACTTTGCTGACAGCAATGGGCAGCGACAAGGACAACTGGCCCGCAAACGCGCAGGCAGCACTTGAAACCCTCAAGCCCGGCCAGACATTCACAGTGCCGGATGTTCTGTTTGCCAAGATCAGCGACGAAGACCGAGAAAGCTGGCAGTCGCGGTTTTCGGGCATTAGGGTCTAAGGCCAGAAAGCTTCACCGTAACACACAATTTGCCAGATCAAGGCGGGCCAGACCTGCATGGGCTAAAATCAGGTATCTAGCTTCAGGAGGGCATAATGGCGCTTTTTTCAATCGACGATCTCAAGGCGGCGCAGGGTCTGGTTTACGGCCAGATGCAGCCCACCGCTCAGATCCACTGGCCACAGCTTTCTGCCCGCACCGGTGCCGAAGTGATCGTCAAACACGAAAACCACGCCCCGACCGGCGCTTTTAAAGTGCGCGGCGGCATCACCTTTCTCAACTGGCTGAAACGTGCGCACCCCGAGGCGCGCGGCATCGTCACCGCGACCCGCGGCAATCACGGCCAAAGTCAGGCCCGTGCTGCGGCACGCGCCGGGCTTGAGGCGCACATCTATGTGCCGCGCGGTAATTCGACCGAGAAAAACAGCGCCATGCGCACCTATGGCGGTAAACTGGTCGAATTTGGTGACGACTTTGACGAAGCCAAAGACGAAGCAATGCGCATCGCCGCAAAGGGTGACCTTTTCGCGGTGCCGCCCTTTCACACCGAACTGGTTCGCGGGGTGGCGACTTACGGGTATGAACTGCTTTCGGTCCATCCTGATCTTGATACGATCTATGTTCCCATCGGTTGTGGCTCGGGCATATGCGGGGTGATTTCGGCACGCGATGCACTTGGGCTGAAAACCAAAGTGGTCGGCGTTGTCGCCGAAAACGCCGCCGGGGCCAAGCTTTCGACCGAGGCCGGGCACCTTATTGAGACAAATTCCGCCGCGACATTTGCCGATGGAATGGCCGTGCGCATCCCGGTGCAGGCAGCCTTTGACATCTACTCCAAAGGCACTAATCGCATTATTTCGGTCAGCGAGGAACAAATCGCCTCGGCCATTAGGACCTATTTCACTGACACCCACAATCTGGCCGAAGGTGCCGGGGCCGGGTCCCTGGCGGGGTTGATGTCCGAGGCTGAAATGATGCGCGGCAAAAAAGTTGGGGTTATCCTGAGCGGCGGAAATATTGATCAAAGCTGGTACCGGACGGTTTTAGAGGGAAATATCCCGCAACTTTAGAACGCAGAGGTTGGGTCTTGGCAGGTTTCGACCACTAAATATGGTGAAAACCTTTCAAATCCATTGAAAACCGCTTATCTTTAAGGGAAAGATAACAGAATACCGCTAATTTTAGCCGGAACCGAGATGCGCAGAAGGTTAAAGGGCAAAAAAACGAGAGGCAGCGCCAAAGTGACACTGGCAAAGATTAAACACAGGCCGATTAAGGTCGCAGGTGCTGGCAAACGCGAGGTTCGCACCCAGTTTGGTGCGCTGTGTTACCGTGTCAAAGGCCGCAAGGTCGAGGTTTTGCTGATCACCACTCGCGGACGCGGGCACTGGATCATCCCCAAAGGCTGGCCAATGGGGGGCGAAACCCCTGCCGGGGCGGCCGCCACCGAAGCCTTGCAGGAGGCTGGGGCCACCGGGAAATTGTCTGACCGTGTGCTGGGGTTCTATTCCTACTCAAAAAAACACGGGGGCGATGATCTGCCCTGCGTGGTCGCTGTATTTCCACTTAGGGTGAAGAAGATGCTGCGCTCTTACCCGGAAAAAGGCGAACGCAAGCGGCGCTGGGTCAGTCAGAAAAAAGCGATCTCTTTGATAAGAGAGCCTGAATTACGGCGCATTATCAAAGATTTCCGCCCTTTTGATCTTCCCACCTGAACGCAGGCACAATGTGTTTAACCATTGCGTTGTTCAGTCTGCATCCCGTATATGAAATCACAATATCAAGGAAACCCGATGATCCGCTATGCCCTGAAATGCAAATCCGGTCATGGATTTGAAAGCTGGTTTCAGAACGCCGACGCTTTCGACGGGCTGATGTCAAAGGGATTTGTCTCGTGTCCTGAATGCGGCAGCGGTGAGGTTGAAAAGGCCATTATGGCTCCACGCATCCGCCCGGCCAGCAGGGCCGCAAAGAAGCCGGAAAAACCCGATCTGGGGACGCCGCAAAACCAACAGGCCGCGGAAATGGCCAGGTTGCGCAAGAAAATCGAAGCTGAAAGCGAATATGTCGGTATGCAATTTGCTTCGGAAGCCCGCGCCATCCATGACGGCGACGCACCCGAGCGTGCCATTTACGGCGAAGCAAAACCGGAAGAAGCACTAAAACTAGTGGAAGAGGGCGTTCAGGTCGCCCCTCTGCCGTTTATCCCGGCGCGCAAGACCAATTGAGATGCCTGCAGCCTGGGTATCCAAATAAGTCAGCCCGAATTAACCATTCCAGACGTTTCCGAAGCTCCTTCAGGGCAAATTCATCAGTTTCCGGCGTGGCAGGGCATTAAGCCTAAAGCTTTGCCACATTCTTGCCCAATTTCTGTCCTAATTTGAGTAAAATGCTTCGCAAATTATTTGGGTAACAAGTTTATGCGCAGCACCCACAACAAAAATAAGACTCGAGCGCGTCGCCATTTATTCAGATTCAAAAGCTGGGCGATGTGGCTTTAAAAAAACAAAATGAGGCAGGCATGAAAATCGTTTTTGAGACCCGTTTTTCCTTTTTTGGGCAATCTGGATGGCGTTCCGAAGCCAGCAAAGACCCGGGAAAACTGTTTGATTCCGAACGACTTGACGCCCGCCTCGAGATGTTCGCACGCTTCACGCTGGCCAGCCTCGCATGTCAAAGTGACGCTGGTTTTGACCATGTGATCTTGTCCTCAGAAGACATGCCTGCACCATACAAGAAACGCCTGACAGAGCTTTGCAAGGATGTTTTGGGGGACCGGGCGCAAGTGGTTTTCAAGCCATTCATGTCCGCCGGTCACGCCTTTCGTCAGCATATCCGGCAAACCTATCAGGGTGAAAGTCATGTGGCACAGGTGGTGCTGGATGACGATGACGCGGTCAGTTTCGACTTCGTGATGGCCCTGCGGTACCAGTCAAATTGCATTATCCTTAACCCGGTCAATACCGACCCGGCGACATTCGTGTCCTTCCCCCGTGGCCTGTCAATTGGCCTTGATAACGGCCAGCCCGCATGGCTGTCCCCTCGCAATGTTCCGTATACCAATCTGGGCCTGGCAATGGTCGGACCGCCCGGACATCGCAAAAACCCTTACATGACCAGCCATCGCAAAATTGGCCAGCGTATGGCCAGCCATGTGGTCGGTGCAAAACGCCCCTTTTATCTGCGCGCCGTCCACGACCACAACGACAGCCGCGCCATATCAAGTGATGAACGGTTGGATTGGGACGCGACGCGCGCCAGCTTTCAATATTTCCCGTTTCTTGAAGGCCAGTTTGATCTGGCACTTGAACGCGCAGCCTGAGGCGCTTGGGCGCAGGTCAACACCTGCCCTTGCCCTTGCTGCCCCACCTCGCGTATGAGGGCCGCGAAAGTATTTTGCGTTCAATTGGGGTCACAAATTGGATGCGAAGCACCGGCAACAGTGAAAGGTTCCGGGCGTTTCTGCACATTCTCTGCGATAAATGCAGGGCGAAACGCTTTTGGAAAGTATGGACAAGCGAATTATGCCCATTCTGGTAATGAAATTCGGCGGCACATCGGTGGCCAACCTTGATCGCATCGCACGCGCCTCCAAACGGGTGGCGCGTGAGGTTGCGAACGGCAATGATGTGATCGTCATCGTGTCTGCCATGTCGGGCAAAACCAACGAGTTAGAAGGCTGGGTCGAAGAAACCGCACCGCTTTATGACGCCCGTGAATACGACGCTGTGGTCAGTTCAGGAGAACAGGTAACGGCGGGGCTGATGGCGCTCAGGTTGCAGCAGATGGATATTCCGGCGCGTTCCTGGGCCGGGTGGCAGGTGCCAGTGCGCACCACCTCTGCCCATGCCTCGGCTAGGATCGAGGAAATTCCCCCCGAAAACATCATGGCCAAATTCGCCGAAGGCATGCGCGTGGCCGTGGTTGCGGGCTTTCAGGGTCTGGGCGATGACGGGCGTATCACCACGCTGGGCCGTGGAGGCAGCGACACAACTGCGGTTGCGTTTGCAGCAGCATTCGGCGCCATACGTTGTGACATTTATACCGATGTTGACGGGGTCTATACCACCGACCCGCGCATCTCGGAAAAAGCTCGCAAACTTGAAAAAATCGCCTATGAGGAAATGCTGGAACTGGCCAGCCTTGGCGCTAAAGTCCTGCAAACCCGCTCGGTCGAACTGGCGATGCGGTACAAAGTTCGCCTGCGGGTCCTGTCAAGCTTTGAGGAATATAACGAAAACGCGGGCACTCTGGTCTGTGATGAGGAGGATATAGTGGAACAAAATGTGGTTTCCGGCGTCGCCTACCAACGCGACGAAGCCAAGATGACCCTGATCAGCATTGCTGACCGCCCCGGCATCGCCGCGGCCATCTTCGTCCCCCTGTCCGAGGCTGGGGTGAACGTGGACATGATCGTGCAGAACATCTCGGAAGAGGGTCGCACCGATATGACCTTTTCGTGCCCCGTCGCACAGGTGTCACGCGCCCGCAAAGCGATGCAGGCAGCCAAGGACGAGGGCGAGATTAACTACCATGATCTGATTGCCGATGAAGATGTTGCCAAGGTCTCGGTTGTTGGCATCGGTATGCGCAGCCACGCCGGTGTTGCAGCAAAAATGTTCGACGTGCTCTCGCATGAGGGGATCAATATCAAGGTCATTACAACCTCCGAGATCAAAATTTCTGTGCTGATAGATCGGAAATATATGGAACTTGCCGTCCAAGCCCTGCATGATGCCTTTGAACTGGAAAAGGCAGGCTGAGGCAGAACCGGGAAACGCCCCCGCACCCTGCCGCGCTGCCGGGGTGAAAGGGAACATGGCACCAAGCGTCGAAAGCGACAGTCGCAAACTTCTGGTCTCTCTGCGCGAAACCCTCGCGGCGGCGTCGGCCGGGCAGGAACGCCTTGACCGCATCACCGGACTTATCGCGGCGTCGATGGGGGCCGAGGTCTGTTCGGTCTATCTGTTTCGTGACGATGAAACGCTTGAACTTTGCGCCACCGAAGGCCTCAACCCCGAAGCCGTACACCAGACCCGGATGCGGATCGGCGAGGGGCTGGTAGGCAGGGTTGCAAAAACCGCACACCCCATTGTTTCCTCGGACGCCCCCTCGGAACGCGGCTTTCGCTTCATGCCGGAAACTGGCGAAGAGATTTATTCGTCCTTCCTCGGCGTCCCGATACAGCGCCTCGGCGAAACCCTTGGCGTTTTGGTCGTGCAGTCAAAAGCCGCGCGCGCCTACAGTGAAGATGAAGTTTACGGCCTGGAAGTTGTCGCCATGGTGCTGGCGGAAATGACCGAACTGGGGGCGTTTGTCGGCGAAGGCGCTGCATTGGCCGCCCTGCACCAGCGCCCCGAGACCTTTAAAGGCGGCATCGGTCAGGAGGGGTCGGCTGAAGGCCATGTCTGGCTGCATGAACCGCGCGTCGTGGTCACCAATCCGGTGGCCGATGACCCGGATGCAGAACAAGCCCGCCTTACTGAAGCGGTCGAGGAACTCAGGGTCTCGGTGGACGAGCTTTTGGCTGTTTCACAAACCAACGACAAAGACCAGATGCAGGTGCTGGAAGCTTACCGCATGTTTGCCAATTCCAAGGGCTGGATGCGCCGGATGCTGGCTGATATTACCCGTGGTCTTTCCGCCGAAGCCGCTGTCGAGAAAGAACAATCCGCCGCCCGCGCGCGAATGAGCCAGGTGCCTGACCCTTACCTGCGCGAACGACTGCATGACCTTGATGACCTGTCAAACCGCCTGCTTAGAATTCTGACCGGCCAAGGGGGTGAAACCGGTGCCGAGATGCCGGAAAAACCCATATTGATCGCGAATAACATCGGCCCCGGCGAGCTTTTGGAATATGGCCGAAAACTGCGCGGTGTGGTGCTTGAGGAAGGCTCGGTTGCCAGCCATGCTGCCATTGTCGCGCGTGCTCTTGCGATCCCCCTGCTGGTCCATGTGGGGCCGATAACCACCGCAGCACTTAACGGCGATCACATCCTTGTTGATGGTGAAAGCGGCGTTGTGCACCTTAGGCCCGAAGACAGTATCGCCGCCGCTTTCCGCGACAAAATGGCGATGGAGCACGCGGCGCAGGAAAAATATGCCTCACTACGCGATAAACCGGCGCGCACCAAATGCGGAACCGAGATTGCCCTGACCATGAATGCCGGTCTGATGGCCGATCTGCCCTCATTGGAAAGTTCCGGTGCCGAAGGCGTCGGTCTGTTTCGCACCGAGCTGCAATTTCTAACCCGCGCAACCTTTCCGCGCCGGGGCGAGTTGGCGGACACCTACGGTCAGGTGATGGATGCAGCCAAGGGCAAGAAAGTGATCTTTCGCACCCTCGATATCGGCTCGGACAAAGTGCTGCCCTATATGAAGCCACAGGACGAACCGAACCCGGCCCTTGGCTGGCGGGCGATCCGTGTCGGCCTGGATAAACCCGGCATCATGCGCATGCAATTGCAGGCCATGATTCGCGGTGCCGACGGGCGGCCGCTTTCTGTCATGTTTCCGTTCATCGCCCAGTTTGACGAGTTTCGTGAGGCCCGTCAGCGCCTTTTGGACGAGATCGAAAATCAACGCCGTCTGGGCCACTCACTGCCCGAAAGCCTTGAGATCGGTGCCATGTTGGAAACCCCGTCAATGGTCTTTGCACCGCGCCAATTCTTTGAAATGTCTGACTTTATCTCAATCGGCGGCAATGACCTCAAGCAGTTCTTTTATGCAGCTGATCGCGAAAATGAACTTGTGCGCAAACGCTATGACACCCTGAATGTGTCCTTTCTGAACATGATCGAACAGATCGTGCGCCGCTGCGATGAGGCAGGAACGCCGCTTTCGTTCTGCGGTGAAGATGCCGGACGTCCGATCGAAGCCGCCTGTTTCGCCGCGATAGGAATGCGCAACCTCTCCATGCGGCCTGCCTCTATTGGTCCGGTGAAAATGCTGCTGCGCAAGACCAACCTGAAGAAATTGCGCCGGGTTATCGACAACGCCCGCGCCGATGGCAGCCAATCGGTGCGCCCGGCAGTACTGGAATGGATGATCCGCAAGGGCAAAGTCCGTATCTAAGAAAACGCCCGCGAATTAGCGTTTTCTTCACCATATTATCCGATCCTCCTGAGTAGTTGGAGGTTTAACATGCATTTTGGTTTACTGACCCTTGGTCTTCTATCTGGCGGTACAGCGGCAATCGGCGCCTTTAACTTTGGCGGCGGCATGCTGGTGGCATTTCTGTGTTACGCAATTTTCGGCTTCGGCGCGGTTTTCCTCAGCGCCGTAATCTGGGCCATGGCACCAATGCGTCAGGAAATGCGCGCAGCGCCGGTGGCAATCCCGCCTATTTTGCGCCCACGCGCTTTACCGGACCGCTAACACCCTCCCAGGCATCAGGCTGCAGCGCCAGACCCAACACCCTTTCCGGGTTTGTCGGCGGCGGCATAATCACGTCCGCCAACCGGCTAAAACCGAAACGCCCATAGTAAGGCGCGTCGCCAACCAGCAATACCCGTTCCCACCCGGCCCCCTTCGGTCCCGCAATGGCCAGGCTGTCACGGATTAAAACGCCTCCCAACCCCTCGCCCACCCGGGTCGGGTGAACGGCCACCGGACCAAGTAGCAATGCATTGACCGTGCCTACAAGAACCGGCCAGTAACGGATAACACCGCCCAGCGTTCCGTCTCGGTCGCGCGCTACAAGACACAATTGGGAAACCGCGCTGACCCCATCGCGCAGGCGATAGGACGACAACGCTTCGCGCCCCGGGGCAAAGCACAAATCATAAAGTGCCTCTACCTCCCAGAAATCTGCGTCTTTTTCTTTCTCGAGGGTATACACCCCTGCCCCCATCCCGCATTCTTGCCAAAGTGTTTCGAACGATTGTTAGTTCAAACAATTGGGCGAAACACTCAGAACCTATAAGTGTAGTGGGCGCTTCGTGACAATCATGTTTTGCAATATTCCCGAAGCGCTTTAAACCGGCCCCAACGCGGCGCACCTCTCCTGACAAAGGGATAGAAATGTTCTTTGAGCCAAAAAACGGCCACGGATTACCGCATAATCCGTTTAACGCCATTATAACACCTCGCCCGATCGGCTGGATCTCGACGCGCGGCACAGATAGTTGTGACAATCTGGCACCCTATAGCTTTTTCAACGGCGTCTCTTACGATCCGCCCCAGGTGATGTTTGCCACCACGGGCTCAAAGCCGGACCGCGACTTTGGCAAGGACAGTCTGGCAAACATCCGCGACACCGGCGTTTTCTGTGTCAATGTAGTTGAAGAGGCTGCGATGGAGGCGATGAATATCAGTGCCGGAAACTATGGACGCGAGGTAGACGAGTTTTCCCGGGCCGGCCTGACCCGGACACAATGCGATACCATAGACTGTGCCCGTGTTGCGGGTGCACCGGCAGCACTGGAATGTCGACTGACAAAAATCACCACCTTGCCGGGGAAGGATAATTACGTCGTTTTTGGCGAGGTTACAGGAATACACATGCGCGATGATTGCCTCAAAGACGGACTTTTTGATGTCACCTGCTTTCGCCCTCTGGCACGGCTCGGATACCGTGACTATTCGGTAGTGCGCGAGGCTTTCACGATGAAGCGCCCCGGTGAATAAGTCACAGCGATTAAATCACGGCGCGGCTTAATGCCCGCCCAAAATCCCGGTGCGCACTGAGTAATCCACGGCAATTTCGTAGTCCGGATCATCGTCGCTGTCGATCATCAGGTGGCCAGCCTTGGTCAGCAAATTGTGGCAATCAGGGCTGAGATGGCGCAATTGCAGGCGCTTGCCCGCGGCCTCGTATTTAGCCGCCACCGCTTCGATTGCCTGAAGCGCGCTTTGGTCCACGACCCTGCTGTCGGCAAAATCAACCACCACATTTTCAGGGTCATCCGTGACGGTGAAGAGCTCCAAAAACCCATCTGCCGAACCAAAAAACAATGGTCCCTGAACCCTGTAAACCTTGCGGTCCTCCCCGGTCTCATACACATCCGCATTGATGCGCGCGGCGTTGTTCCAGGCATATGCCAGCGCCGAGACGATAACACCAACAACGACCGCAATCGCCAGATCTTCGTAAACCGTGACCGCTGTAACCAGCAAGATCACAAAGGCGTCAGTGCGTGGAACCTTGCGCAGTATGGTGACCGAATTCCATGCAAACGTCCCGATAACCACCATGAACATCACACCGACTAGGGCTGCCAACGGGATTTGTTCAATCAGGGGCGAGGCGAGGACAATGAACACTAAAAGAAAGCCCGCCGCCGCAATCGCCGCAATGCGCGTGCGTCCGCCGGATTTCACATTGATCATCGACTGACCGATCATCGCACAACCGCCCATACCGCCGAAAAATCCGGTCACGGTATTGGCCACGCCCTGCGCGATGCATTCTTGCGAAGCACCCCCACGCTTGCCAGTCATTTCACCGACAAGGTTAAGCGTAAGCAGGCTTTCAATCAGGCCAATCGCTGCCAGGATCAGGGCATAGGGAAAGATGATCTCAAGCGTTTCCCAATTCAGTGGCACCATCGGCAGGTGTGGCATCGGAAAACCGCCCTTGATCGAGGCCAGATCGCCAACCAGTGGTACGTCGATGCCAAAGCCGATAACAACTACCGCCACCACAGCAATTCCTGCCAATGGTGCCGGGATCAGGCGGGTCACCTTTGGTGTTAGCCAAATGATTGCCATGGTCAGCGCGACCAGCCCCAGCATCGCGAAAAGCGGTGTTCCACTCAGCCATTCACCTGCCGCGGCCGTATGACCGGATGTCGTGACCGAGCCCGGCACTTTGAACTGCGTCAGCTGCGCCAGAAAAATCACGATCGCCAGACCGTTGACAAAGCCCAGCATAACCGGATGCGGTACCAGCCGGATAAATTTGCCCCAATGCATGAGGCCAGCAAAGACCTGCATCAGCCCCATCAGCACAACGGTGGCAAACAGGTATTCGACCCCATGCTCGGCCACCAGTGCCACCATCACCACAGCCAGCGCCCCGGTCGCACCCGAAATCATGCCGGGTCGCCCGCCGATAAAAGCGGTGATCAACCCAACCAGAAAAGCCGCGTATAGCCCGACCAGTGGCGGCACCCCGGCAACGAACGAAAAGGCCACCGCTTCGGGCACCAATGCCAGCGCTACGGTCAAGCCCGACAAGACCTCAATGCGCAACCGCGCCGGGTTCAGTGCCTCGTCCGGAGCAAGGCGCAGATCGGGGCTGAGGTCGGAATTTTGCACACGGCGCGCAAAACGCGCCAGAAGGGCTCGGGCCAAGGTGTCACCTGCTTTTGATGGAATGATTCTATCCGCGCCGCCTGCTTACCCGGCTCAAACGTGCTTGAACACCCTTTCCAAACACAACCCAGCCATGTGTCTGGCGCCGAAACTCGCGAAGTTACGGAAATTTCAGTTGAATTTCACACCGGGCTTTGCCAGCCTTGGCCGACAACACAAGGACAAGAATATGCAAACCATGATCGGTGTAATCGGCGGCTCGGGACTTTATGAGATTGACGGGCTGGAGGATGCCAGATGGCAGGCAGTCGAAAGCCCCTGGGGCAAACCTTCGGATGAGATCCTGACCGGGGTTCTGGGCGGGGTCAAAATGGCCTTTCTTCCACGGCACGGGCGCGGGCATGTATATTCTCCTTCGACGGTGCCATACCGCGCCAATATCGACGCGCTCAAACGGCTTGGGGTAACGGATGTCATCTCGGTTTCCGCCTGTGGGTCCTTTCGCGACGAAATGGCGCCCGGTGATTTTGTCCTTATAGATCAGTTTATTGACCGAACGTTTGCGCGCGAGAAAAGCTTTTTCGGCACCGGCTGTGTCGGCCACGTCAGCGTCGCCCACCCGATCTGCCCGCGCCTGTCTGCCGCTGCCGGAACCGCCGCCGATGACGCTGGCATCAAGGTGCATATGGGCGGGACATATCTGGCAATGGAAGGTCCGCAATTCAGCACCATGGCCGAAAGCAAAATGTACCGCGAAAGCTGGGGTGCCGATGTGATCGGCATGACAAATATGCCCGAAGCCAAGCTGGCCCGCGAGGCCGAGCTTTGTTATGCCAGCGTCGCCATGATCACCGATTACGACAGTTGGCACCCGGACCACGGCGCCGTCGATATCAGCGCCATAATCGCAACCCTGACCGGTAATGCTGACAAGGCCCGCACCCTTGTGGCACGCCTGCCCGCGCTTCTTGGAACCGACCGCGCGCCATGTACACATGGTTGCGACCGGGCACTGGAATACGCCATCCTGACCGCGCCCGAAGCGCGCGACCCTGCATTGGTGGCAAAACTGGATGCAGTTGCGGGCCGGGTATTGTAGATTAAGGTAAAGAGTAATTTGACAGGGGACTTTCATGAGAAAACTGATACTCGCGGCACTACTGCTCTCACCAAATCTTGCCCAGGCCGATGGCTACGTTCTTGGTGCCGGGCGTTGGCCCTGTAGCGAGGTTATCCGGGTCTACGAAGGCGGCACACAATCCGAAATCGGTCAATTGGCAGGCTGGCTGCTGGGTTTCTGGTCCGCCGCCACCTTTGGCGCCGAAACCGCCTTTATCGATATCGTCGAAAATGCGGGCGGGCGTGAAGTTCTGGAAATTTCGGTTGCCGAATGCCGAAAGGCGCCGCCCGAAACCATGCTCTTTCGTCTAAGCCAGTCAATCATCAGCAACACAGGCTGACCGCGTGAAACGGGTTCTGGTACTGGGCGCAGACGGCTTTATAGGTCGCCACATCGCCTTTGCCTTGCGCGCGAGGGGCTGGAAGGTTCTGGCAACCGCGCGCGGCACCTCGCGCCTCACCGCAATGGGGTTTGAAACCCTGCGCGCTGATCTGGGCAAGCCACAAACTCACGACCCTGCTTTCTGGCATCCACATCTTGAAGGCGGCACCCATGTGGTAAACGTGGCCGGGCTTTTGACCGGAAGTGCGCGGCTGATGCTGGCGGTGCACAGAGACGCGCCTAAAGCCCTTTACACCGCGATGCACGGGGGCGCGCGCGCAGTTCTTGTCTCTGCCATTGGTATAGATAACGCCGAAACGCTGTTTGCGCAGACGAAACGCGAAGGTGAACAAGTGGCAAAGGCCGCCGGGGTCACCATCCTGCGCCCCGGTCTGGTGATGGCTGACACGTCCTATGGCGGCACTTCGCTGGCACGCGCTCTGGCTACCTTACCCTTTGTCACCCCGGTTGTTGGCCGGGGCGATCAGGTGTTCAACCCGGTCCATGCGGATGATCTGGCAATTGCCGTGATCGCCTGTCTTGAAGCCACGCCAGATAAAGATCCCGGCCCCGGCCCGCATGACATTGGCGGGCCCGAACGGGTAAGCCAGCGCCAGATGCTGGCGGGATTACGTGGCTGGATGGGGCTTTCCCCGGTGCGGGTTTTGTCCTTGCCGACAAAGCTGGCCGGGTTCCTTGGTGCGATTGGCGACGCCATGCAGCTTGGTCCGATTTCACGCACCGCCGTGGCGCAGTTGGAACACGGGGCCGAGGCTGACGAGGCCGCGATCTGTACCCGGCTTGGCCTTGCTCCACGCGGGTTTTCAACCTTCCTCACCACCCGCCCGGCCGGAAGCCAAGACCTCTGGCACGCCCGCCTTTACCTGATGCGCCCGGTTGCGCGATTGGTGCTGGCGTTTATGTGGCTGGCCTCAGGTATAATCGGCCTGACCCTACCCGCCGAGGCGTTTCTGCCGCTTATCGAAAGCGCCCTGCCTGATAGCCTTCTGACGATATTTGCTCGTGGCGGAGGCATCATAGATCTCATTATTGCCGCCGCGCTCATACGCGGCTGGCGACCCCGTTTGATGGCGGGCCTGCAAGCGGCGATGGTGGCTGGCTATACGCTCGCCTTCACCTTACTTGCCCCGGCGCTGTGGCTATTGCCCCTTGGCGGGCTGTTGAAAAACATACCTGTTCTCGCACTCATCGCCGTATCCGCCATACTTGAGGATGAGCGCTGATGGACCCCTATCTGACCGCCAAATGGTTGCATATCCTGTCCTCAACCGTGCTTTTCGGCACTGGCATCGGTACTGCGTTTCAGATGGTCTGGGCATGGCGCACCGGGCGGGTTGAAACCATCCACTCGGTCTCGTCTGGAGTTGTCGTCGCCGATTGGATATTCACCACGCCTGCCGGTCTG
>JAAEUB010000085.1 GCA_024227755.1 Paracoccaceae bacterium | reverse complement strand
CCAGGGCGATCTGGGCCTGCAACTCCCAGAAAAGGGTTTGTTTGCGGCACGCCACTGCGACGGCTTCCTCGGCGGTTGCTAGGGCCTGCTCCAGATCGCCACATCCGGTCAGGGCTTCTGCCAAAAGAGCCAGGTAGGAGGCTTCCGCCTCCAGGCCGAGCTTGTGCTGCCTGGCCTGCGCCAGTCCGGACTCGAGTGACTCCCGCGCTTGCGACCAACGTTGAGCTGTGAGATGCGCCCTGCCAAGGGTTGAAGCTGAAACGGCAATGGCCCAGGTAGAGCCTGAGCGATTTGCCAGTTCTACGAAAAGACGGGCATCTCGCAAACTGGCATCGATATCACCGCTATAGATGGAGAGGTTGGCGCGGATCAGTGCCTCGGTATGGGTGGTGCGTGAGTCTTGTTGGGATAGGTCTGCTGAGGCCATCAGATGCGACGCTTGATCTATCAGTGTCCCCGCCTGTTTAAGTTTACCTGTCATTGCCAAGACATTTGCCCTGGCGAGCAGAAAAGACCGTAAAAGTCGCTTGAAAACCGGGCCAGGCAGGGCCGACTCCGCGGTTTGACAGCCGGCTATCCCTTCCTCAATTAGCGACAAGGCTGATCCGAGGTTGCCCTGGTGAAATTCTGCGACATACCGGCGTTGCAGAAGGCCAAGCTTTATCTCAGGATCGGGCACTTTCTCAGCGATAATTGTTGCCTCATTAAGATAATGTCGCTGACCCGCGAAGTCGCCCCACCATCCTAATCGCCCAGCCATGTCCTCGTGAAGACGCAGCATAGAATGAGAATCCTCAAATTTTGCTGCCAATTGTCGGCCTTTTTCAAATATGTCCCTGACTTGCCGGGGTGAGATATCAACGCGACCGCCGATGTCCAGGGCGCCGCAACAGGCCTCCAGTTGCAATTTTAAGGTT
>JAAEUB010000084.1 GCA_024227755.1 Paracoccaceae bacterium | reverse complement strand
CCCTCGCCCCTGTCGTGGCGCGTCAGCGCCGCGAAACCCTTAATACCACCCGTCCTCGACTTGCGCTTTCTTCTTGGCCATGAAGTCCCGCAATCCCTGATCAATACCCTCATCCAAAGCGGGTGCTTGATAATCTGCCAATGCTTTCTTCCAACCTCTATTGGCGCGTGTTGCCATGTCCGCCCCGCCAGTCTCATCCCAGGTTTCCCAGGGCTGATTGTCATCTAGTGCGCTATCCCAGAAGGCACTTTGATAATGGCGCATCGTATGGGCGGTGCCAAACATATGCGCGCCGGGCCCGCCTTCGGCCAAAGCCTCAAGACCCAGCGTATCTTCGTTCACTTCAATGCCGCGGTAATAGGCGTGCGCAGCCCCCAACATGTCTGTATCGAGCATGAATTTCTCGTAAGACATCGACAAAAGCCCATCAAGATACCCAGCCGAATGCAACTGATAATTGCCCCCCGACTGGATTGCCGACATCAGTGACATCACGCTTTGGCTCATCGCCTGGGCGTCAGGTAATTTCGAGGTGGTGAAAGAACCCGCGCAGCGCAGCGGCAGGTTCAGACGCCGCGCTAATTGCCCCATAACCAGTGACCCAAGTGCTGGCTCGGGTGTGCCGAAGGTGGGCGAGCCCGAGCGCATGTCCATCGTGCATAGAAACGACGCAATGATCGCCGGGGCTCCGGGGCGAACCAGTTGAGTAATGGCTGCAGATACCAGACTTTCCGCCAGATTTTGCGCCACCGCACCTGCCATCGTTAAGGGTGCCACGGCCCCGCCCAGAAGGAACGGCAGGTGGATCGATCCCTGCCCTGCGGCCGCATAGGCGCGGATACCCGCGGATGTGACACCATCAATGACAAGGGGGCTTGTGGTGTTGAAATTCCCCATGATCACGCAGTTTTTGTCGACAAAATCTGCGCCAAACACAATTCGCGCCATGTCGATACTATCCTCGGCGCGCTCTGGCGCGGTGATTGACCCCAAAAAGGCACGGTCCGAGTATTTCAGATGGGCGTAAACCATATCCAGATGGCGTTTGTTTACCGGCAGGTCGGTCGGCTCACAAATCGTACCACCAGAATGGTGCAGCCAGGGCGAAGAATACGCCAATTTCACGAAATTCTCAAAGTCCTCGATCGTGCCGTAACGTCGCCCTTTGTCCAGATCCATCACGAATGGGCTGCCATAGGACGGCGCCAGCACTGTGGCGTCGCCGCCAATTTCGACCGTCTTGGCCGGATTGCGGGCATGCTGGGTAAAACGCGAGGGTGCCGTTGACATGATCTGGCGGATCATTCCCGGCTCAAATTTCAGGTGCCAGACGTCGATTGAGGTCTCGGTTACATCTGCCCCTGCCTCGCGAAACAGCCGGACGGTTTCCGGGTCATCGCGGAACTCAAAACCGATTTCGCACATGATGCGTTCAGAGGCGGCCTCGATCGCGGTCAGGCTTTCCTCGTCCAGCAGATCATAGGGGCGAATTTTCCGTGTGATGTAAGGCACATGCATATGTGCGTTGGCAACGCGCGCCGTTTCGCGGCGCCCGCGGCGTGCTTTCGACCTTTTGCTCCCCTCGTCGTTACCCATTTGCACCATTCCTTTGAAGCCGCCCGCAGCCGGAACATCAGTCATCCGGCCACACTTGATCCTGCCACCTGCATCTGAGCCTATCCGCAATAAAAACGGCAAAACGGACGAAAAACGACATGCTGGGCAGGACTTAGAAGAAAGCAAGTGCGGCTTTAGCGCCCTGCCAGACGTGCTTTTACCCCCGAGGCAATCGCCAGGTACAGCAAAGCCGCCCCCAGCCCAACCAGGGTGCCGAACCCTACGCCCAGGTGCGAAAATCCCCACGATACTGTCAGGGTGAAGACCAACAGTGACACGATGCCGAAGGGATAATGACGCACAATGGCGCTGACCTGAGCCGAGCCGTGTCGCACATGCATGATCACCAAAAGCGGGAATGTCACCACGGGGAACCCGGCCAGAAGTCCGGCTTTTTCGGGTCCAAGCAAGGCGGCAATTCCGGTGATGAACACCACAATAGCGGCAGCAAAACCGGCGCGCAGTAAAAGCTCGCCCGGCCCGATGGCTGGCTTTACGCTCAGTTCACGGTGGTTCCCACGGCGCAGCAGCCACCACACCGCCGATATAATTGCCAACGTCAGAAGTGCCGCAAGTACCGGTCCCGGCGCGATCAGCCGCATAACCCCGGCCACAGCTAAAAACGCCGCTATCGACCCGATGGCGGCCAGCCCCACCGGTCGTTCGCTAAGACGGGCAAAAGCAAAGGCCAGCACAACATTGGCACCCAGCCCGGCAACGGCGAACAAAGAAGCTTCGGCGGCGAAATCAGCGCCCTGCTCAACCCCGATGAAGTAAAGCACAATCGCAATGCCATGGGGAAAGCCCGCAAGCACCCCGGCGGCGCGCGCTGATACGCGTTCAGCAACCAGCGAAAGGCCAAGAACCGCCGCCATAGTGCAGGCGATTTTGACCAATATGAGGGTGCTGAACATGTTTCGTCAGCTCAAGGGCGCGAAAGGGAAGCTGGTTTCATTTTGCGGCACTTGCGCCACATGCGTCACCGGTGTTCCGGCCCGTGTCAATTGGTGCATCAAGTAGCCCGGCGAACACTTGTTAAACCGTGACGCCGCACCGCTTTCGGCGCGTGCATGGCCAAAGGTCAGTTCGCCCGTAGCCGGCAGGTGTAGGTCGCTGATCTGAGCTATGAGCATGACGCCTCCGGGTTCTGGCCTAGCGTTGCCGGAATTTCACCACCAGTGCCAGTATATTCGTCACCGCAAACAAGCCTGCTGCAACGCTGACCATGGTCGGTGCCGCCGGGCTGTCGACGTAAAAGGCCAATACCAGCCCGCCCAACGAGGCGAACGCTCCGATAACCAGAGCGATCAACGCCATACGCTCGGGTGTTGCGGATAATGGACGCGCAGCGGCGGCGGGAATTATCAGCATGGCCGAGATTAAAAGTGCGCCCACCACCTTGATGGCCACCGCCACCACCAGCGCCAGCGCCAGGGTCAGGATTAACCGCTCGCGCCGTGGATTAATGCCGCTGGTAATGGCAAGGTCCGGGTCTACTGACGACAACAAAAGAGCCGACCAGCGCCAGGCGATCAAAGCCAGCACCATCAGCGCCCCGACCCAGATTACCACCAGATCGCCCAAGGAAACCGCCAGAATATCGCCAAACAGATAGGCCATCAGGTCGATGCGCACACCCTTGATGAATGAAACCGCCACCAGCCCGAATGCCAGCGCCGAGTGCGCCATCACACCTAACAGCGTGTCAACCGCGAAACTGCGCCCTGCCAGCGCGGATACAGCCAACGCCATCAACGCCGTCACCACCAACACCCCGCCGGTGATTGACACCGAAAAGCCCAGCGCAAGTGCTACGCCCAATATGGCACCATGAGCAATGGCATCGCCGAAATATGCCATGCGCCGCCAGACAATCATGCACCCCAACGGGGCCGCCGCCAGCGCCACAGCCAGACCGGCAAGCGCGGCGCGGATCAGAAAGGGGGCAAATATGCTCATGCCTCATCCCCTCCATGCGCATGACCATAATCGTGGTCACAATTATCATGGGCGTGACTGTGTTCATGGCGGTAAAGCGCCAAAGCACCGTGGGTGCCCGAGCCAAACAAAGCACGGTATTCCGGTGCCGAGGCGACATGTTCCGGCCGCCCCTGACAACAAACATGGCCATTTAGGCAAACTACCCTGTCGGACGCGCTCATCACCACATGCAACTCGTGACTGACCATCAGCACAGCACAATTCAGCCGGGCACGAACGTCTTCGATCAGCCGATAAAAATTGGCCGAGCCGGGCTGGTCCAGTCCTTGCGTCGCCTCATCCAGCAATAACAGGTCGGGCGCGTTCAACAATGCACGCGCCAGCAGCACCCGTTGTAACTGCCCACCCGAAAGGTCGGCCATCTGCATGTTTTCCAACCCCTGCGCCCCGGCTTGTGCCAGAACCTCGCCAGACGCCTGCTCACTCACCCGGTGCGGCAGCGACAGGAACCTTCGAACCGGCATCGGCAATGTCGGATCTATCGCCAGCTTTTGTGGCACGTATCCTATGCGCAGCCCCTTTTTCAGACGTACATACCCTGACGAGGGATGCACCGCGCCGATAATGGCACGCAAAAATGTGGATTTACCCGAGCCGTTGGGGCCGACTATGGTGACGATCTCGCTTGTCTCAAGGTTGAAATTCACTTCAGACAGCACCCTTTTGCCGCCCAGATGTATATTCAGGTCTTTGATCTCGACAAGGCTCATCGGCCAATATCCGCGCGGCAAGCGGGACAGGTTCCCATCGCTTCGACCACCACCGCATTAACGCTGAAGCCAACCGCATCCGCAGCCACGCCCAGTTGGCTTTCCCCAGGTTCCCAGGTGGTTTCCATGACCGAAGCACAGCTGCTGCAAATCAGAAAGACCGGCGCGTGGTCTTTGCCTGAGCGCGTACAGGCGATGAACGCGTTCAGCCGTTCAATCTTGTGGGCAAAGCCGTTTTTTACAAGGAAATCAAGGGCGCGGTAGGCTACGGGAGGCTGCGAACCCAGCCCTTCACGGCGCAAATGCTCCAACACATCATAGGCCCCCATGGCGCGATGTTCTGCAAGAAGGATCTCAAGCACCCGCCGCCTGACGGGGGTAAATTGCAAACCCGCCGCCTGACAAGCGGTCGCGGCCTGTGCGACACCAGCACTGATGCAGGCCGCGTGATCGTGGGAGGTAAATCCAAATGCGCTCATAATCCCCCCGTGCCGTGTTTTAGGGTTGATATGTTATAATATCCACCCTAACAAGCAGTAAGTGTAATAAGACAACAAAAAGCCATGCTTAGATTCTTAGCCGCCCTTGCCCTTGTGGCCACATCCCTGCCTTTGCGCGCCGATCCGCCGCGCGTTGCCACAGATATCGCGCCGGTCCATTCACTGGTGGCCATGGTGATGCAGGAGATCGCAACCCCCGACCTGATCCTGCCCCCCGGTGCTTCGCCCCATTCCTATGCCTTGCGACCAAGCGAGGCTTTTGCTCTGGAGAGTGCAGATCTGGTGTTTTGGGTCGGCGACGACCTAACCCCGTGGCTGGTGGGACCGATAGAAACATTGACGGGCAAGGCTGGGGTAATCACCCTTAGGGATGTGCCGGGGACAAAGGTCTTGCCCCTTCGTGATGGTGAAACCGGCATTGACCCCCATCTTTGGCTGGACCCGGACAATGCCAAGACCTGGCTGCAGGAGATTGCTGAACAGCTGTCATCCTCAGACCCGGAAAATGCCGCAATATACCGTGAAAACACGGCGCTGGCGCTGGCTGAAATTGATCAGATGGCGGCGCAGATCAGGGCGCAGCTTACCCAGATTGAGGGCTTGAAATACATCACCTATCACGATTCTTTTCAGTATTTTGAACGGGCTTTTGCCCTGCCTTCGTCGGGCACCCTGTTGCCCGGTGATGCGGCCCCGCCCGGACCTGCCCATCTGGCGCAGCTACATGATTGGGTGTTGAACGCCGGCATTACTTGCCTTTTGTCCGAACCCGGAGCCTCGTCCGGGCTGATCGCGAACGTTCTTGATGGCTCTGACGCGCAGATTGTCAGCGGCGATCCTATTGGCAGCGTGCTTACACCCGGACCCGACCTTTACCAGTTGCTTTTGCTTGATTTGGCAAAAGAATTGGCCAATTGCCGGTAAGAAAACCGCAAGTTACCCACTGAAACACTCTGGTACTCCGCGACCCGACCATTATAAAGTCGGTGGATGCAAGCGGCGGACAAGGGGCCATGAACGAAATCCTGCAAGCTATGGCAGAAGCCACGCGGCTGGTTTTTTCCCTCGATCGTGACCTGATCGAGATTTCCTTGCGTTCACTGCGCATCACGCTCAGTGCTGTTGTGATCGCGTCAGCCATTGGCTTGCCAATGGGGGCATGGCTGGCGGTGCATAATTTCCGCGGACATCGGGCGTTTATCATTGTTATCAACGCCTTGATGGGGTTGCCGCCAGTGGTGGTGGGGCTTTTTGTCTATCTGATGTTTTCGCGCACGGGGCCGTTTGGCGTCTTTGGTCTGCTGTTCACCCCCACTGCGATGATCCTGGCACAGGTATTCATTCTGGTGCCGCTAATTGCGTCGATCTCGTATCAGGTCATGCGTGACCTTTGGGCAGAATACGCCGACCTTCTAAATGCGCTGGATGCCAGCCGTACACAGCAAATCAAAACGCTTTTGCACGATGGTCGCAGCGGATTGCTGACCGCATCGCTGGCTGGTTTCGGGCGTGGCATAGGCGAGGTTGGAGCGATCATGATCGTTGGCGGCAACATCGACCACGCCACGAGGGTCCTGACCACCGCGATCACGCTTGAAACAAGCCGCGGTGATTTTTCACTGGCATTGGCGCTGGGAATGATCCATGTTATCATTAATGAAAATCTCTACGACCATCAATTTGTCGATACCTGGACTGTCGGCTTTGAGGAGCTACGGCAGCACATCCAGGCCTACACACCCGAAAAAGTCGAGGAAATTACCTGGGTCCCCAAAGAGAAGATCAGGTGGGCGGCAGAAGTTTATGCCGAAGCAAAACCCGGATGCATCCCCTGGG
>JAAEUB010000083.1 GCA_024227755.1 Paracoccaceae bacterium | reverse complement strand
TGCGCGGCGGCCCTTCGTTTGCCTATTGTGCCGCGGCCAGTGCCGTCAGACCATGCAGCAGATCGACCGCATAGCTTAACTGGAAGTCGTCATCGCGCAGTTTTGCTGCTTCTTCAGCGGCGGCTTGTTCTTCCTCGATCTGGCGGCGTTGGTCTTCGGTCAAGCTGTCGTTGTTCAGTGATCCGCGCAGGTCGGCCTCGGAACGGTTGAAACGTTCAAGTGCAGCATTTTCCTCCTCGTCGGTTTCCGGCCGACGCGGCGGCTGTTCCACCACGATGTCGGGCGAGATGCCCAGCGCCTGAATTGACCGGCCCGAGGGCGTGTAATACCGTGCTGTGGTCAGGCGCATCATCCCGTCGCCACGCAAGGGCATCAGTGATTGCACCGAGCCTTTGCCAAAGCTCTTTTCGCCCACAATGATCGCGCGGCGATGGTCCTGAAGTGCGCCCGATACGATCTCGGATGAAGAAGCCGAACCACCATTGATCAGCACCACCAGCGGCTTGCCTTGGGCAAGGTCGCCTGCGCGGGCATTGACACGTTCGCTTTCCGCCAGATCGCGGCCACGGGTCGACATAATCTCACCTTCTTCAAGGAAGGCATCCGCCACCGCAATTGCAGAACTGACCAGGCCACCGGGATTGTTGCGCAGATCAAGCACGAAACCGTCGACGTTTTCGATGCCGCCCATTTCGGCAACTACTTCCTCAAGCCCTTCGGACATGTTCGGATATGTCTGGTCGTTGAAAGTTGTCAGGCGCAGCACTACGGTCGAGCCAACCGCGCGTACGGTGGCGGCGGTCAGTTTGATCTCGTCGCGGATAATGGTGACGTCAAAGGGTTCGTCGACCTCTTCGCGCACCACGGTGATGATGATCTCGCTGCCAACAGGACCTCGCATCAGAACCACGGCTTCGTCCAGGGTCAGGCCAAACAGGTTTTCGCCGTCCACATGGGTAATGATGTCACCGGTCTCAATGCCTGCTTCAAAGGCCGGGGTGCCGTCCATCGGTGATACCACTTCAACCCAGCCCTCTTTCTGGGTTACTTCAATGCCCAGCCCACCGAATGAGCCGCGGGTATGTTCGCGCATATCTTCGGCCTCTTCGGGTGCCAGATAGCTTGAATGCGGGTCCAGTGATTGCAGCATGCCGTTGATCGCGGCCTCTATCAGGTCGCTTTCGTTTACATCCTCGACATAATTGGCGCGGATACGTTCAAACACATCCCCAAACAGGTCCAGTTGTTCATAAATGCTTGCATTGCGTTCATCGTCCTGCGCGATCAGCGGCCCGGCGATCTGTGTGGTCAGGAGTGTCCCTGCCAGCGTTCCGCCGATGGCGGCCATTATAAACTTTTTCATCTTGCCTCACATTAATTGGGTCATCCGGGCCATTCGGGGGCCGAAAGTTACTCACCGTTTAGCGCAAACCATATCCCGGGGTCCACCGGCGTTCCGCTCTCTCTTATCTCAATATACAGGGTTTCTGTACTGTCTGCGCCGTTTCCTTGCCCCTGATCCATCAAATATGCTTGAGCGTTGGCGGCCTGACCGCCCATCATGCCAATGGGCGCGCCCTGTGCCAGCACCTCGCCAACTTCGCCAAAAACCTGCCCCATACCAGCCATTACGATCAGATAGCCCTCGCCAGGTTCGACAATGGCAACCTGACCATAGTCAAGAAGTGGCCCGGAATAGCGTATGGTTGCGGGGATAGGCAGGGTGACCAGTGACAGGGGGCGAGTGGCAAGGATCAGGCCGGGCCGGGTGATGCCCGCTGCGTCCGCCTCTAGGTAGCTGCGCAAAACCCGCCCCAGAACCGGCAGATCCAGATGACCTTTTTGTTCGGCAAATCCGATAATCTGGCCCGTGTCGGCGGTGCCGGGGATCAGGTCAACGCTCATCAAACCGCTGGCAAAGCTTTCCAGTGTTTCGGTTGAGCTGATCAGCGCCTGCATTTGCGCCTCGTCAGCGAAAAACCGGCGTGGCAGGTCGCGCCGCTCGGATATCGCCAGTGAGAGGGCGGCGCGCGCGTCCTGTGCACCGGATAAACCGTCCTCGAGCACGTCGACCGCGCTTTGTTGCAGGCTGCGCAGGACCTCAACCTCTTCCAATGTCAGGCGGATGTTTTCGGCCTCTTTCTGCAAGGCAGGGGCCACCTGCGCCATGATCATCGCCGAGCGTGCCGCCCCGACCGGACCGGAAGGGTGCAATAACGTGATCGGTGCAGGCGAGGCTTCGATCGATTGCAATACGCCCAGAAGGCTTGCAAGGCGGTCCCGTTCGGCCTCAAAAACGCCCCGGATGCTGGCCTCGCGAATGGTTGCGCGGCGAAGTCCCTCGCGCATCGCGTCCAGCCCGGCCTCATAAGCGCGTACGGTCAGGGTAAGGGCCGTCACCCGGTCACGCGCACCCTCGGCGGCACGTAATTCCGTTGCCGCCTCTTGCAAAGCGGTAATTGCATTGCGCGCACTGTCGGCGGGGCTGGTTTGGGCGAATGCAGGAAGGCTGAGGGTAAGAAGCGAAACAGTGACGGCAGGGTAAAAGGCCTTTCGAAAGGCCTTAAGAAACGCGATTTCGAAATCGCGTCCCAAGTGGTTTCGAAACCACTTGATCAAGCCGCTTCGAAGCGGCTTGCGCCCTCGTGTTTTTGCGCCATGTCTGGTTTGAAAGGAAATCAAGAACCTCACCCGAGAACCAGAAGGCTCTGCCCGGTCATCTCACCCGGTTGTTCCAGCCCCATCAGTTCCAGCAAGCTTGGCGCAAGGTCTGAAAGGCGCCCCGGCCTGACACCGCTGACCCCAGAGGCGTTAAAGCAGATCACCGGCACCGGGCTTAGGGTGTGGGCGGTATGCGGTCCACCGGTGACAGGGTCGACCATAACCTCGCAATTGCCGTGATCGGCGGTTACGATCATTGCCCCCCCAGCCTTTTCCAAAGCCGCCATCACCTGCCCCAGCCCCTGATCCACCGCCTCGCAGGCGCGCCTCGCAGCGGCCAGATCACCAGTATGGCCGACCATGTCGGGATTGGCATAATTGCAGATGATCAGGTCATAGCCCTTGTGGATTGCCACCACCAAGTGCTCGGTCACCTCACCCGCCGACATTTCCGGAGCCAGGTCATAGGTGGCCACCTTGGGGCTGGGTGCCATATACCGATCTTCGCCTACCTCAAGCGTCTCTTTGCCACCGTTCAGAAAGAATGTGACATGTGGGTACTTTTCAGTTTCGGCCAGCCGAAACTGTGTCAGGCCGTGTTTTGCCACCCAGGCCCCCAGCGTATTCACAATATCTCGCGAAGGGAACACCGTCGTCATATAGCCATTATGACCCTCGCTGTATTCGACCATGCCCAGAACGCCTGCAAGGTTCGGGCGCGGGTCGGTGTCAAAAGCATCAAAGCCTGGCTCACCAATTGCGCGCAGAATCTCGCGGGCCCGGTCAGCGCGGAAATTGGCAAAGAAAATGGCGTCCTGATCGCTGACCCCGGTGAAATCTCCCAGAACAGTAGGCGCGATAAACTCATCGCTTTCCCCGCGTTCGTAAGCCGCCTTTATCGCCTCGCCCGAATTTGCCGCCTTTTCGCCCTTGCCCAGCATCATCGCCCGGTATGCCAGCTCCACCCGTTCCCAGCGGTTATCGCGATCCATCGCGTAATAGCGCCCGCTAACCGTCACGATACGCGCGCCGTTGGGCAATGCCGCCTCAAACGCGGCCAGGCTTTCCATGGCCGATTTCGGCGCAACATCACGCCCGTCGGTGATGGCGTGAATGGCCACCTGTACCCCTGCATCACAGATAATTGCCGCGGCGTGCAGGATATGAGCCTCATGGCTATGAACCCCTCCGGGGCTGACCAGCCCCATCAGATGTGCCATGCCGCCCGAGGTTTTAACCGCGTTGACGAAATCACCCAAAGCGGCATTCTGCGCAAACGATCCATCCTCGATGCTCAGATCAATCTGCCCCAGATCCATCGCCACCACCCGGCCAGCACCTATATTGGTATGGCCAACCTCACTGTTTCCCATCTGCCCGCTTGGCAGGCCGACATCCGGCCCGTGGGTTATGAGGGTCGCGTTGGGGTAATCTTCCATCAGACGATCGAAATTTGGCGTATCCGCCAGAGCCGGAGCATTATTCTCACGCTCCTCGCGCAGGCCCCAGCCATCAAGGATACATAAAACAACGGGCTTAATCTTGCGCATACAGACCTCCGGGGGTTTGCGCCCTTATTTATGGCCACGCTCAGGTAAGGGCAACCGCCGCTGGCAATGAACTGCCGGTCCTATTCCCGGTGATAAGGTGACCCCGCCAGTATTGACGCGGCGCGGTAGAGCTGTTCGCCCAGCATCACCCGCACCAGCATATGCGGCCAGACCATTTTGCCAAAGCTGAGCTTGTAATCCGCCCGTGCGCGCAACTCAGGCGAAATGCCGTCGGCACCGCCGATGACAAAGGCCACGTCGCCGCGTCCTTCATCGCGCCAGCGCCTCAGCAAGTTTGCAAAATCCGGCGACGTCAGTACTTTTCCGCGTTCGTCCAGAACACACAAAAGCGCGCCCTTCGGCACCACCCGTGAAAGCCCCTCGGCTTCGCTTGCCATGCCGCCGCCTTTGCGGTCCGCAACCTCATGTTCGCTTACCGGCCCAAGGCCAAGCCCGCGCCCGGTGCGATCAAAGCGTGTCAGGTAATCGTCCAGCAGCGAGCGTTCCGGCCCGCCGCGCATCCGGCCCACTGCGCATAAATGCACCCGCATCAGTTTTGCGTGCTATGTGCGCCTATGTTGGCTCCGGGACCCATCCACATTTTCTCAAGCTGATAAAACTCACGCACTTCCGGGCGGAACACATGTATGATCACGTCGCCTGCGTCGATCAGCACCCAGTCGCCCTGATCCTTGCCCTCAAGCTTTGAGATCAGCCCAAGCTCATGCTTCAGCCGGTCATTCAGCTTTTCGGCAATCGCCACCACCTGACGTGATGAACGGCCCGAACAGACCACCATATGATCCGCCATTTCGGATTTGCCAGACAAGGGAATGATCACAATATCTTCGGCCTTGTCGTCGTTCAGCGATGATTGGATGTGCTCAAGCAGGGTCTGGCCCGTGCCATTGATTTTTGCGCCCTTCATGTGGCGCGCTCGTGCAGTTGTGTCGCCAACTGCCAGTACGGATTGAGACAGGACATTGTCCTCCTTCTGGGGCGCGCCGCGAAACCCCGGCGCTGGGATATGAAAACCGTAACACCGGTGCGGGCAGTTCTCAATGTCACATTTTTGGCATTACTATCGAAGTGGGTAATTTTGCCACGGCAAGGCCCGCCGGTTGCTTGCCCTGAAAACCCGATGCCGCCAGCCCTTTCTTAATCCCCTGCCAGAGACGTGGCCAGCAGATCGAACACCATTCTTATGCGGCGGCTGGTGTTAAGTTCGCGGTGCGCAACCAGCCAAATCGGAAACATCATGGGCTCCATGTCCGGTAGAACCCGTTCGACCAAAGGCTCAGCGTCGCCGATATTTCCATCCAGAATGCCGATGCCGACGCCCTGCTTAACCAGTTCCCACATCACATTGTAACTTTCGGTCATAACCGGGAAGTTTGCCTTGGTCACGCTAATACCAATTGCCCCCAACCCAGTGATCAGGGCACCGGTATTGTCTATGTTGATGAACTCGGCATTGCGCAAATCATAGGGCAGCTTAGGATTGCCAATGTTTTCAATATATTGCGGCGTTGCATAAAGGCGTGCAGGAACATCACGGATTTTTTTGGCGATCAGGTCCGGCTCGGACGGGCGAAAGTTGCGGATGGCGATGTCGGCCTCACGCCGGCGCAGATCGCTTGGCGTGTTTGAGGCTACAATCTCAATATTGATCCCGGGCTCCAACCGTCGCAATTTTGCGATGATCGGCGGCAGTATATGCAGGGCATAGGTCTCGCTGGCGGCAATACAGATCAAACCTTCGATTGACTGCGACTGGCCCGCAGCAGAAAGCGAAACTTTACTGGCTGCGTCGCCCATTGCGCGCACATGATCCAGTAATTCCAACCCGCTGGGTGTCAGGGTCAGGCCTCGCCCAACCCGTTCGAATAAAACCAGCTTCAGCTCTTGCTCCAACGCATCAACTTGCCGCCCAAGCGTGGGCTGTGCCATGCCAAGCGCGCGCGCGGCAGCGGATAATGACCCTTCTTCAGCCGTCACCAGAAACGCCCGTGCCCTGTTCCAGTCAAATTTTACTGCGCGCCAATCCATGCAAATATGCATATCAAACTGGCGTAATTGGTCAATTTAAATAGATCACCGAGGCCGTTAAACCCTCTGCAAGACCTAACAACACCCACCCAAGCCCGGCGTATCAAATGCCGCGGGCACTAACCGATTTGCATTCCGAAGGGACACAACATGAGAAATGAAGACAAATCAGCCAGATTGGCTGCGCGGTTTTTTGGGGTATTCTTTATCCTCGCATTTTTAAGCTATGGCACGGGTACCGGAATGGTGGATGCGCTGGTCAATGATGAAGGCGCGCTTGCCACGATCTTTGCAAAAAGAACAACGCTGATCTTAGGTGTCTTCTTGATGGCTATTGTGCATACCCTGGCGAATATTGGCCTTTCGGTTATGGTTTTGCCCATCCTCAAGCCGGTCAATTCGTTTCTGGCCTACGGATACTTCGCCGCCGTGATTGCAGCAACGATCACAGCGGTTGTTGGGGCATTCTCAATGCTGCTGCTGGCACCCTTAAGTGAAGCGTATGCAGGTGCCGCAACTGACGCCGCCTATTTCGATACGCTGGCATTCTTGCTTAAAAGCGGCGGTTTCTTTGGCTACCAGCTTAGCATGGTCATGTGGTGCCTGGGCGGTTTGGTGTTTGCCTATCTGCTGTTTGTATCACGCTTGGTTCCGCGCCTTTTCGCGGTCTGGGG
>JAAEUB010000082.1 GCA_024227755.1 Paracoccaceae bacterium | reverse complement strand
TCGAGGAAGACGCGCGATCAAACACCCGCCCAATCGAGCTCAGCGACTCTCCGCGCTGCCACCGATCCCACATCTCCGACTTCTGTTTGTCCGTATAAAACGTACGCTGACGATACTTCATGATCAACACTCCATCTTTCTTAAAAGATTAAAGTGTTGCGACCACCCGTTGAACTCACAGGACGAAGCTGCCGTTCATGAATCAGGTGCTGGACGTCCACAAAAACCCCCAGTGTCGAAACACCTGGCCAAATTGACTGGGCGGTTTCGAAGTGCCCGGTTATTGATGAAGATCATACCCAGATGGGTTGCGACGTGTATTGTGGCGAGGGACTTTTCAGCTTGGGGATGAATGATAGGGGAGACAGTTCAATGAGGGAATATGGGGCCGAGACCATCGTTGCAGGGCTTTTGTTCATCACGGCGACAGGCGCGACGATGATAAGTCAGACAATTATTACACCGATGTTGGCGACACCAGACGTCGTAGAATATGTCACGACGCACAGGGGCCTTTTCGTTCTGGGCGTTGTGCTTGAAATTGTTAATGCTCTCGCAAGTGCCGGGATCGCGATCACACTTTTCCCAATACTCTGGCTTTGCGCCCGAGTTCTGGCACCGGCCTACGCTAGCCTTCGGGCGATCGAAGCGAGCATCGGTGTTATAGCAGCGATCGGTCTGCTTTTGTTATTGACACCCAGCGGCGGTGCGATTGCCATTGCGCTCCACGACGTGACATTTCGTCTGGTCCTGTTGGTTTTTAGCGTAAGCACGTTGATCCTCTATCCAGCGCTCTTCCACTACCGCCTCGTTCCCGCGATATTGTCAATATGGGGCCTGATAGGTGGTCTGATGCTGCTTACTTCCACCCTGCTAATCGTGTTCGGCCTGGTCGAGATGGGCTCCACCACCGATACGATCCTTTCGCTACCCATCTGGATCAACGAAATGGCGCTGGCCTTGTGGCTAATCTTTCGCGGAGTGGATTTGACCAAAGTTAAGTCAGGCGCAGAAGTAAATTAACTAGGGCATGGCGTGAAGTCGCCGTTCGCGTTGCCAAAATAGACCTCCACTTTGGGCTCAAAGCGGACAGTAGGCACCCGACCAGCTCCCTATTCAGGTGCCAGCATATATCCGGCGCCGCGCACTGTTTGCAGGTAGCGGGGTTGCTTTGGGTCTTCTTCGATTTTGCGTCGCAGCCGGGTGATTTGCACGTCGACCGCGCGTTCCTGGGCTTTGTCTTCTCCGCGCCCCAGCTTTTCGACCAGATCCGCGCGGCTGACCGGCTCGCCCGGTTTGTCGGATAGGATATTCATCAGCATGCTTTCGGTTGCCGTGAGGCGCACCAGATCCTCGCCGCGCCAAAGCTCGCCACGTTCGATGTCATAACGTACAGGCCCAAGATGCAGGAATTTAGGGCTGGTATCGGTGGCCACCTGCGGCACCCGGCGCAGAATGGCGTTGATCCTAAGCAGCAATTCCTTGGGTTCAAACGGTTTGGCCAGGTAATCGTCTGCCCCCGCCTCAAGCCCGGCGATACGATCCTGGGTTTCGCCCTTGGCGGTCAAAAGCAGTATCGGGGTAGTGATTTTCAGGCGTAAATCCCGGGTCAGGGATATGCCGTCTTCGCCCGGCATCATCACGTCCATGACAATAAGGTCAAATTCCAGTCCACCAAGCAGGCGACGGGCCTGGGCGGCGTCACGAGCGGCTGAAACCCAAAAATCGTGACGGATCAGGAATTTTTGCAGCAATCCGCGAATACGCTCGTCATCATCAACAATTAAAAGGTGTGCCTGGTCGATATTGCTCATGCACCCGACCCTCGTGGCTTGTTGTAATGGCGGCGCAGGTCGGGGTCCATCATCGCCTCAAGAACCGTGCGAAAGCCAAAAACCGCCTCGGGACCAGCGGCCAGATAGGCGGCGCGCATGCGCGCACGCTGAGCGTCAGACAGTTCTTTTTCAAGCGTCGCGCCGGTCTCAGTCAGGTTAAGGTTGCGTTCCCGTTTGTCGCGCTTTCCGACCGAGCTTTCGACCAGACCATCCTCGATCAACGTGCGTAATACCCGGTTGAGGGATTGCTTGGTGACGCCAAGAACCGCCAGCAGGTTGTTGACTGTTGTGCCCGGGTTGCGGCGGATGAAATGAATTGTCCGGTGGTGGGCGCGGCCATAGGCGTAGTGCTGCAAAATCCGGTCGGGGTCGGCAGTGAAGCCGCGATAGGCGAAAAACATAGCTTCTATGCCTTTGCGAAGTTGCTCATCGGTGAGGAACAACAATCCCTGCCCGCCCGGATCTTGTGTGTCAGCCATGATATTGCCTCGAAATCAATTTGAGCCTGTAGGAAGATTTTATGTCAGCCTTGTTGACTTTCCAAGGGTCATTCGGTAGTGATTCTCGATTTTCGCGCAATATTATGTCCATATCGGACCTAACTTGCGCAATATTTGCAAAACCGCAAGGTAGTTTGCTGCACGGAATGGAAAGGAAAGATCATGTCGGGTGCTTATGATGATCGCGATGGGAGCATTTGGTTGGACGGTCAGATGGTGGATTGGCGCGATGCCAATATCCACGTCCTGACCCATGCGCTGCATTATGCCAGCTCGGTTTTTGAAGGCGAACGGTGTTATAACGGCAAGATTTTCCGCTCGGTTGAGCATAGCCAGCGCCTGCACGCATCTGCCGGTATGATCGACTTTGAAATCCCGTGGACGGTCGATCAGATCGAGGCGGCCAAGTATGATGTTCTCAAGGCTAACGGCTGGACCGATGCCTATGTCAGGGCAGTTGCCTGGCGCGGCGCGGGCGAGGATATGGGGGTAGCGTCGGCGCGTAACCCGGTACGCCTGGCGATTGCTGCCTGGGAATGGGGCAATTATTACGGTGACGCCAAGTATAAAGGCGCCAAGCTTGATATCTCAAAATGGAAACGCCCCAGCCCCGAGACCATTCCCAGCCACGCCAAGGCAGCCGGGCTTTATATGATCTGCACTATGTCAAAACATGCAGCCGAGGCCAAGGGCTGTTCGGATGCGATGATGTTCGATTATCGCGGCTATGTTGCCGAAGCTACCGGGGCCAACATCTTCTTTGTCAAGGAAGGCGAAGTTCACACGCCGACACCTGATTGTTTCCTAAACGGCCTGACCCGGCAAACGGTGATCGGCATGCTGAAGGACCGTCAGATCAAGGTTCATGAACGACATATCATGCCCGACGAGTTGGAAGGCTTTGAGCAATGCTGGCTTACCGGCACCGCCGCCGAGGTAACACCGGTGGGGCAGATCGGGGACTACAACTTTGAGGTTGGCGCGCTGACGCGCGAAATCTCAGACGGGTATGAGAAGCTTGTGCGCGAATAGCCCTTAACCAGTTCTGAACCTCATTGCGCTAACCTGCCTGTGTGAAACAGGTGGAGATGCGCAATGGGGCAGCAACGCGGATTGTTTACACTTTTGGCGATTATAGCGCTGGTGATCCTGCCATCGGCGCTGTCTCTGTCATATTACGCGATTACCAAGGATCCGAACATGCGCCCGCTGGGCATAACAACGGAAAGCCTGCGCGAGTATTTCGGCAGGGGATTCGGCGTTGAGATTGTCGCTATTGTGCATTGGGATTCAATCCGCTCAGGGCAGGTTACGCAAGGCGATATGCGACGTGCGCTGAGAAATGCCTTTAAGGCAAAGGGCGTTGATGTTCGGATTGATTTTCGCGAAACAAGTGGCGGCACACATATTACCTATCAGGTTGGATCGTCCTCGATCGGTCCATACCCGCAAAGCCGTGCTGCCGAAGGTATCAATGCTGCCGTTGCCGCGTATCGGATGAACGTACCTTACAATGAATAGGCGTCGGCACCTAAAGCTGGGACAGGGCCCAGCTGGCCGCTTCGGCAAGTACGGGGTCAGGGTCGGCGGTCAGGGGGATCAGGGCGCTGGCCAGCTTTGCATTTCCCGAATTACCAATTGCATAGGCGACATTGCGCAAAATCCGTGCCCGTCCGGTGCGTTTTACCGGTGAGCCTGAAAATAGTGCGCGAAAGCCCGCGTCATCCAGACCGGCAAGCATCGCCAGATCAGGGGCCACCAAATCGGTGCGCGCGTGATAGCGCGCTTCTTTTGCCGCAACGGCGTATTTATTCCAGGGGCAGGCGGTCAGACAATCATCGCAGCCGTAAATATGGTTACCTAACATGGGCCTAAGGCTTTCCTCGACCGGGCCTTTATGCTCGATCGTCAGGTAGGAAATGCAGCGGCGCGGGTCGAGCTGATAGGGGGCTGGGAACGCCCCGGTCGGGCAGGCATCCAGGCAGGACGTGCAGGTGCCGCAATTATCTGTGCCCGGTTGGTCCACGGGCAGTTCCAAAGTGGTGAAAATCGCGCCAAGAAAGAACCAGTTGCCAAGGTCGCGGCTGACCAGATTGGTGTGCTTGCCCTGCCAGCCCAGCCCGGCCGCTGCTGCCAATGGCTTTTCCATAACAGGGGCGGTATCGACGAAAACCTTGATCTCAGCATCCGGCGCTTGTTCAATCAGCCACCGCCCGACACGTTTCAGACGTTTTTTGACGATGTCGTGGTAGTCACGGTTTTGGGCATAGACGCTGATTGCGCCCCGATCCGTCTGTTTCATCACTGCCATTGGGTCATGGTTGGGCGTGTAGGGCTCGGCCAGCATGATAACCGAGCGCGCTTGCGGCCAGAGTGCGGCTGCATCGCCGCGCCAATGCATGCGTTCAGCCATCCAGGTCATATCGCCTTGCATCCCGGCCCCGACGAAAGCCGCCAGCCGCGCCGCCGTTTCGGGTGCTGCCCATGGGCGGCATATACCGATGTCGGCAAACCCTTCAAAAAGGGCGTGCTCTCTCAGTTTTGCATAGATATCTTCGGGGACGGGCCCGGTCATCAGAAATCCAGGTCAGCGTAATGCGCCGGTGGCGGAAAGCCAGACAACTGATCGGCCAGAAGCGAACGGAATGCCGGGCGTGACTTAATCTTGGCATACCATTCATGCACATTCGCGTTACGGTTCCAATCCACGTCGGAAATGTAGTCCAGTGTCGACAAGTGTGCGGCCGCGGCAAAATCCGCTAGGCTCATTTGACTTCCGGCCAGCCAGCGACGCTGATCCAGCAACCAGCCCAGATAATCCAGATGATAGCGGATCGCTTTGGCCCCGGCTTTTACATTTCGAGAATCCGGCGACTGCCCCATGATCTTTTTGTGCACCCGTTCATACAGCAGCTTTGATGTCACCTCGTGGTGGAATTTATCATCAAACCAGGTAACCAGACGCCGCACTTCATAACGCCCCTCAGCATCGGTGGGCATAAGGGGCGGGGTCGGGTGACGTTCTTCGATATACTCGCAAATGGCCGCGCTTTCCGACATGGTTTTTGAACCCATCCGTAGCACCGGGACTTTGCCCGCGGGATTTCGACGCAGAAAATCTGCGTCCTGCTCCCAGTAACGTTCCTCGACCAGCTCGACCTCGATCTTCTTTTCGGCAAGCGACAGGCGAACCTTGCGACAGGCGGGGGAAAGGGCGAAGTGAAATAAACTATTCATGTCAGTCTGCTTTGGTTTTTTTCCTTATGCCCGGATCAGTGGGGGCAATTCAATCCTCGAAACATGCAGCACGGCCATCTGCGAGGATTGTTGCCGCTCCGTCGCTGATCGAGGCGGCGCGACCACGCTGCGCTTGGCTTGGTTGCGAGGCTGAACGGGCTTTGGGGTTGGGCAAAACAGAAGCCAGAAGTGCGGCCTGCGTGGCCGACAATTCTTCGGGGCCTTTGTCGAAGTAATGGCGTGCTGCGGCTTCGACGCCAAACACGCCTTGGTCAAATTCAGCGATATTGAGGTATACCTCGACAATGCGTCGTTTGGTCCAGACCGCTTCGACCACAGGGGTAATCAGTGCCTCAAGCGCTTTCCTAAGCCATGAACGGCCCTGCCAAAGATAGGCGTTTTTTACTACCTGCTGGGTAATCGTCGACCCACCGCGCGCGCCGCCGCCTTCCATTGCCGCGCGGATGGCTGCCATGTCAAAGCCCCAGTGAATGCAAAAATTTGCGTCTTCGGCGGCCACCACCGATCGCGCCATATGTGGGCTGATCTCTTCCAACGGCACCCATTCGCGGTCTACTTCGCCCAGCCGGGATTTCTCGGCCAGGATATAGGGCGTGGTAGGTGGGTCAAAAACCGCATAGGCCGAGATCCACAGCAACATCACCGCAATCGTCACAAGTGCCACCCGCCGTGTCCAGCGCCAGAGCCGGCGCAGCGGATGCACATATGGCTTTTCAGGCCGTGCACGTCGCGGTGCGGATTTCCTGCGCGGCGCAGGTTTGCACGCAGGCGGCTTGCGTCGGGCCGAAGTTTTCCGAGTGCGCTTTTTGGGCTTGCTGACCATTTGGCCTTTCTGCGCACCCCAATGCGCGGGGTCAAGGCGCAACACAACCCGTCGTGATAGAATTGTATATGGGAAGGAGAGCGATCATGAAACTTAACGTGCTACCAAAATATGACATGAGCGATAATCCCACAGGGTGTTGTCCGCGGTTCGATCCGGAAAGCTGGCAAGATGTGGAGCTTCACTTTGCCGACAAGCCATTTGTGCGCGCCGAAACAAAATCTGTGATGCACGTGCCTGTGAACATGGGCAAGGTATTTGGGCGTGTGATGGCTAAGCTTGAGCCGGATTTTGACGAGGATAATTACATTGTTCTGAGCCGTGATCCCAACGCCTGGAAGGGCGAGCATCTGTTTGCCAGCGACAAGCCGGTTGAAGGCGAAGAAATGGTGACCCTGTCGGGTGACTTCGTTACCGCGGTTTTTGAGGGGTCATTCAGGCAGACAGGGGACTGGTATGACGTGATGAAAGCCAAGGCTGCCGGTCAGGGCAATGAGGACGCTGATGTCTGGTTCTTTTACACAACCTGCCCGAAGTGCGCCAAGGTTTATGGCAAGAATTACGTGGTTGGGCTGGCCAAGGTCTAGGCGGAAATCAAGCAGCCTTCGAACTGGCGGGCAACATGGCGGGCTGTCATCCATTCTTTGGACTGTCCCAGGCCTAATTCAGGAAACAGCCGGGTAAACTCCGCCTGTGTTTCGCGGTCGTGTTGTATTGCGGCATGGGCCGGGTGATAGCTTTCGCTGGGAATACCGGCGGCGGTGATAATTTCGTGGGCGTCGAAAAGCAGGTGAAAATACTCAACCTCGCCACCTTCGACGATGCGGATTGTTTTGTCGTTCACAAGGTGTTTTGCCGCGATCAGGGCTTCGTCAACGCCC
>JAAEUB010000081.1 GCA_024227755.1 Paracoccaceae bacterium | reverse complement strand
GGTCGCGTGACTGCCCGGACCGTATCAGGGCCGGGCGCATCCCTAAACCCGGGCGCACTACGCTTAATCCGATGCTGGCGCCAGCGGGGCGCATCAGCGAAGAGTGCAGCTCTACCTGTCCGGATGATGAAAAATTCAACCTAACCGCAAGCTACGGCGCGCAAGGCTATCACATGCGTTGGTTTGCAGCGCACGAGGAAGATGGCGTCTTGGTTGAAAATATCTCGGACGCCATGACAGGTTTCCAGATTGCAGGACCGAAAGCGCGCGAATTGTTGGCACGGGTGACGCGCGAGGATGTCAGCCACGCGGCGTTTAAGTTTCTTGACGCAAAGCGCATGGTCGTCGGGCTTTGTGAGGCGTTGGTGCAGCGGGTCAGCTATTCCGGCGATCTGGGCTATGAGATTTACGTCGATATCACCGAACAACGCGCCCTGTGGAATGCGCTTTGGCAGGCAGGCGCCGATCTGGGCCTGCGTCCCTTCGGAATGCGGGCAATGATGTCGCTGCGTCTTGACCGGTTTTTCGGCGCATGGCTGCGTGAATTCGGCCCCGATTATACCTGCGCAGAAACCGGGCTGGACCGGTTTTTGCAGCTTGAAAAGGATGCGGATTTTATCGGCAAGGATGCAGCACTTAAAGACACCCCGACCCGCAGGCTCTGCGCATTTGAGGTTGATGCGGCGGACGCTGATGTCACGGCCTATGAGCCGATCTGGCTTGGCGGCGAAGTTGTCGGTTTTTGCACCTCCGGCGGTTATTCGCATTATGCTGAGAAATCCATCGCGCTGGGTTTCGTCCCGGTGAATGAGGCGCATGAGGGATTGGAGGTCGAGATTGAAATCCTCGGTGAGATGCGCCCCGCAAGGTTGATAACCCGGCAATTGTTTGATCCGGAAATGACCCGGATGCGCAGCTGATGGCAAATCTGCCGATTGTTATCCTCGCGGCCGGGGCATCGACGCGGATGGGTGCGCGGGACAAACTGCTCGAGCCGGTAGGACATACACCGCTTTTAATTGAACGGATTCGGGCGGCTGAGAAGACCAGGCAACCGGTACTGGTTGCACTTCCCCCCCAATCGGCAAAGCCTGAAAGATGGGGCTGTCTTGCCGGGACCAAAGCGCAGCCAGTTGAAATAGCCAACGCCGATCTGGGCATGTCTGCTTCGCTGAAGGGCTGCATCACGGCGCTGCCGGACAAGGCCGAAGGCGCGTTGATCATACCTGCCGATATGCCCGATATTTCGACCGCCGATATGAATGCGATACTAAACGCGTTTGACGGCACTCGCGTTGTGCGGGGCAGCTCGCGAACTCACCCCGGCCACCCGGTTTTGTTCCCGCGCAGCTGGTTTGGCCGGCTTGAAAAGCTTAGTGGCGACAAGGGTGCGCGTGATCTGCTGAAGAATGCCGATCCATTGCTGATCGCCCTGCCCGAAAAACACGCGCTGACGGATCTTGATACCCCACAAGACTGGGCAACCTGGAGGGCGCAAAATTCTGGCGATTAGCGTCCCTTGAACAATGTCCCGAAGATACCGCGCACAATCCGCCGGCCGGTTGTGCCTTTCAGTTCCTTGATGACCACACCCGCCACCGCTTCACCAAAGCTTTCGCTTTTGCGGCGGCGGCGCGAGGTTGAACGCTCGACCCGGCTACCTGAATACCTGCGGCCCGTACGGTATTCGCGTGTTGCGACATCGGCTTCTTCCTCAGCCCGCTCGGCCATCTCGGCCTCTTTTGCAGCTGCTTCAGCACGCGCTTTCAGGGTTTCATATGCGCTGATCCGGTCCACTTTAGCCTCATACTTGCCAGCAATTGGCGAGGTTGCGATGATGGCCGCGCGTTCCTTGTCAGTTATCGGACCCAACTGGCTGGAAGGCGGCCGGATCAGCGTGCGTTCAACCACACCCGGCGCGCCTTTGCGCTCGAGCATCGAAGTCACGGCCTCGCCCACCCCAACCTCACGAATGGCGTCTTCGGTGACAAAACGCGGATTGCCGCGGTAAGTGTCAGACGCTTGTCGCAATCCGCGCCTGTCGCGGGCGGTAAAGGCGCGCAGCGCATGTTGCACCCGATTACCCAACTGGCCCAACACATCCTCGGGCACATCGGCAGGGTTTTGGGTGCAGAAATACACCCCAACGCCCTTTGAGCGGATCAGGCGCGCCACCTGTTCAACCTTGTCGATCAGGGCCTTGGGCGCGTCGTCAAACAAAAGATGCGCCTCGTCAAAGAAAAACACCAGACGCGGCTTTTCCGGGTCGCCAACCTCGGGCAGTTCTTCAAAAAGCTCGCTTAAAAGCCACAACAGGAAGGTTGCATAAAGACGGGGGGAGCCCATCAGCTTGTCCGCTGCCAGGATCGAGATACGCCCGCGCCCGTCCGGGTCAACCCGCATGATATCGGATAATTCCAGCGCTGGTTCACCAAAAAGCATCTGCCCGTCCTGGTTTTCCAAGACGAGCAATGCCCGCTGAATGGCACCGACCGAGGCACGGCTGACATTACCAAAGCGCAACGACAGCTTACGCGCATTTTCGCCGACCCAGACCAGCAGCGCCTGAAGATCCTTGAGATCCAGAAGCGGCAGACCTTCGTCGTCCGAGACCCGGAAAGCAATATTCAGCACGCCTTCCTGCGCGTCGGTCAGGTCCAGAAGCCGCGCCAGCAGCAATGGCCCCATCTCGGCCACTGTGGTGCGCACCGGGTGGCCTGCCTGGCCGTAAAGGTCCCAGAATGTGACCGGGAAAGATCCATAGTTATAGTCGTCAAAACCGATTGTGGCAGCGCGTTTCATAAATGCGTCATGCAGTTTGAAATCCTCGCGCCCAGCAACGGACAACCCTGCCAGGTCGCTTTTCACATCTGACATGAACACCGGCACCCCAACGGCGCAAAACCCTTCAGCGAGGATCTGCAAGGTGACGGTCTTGCCGGTGCCGGTTGCACCAGCGATCAGACCATGGCGGTTGGCGTATTTCAGCAAAAGCCCCTGTTTCTCGGCATATTCAACGCCGCCGCCACCTAAAAAAATCCGGTCCTGCATTTTATTACCCTCAGCCACATGTAAGTATTTTCTGCGCTGAACATACATTCTTAACAATTTTGTGCCAGCCTAAAGGCATTCGGGCGCATGTCCTCTTACGCCTGAATATATTCCTCCCTGTCAGACTGCCGCGCCTTCGGGCGCGGCTTTTTTCACCTCTGGCCAAGCTTTATCGTTGACCCCTGCGACCTTGTGCCCTAGTGTTTCTCAATGTCGGCCAGTCCGATAGGGAGAGAGAACAATAAATGGAACAGGGTCCCACTTGCGGGCCCTTTTCCTTTTTCAGAACCCTTCCCTTTGCCCAAAGGCAAATTATTCACCACTTCCCCGGGGAAAAGTCGGCGGATTCCCGCAAAAAAAAGGTATCAAACCACCTGACACCCGTTTTCACTCATGATAACAAAATGCCAGATCGCTTGATAAAAGGAATTTCTTGGATGAGCAGAACAATGTGGAAAACCCTGGCCGCTGGCCTGACGGGTCTGATGCTGGCCGCCCCCCTCTGGGCGCAAGACAGCACGGAAGCCGGCACTGATACCAACGAACTGAGCATGGGCGAGGTTGTGGATGGCGAGCGCGCGGCCGGCACCACTTATACGGACGAAGTTTTTGGGGATTGGGAGCGTAAATGCACCGCCAACCCGGAAGGCGACGATCCGTGCCACATTTATCAACTTCTCAACGATTCGACCGGCCAGGCAACTGCCGAAATCAACATCCTAACGCTTCCGGCTGGTCTTCAAGCGGCTGCGGGGGTTACAGTTATTGTTCCACTGCAGACACTTTTAACCCAGCAACTGACCATCGCCATCGACAGCCATCCGGCAAAACGTTACCCGTTCAAGTTTTGCACTCAAGTCGGCTGTATTGCCCAAATTGGTCTGACTGCAGATGAGGTCGCCAACTTCAAGCGCGGCGCAGAGGCAACGATTACAATCGTACCAGCCGGTGCGCCGGACGCCAAAGTCCGTTTGCCATTGTCATTGACCGGATTCACTGACGGATTTGGAAGTCTGCCGGTTCCTGCGGGGAACTAAGCCATAATATCTAGGCACTTAGCGTCGCCCGGCTCTGGGCGGCGTTTTTATTACAGCTCAGACCTTTCCGAGTGCCAACACAGCATTCAGGCCGCCAAAGGCAAATGCATTTGACAAGACTGCGTCGACCTTAGCTTGGCGCGCCTCATTGGGCACTACATCCAACGGGCAGTCCGGGTCAGGTTCAAGAAACCCGATTGTCGGGGCAATTACCCCCTCGCGCAAAGCCATGATCGCCGCCAAAAGCTCAACCGCGCCGGTGCCGCCGATCAGGTGCCCGTGCATGGATTTTGTCGAAGAAATCATCAACCTGTCAGCATGCGCCCCAAAAGCGTCGGCCACTGCCGCGCATTCTATCCGGTCATTTGCCCGAGTTCCGGTACCGTGGGCGTTGACATAGCCGATATCCGCGGGATTCAGGCAAGCGTCATCAAGGGCATCACGGATGGCGCGCGTAGCACCTTCCTGACTGGGCATCACAATATCTGAAGCATCCGAATTCATTGCAAATCCAGTGACTTCAGCCAGAATTTCGGCCCCTCTTGCGCGCGCATGTTCGTATTCCTCAAACACAAAAATCGCGGCTCCTTCGCCCTGCACCATGCCATTTCGGCCTTTTGAAAACGGTCTTATCGCCTCACGCGACATCACCCGCAGGCCTTCCCAGGCCTTGATACCGCTAAAACACAGCATGCTTTCCGTCCCACCCGTGACCATCACATCGGCCATACCGGCGCGGATCAGCATCATTGCCTGCCCCATCGCATGGTTGGACGAGGCACAGGCAGCAGCCAGCGTAAATACCGGCCCTCGCAGGTTCCATTTTATCGATATGTGGCTTGAAGGGGCGATGTTCATCAGTTTGGGAACAACGAAGGGATGGACCTTGTTCTTGCGCTCTTCAAACACCTCGCGGTAGCTTTCATCAAGCGTGTTCATCCCCCCACCAGAATTACCCAGCACAACACCTGCACGGTCGGCCAGCGCTCCCTCAAATTCCAGCCCGGCCTGCCCCATGGCCTCGTTTGCCGCCAGCAGGGCGAACTGGGTGAAGCGGTCAAACATGGCCAGTTGTTTGCGGCTATAATGCGCCTCAGGCTCATAGCCCCGCACCTGCCCACCTATGCGGATCGACAGGCGTTCCACATCGCGAAACTCTATCGGGCCAATTCCGCAACGCCCCTCGCGCATTGCCTCAAGGGTCCCGGCCACATTTTGACCGAGCGCATTAATTGTACCCTGACCGGTAATGACCACACGCCGCATTCTGCCACCCAAACGTTTATTCTTGATCCTCTGGCCCGGGGCAAACCCACAGCACATTGACAAACTTCATCACCTTAAACTCCCCTTTAAAAGCCGAACAGACACCAGATCCGCCTGCTCTGTTCGTTTGCAACTAAAAGCGGTAAAGTTATCGAGTTTCAACCACAAGGAATAGTGGATTTAGTCTTTTTTTCCGAAACCTGGTGTTGGGGTATTCAATTTTCGAATTTGCTCGGCAAGACGCGGCAGTCGGCGCATTTCTTTATTTATTGCCATCTGAGTTTCCAGCCGCACTGCTGGAGTACCCCAGACCACCCGTCCCCCTGGAACATTGCTAAAGATCGTGGTGCGCCCGCCGGTGATCACGTCATCACCGATGAAAATATTATCCGCAACCCCGGTCAACCCGCCCATCACCACGCGGTCACCCATTTTCACAGACCCAGCGATCGAGCACGCACCGCAAATCAGGCAGTCCTCGCCAATTTCGCAATTATGGCCGATCTGTACTTGATTATCGATTTTTGTGCCGCGGCCAATGCGCGTGGCCCGGATGGTGCCACGGTCGATAGAGGTATTTGACCCAACTTCGACATCGTCACCAATCACCACATTGCCCAAAGAATGCACCCGCGCCCAATGGCTGGAGCCACTAACAGGGGTTTCACTATTCGCCTTGCCACTTATATTTCTACGCAACTCCTCAACCGCGCTTTTCTCGGCAATTGTTTTGAATGAGAACCCGTCGCCGCCAATGGTTGCATTGGGCTGGCAAATGAAGTTCGCGCCGATCTCGACCCCGGCGCAAATGCGAACACCCGTATGCAACAGACAGTTCACGCCTATCCTTGCACCCCTGGCAATCGAGACATGTGGCGCGATGCGGGCGTTTTCGCCAATCACCACATCTGCGCCAATCACCACAAAAGGTCCGACAGAAGCTCCGGGCCCGATAATGGCGCTGTCATCAATGACCGCACTTGTATGAATGCCGGGCACAATATCGGGGCCTGCATCCATCATCTGCGTCAGTCCGGCCATCGCCGCTGCACCCCGACCAACACAGATTGCACCCTCAAGTCCAAGTTCCTGCCAGTCGGCACCTTCCCATAAAACCGCAGATTTTGCCTGACCCTTGCTCAGAGCGTCCGCAAATTTCTTGTCTATCGCCAACGCAATATCACCGGATCCAGCATCCTGAGGTTCGGCAACGCCACTGATGATCAGAGCGCCATTCCCCAATGCCTCAGCCCCAAGTGCCCTTGCAATTTCCGATAATGTAAAGGACATGGCACGCCTCCTGACAGGGCGGGACGGGTGCCCACCCTTTCACAGAACGCTTACCCCTCAAAACTGCGAAGCACCACCCCGGCGTTGAGCATAGCGGCAAATATGCGCCCGTCGCGACCGTAAACGTCGTTGCGATAATGCGCATTGCCTTTGGCGGGCATGATCGCGGTGCGGTAAACCAGATGAACAGGAATGGGTTGTTCCAATTTGATCTGGGTCAGGCGCCCGGTTTTTAAAACAGCCTGAAACTCACTCACAGGGTCGTCGCTTTGACGCGCCAAAAGGGCATAGGCAAAATCGAAAGGCTGATGCAAACGAATGCAGCCGTGGCTGAAGGCGCGAACGTCGCGCTGGAACAGGCTTTTCGCAGGCGTGTCATGCAAATAGACATTGTGCGGGTTGGGGAACATGAACTTGACCAGCCCCAGCGCATTGCGGCTGGATGGCGGCTGACGCAGATCATATGGAAATGTGCGCGCAGTGTAAGCGCTGAAATCAATGCCCTGGCGGCTCACCACGCGGCCTGCGCCATCGATCAGTTGCAAATGCCCGGCGGCAGCTGGGTTTGCCATCATCGCAGGCAAGTATTCTTTGGTGGCAATCGAACGTGGTACGTTCCAGCTTGGATTGACCTCCATATATTCCATGACGTCAGAAAACTCGGGGCTGCGGCGATCACGGGTGTTTTGTCCGACAACAGCGCGGGTTTGAAAAGTTACCTCTCCGTTATCGACAATGGCAGCGGTGAAATCGACAAGGTTTACCCAGACATGACGCGCGCCGCGTTCAATATTCATCCAGCGTTCCCGCTCCATCGCGACCATGATGCTTTGCAGGCGTTTTTCTACAGGTGTATTGAGGTGTTTAATCGTTCCCTGACCGGCAACCCCATCGGGGTTCAGCCCGTGGTCCAATTGAAAAACCTGTACCGCGCGCTGAATGTCCGCATCATAGGTTCGCGTAGATGAACGATCCAGATATCCCATGACAATCAGACGGTTACGTAAGGCGATGACCGCATTGCCGCTGGAACCGGGTTTTAACGCACCGACAGGAACAGGTTTTCCCCAGCCATCCCCGGCCAGCAACCTTTCAAGCCGCAGTTTTTCGCGCATCAGGCGGGCGTATTCACCGGTTGTTGGTGCCAGTTCCTTCAAAAACCGCGAGGGGGTGGATTTTGCAAACGAAACCAAAAGATCCGTGCGGTCGCGCAGGTCAACCTTGCGGGTAATGCCACCGTCAACTTCACGTGGGATGACAATCCCTGTCTGAATATGGCGGGCATAAAGCAGGAAAACGCGGCTCATCTCAACTTCAAGTCTGCCAAGATCGCGTTGGCTGGAAACCTGACCCAAACTGGCCCTCAACGTCTCTGTATCATAGGAGGCAACTGGCAGGCCATGATCGTCTGCCCGCGCGAGTGCGTTAAGAAGGGCCGCACGGCGCGCCCGGTCGCTTTCATCAGTTCCTGTCCAAATCGGTTTGTAACCGTTGGTTCGATAGAAAGCGGCGATTTCTTCGTCACGCGCGGCGGCCTCGGCAACAGCCTGGGCAAAGGCCGGTATCTGACTGTGCGTCTGTATCTGTGTCTGGGCCTGTGCCGTACCCAAATCTGACAGAAGCATTGCGGAACCGAGCAGAACCGCAATAAACCCGGTAAGAGCCGGCGAACGTAAAGTCGTAATCTTCATTCTAACCCCAGTAAATTAAGAGCAACCTTTAAGCGAACCAACGGTCGCAAATCGACCGCCTTAATCGTCTGTTGTTGCGAATACAGCGGTCACTGTCCATTCACAAAGCCGTTTTGGTCAGGATTTCCATACCTGGCGCGCCTTAATGGCCACCATTTGAGGGTGATTTGTCACACATTTGGATTTTCAGCAATTTTTTGCCGATTTTTCTTGAATTGCCACTTGGACGGAAATCTGCGCTTGGCCTGCGATTCGAACCGTGTCATACACCACTTGCACCTTGGGGATAAGGTAGTCGCGCAAAGGGCCATCCCGGACCGCAAATAACACTGGGATCGGGAAAATCCGAAGCGAAACATAGCAGGATCGGGGCCAACCCCAACTTGTGTGAATTGGCGATGGGACACGCTGAAGAAGATGACAAAACTTACGCACTCAGGCGCAACTAACAGCACCATAACGCGGCGTGGCCTTTTGGGTGCTTTTGCCGCCACCGCCGTCACGGCCGCCCCGACATTTTCTAAAGCCGCCGGTTTTTTACGTGGGGGTGGCGATGTTCGCCATATCGCCATGTATTCCGGTCGCACTGGTGAAGCGCTGCGTACGATTTACTGGATCGAAGGCGATTACATCAAAGAAGCGTTGAAAGAGGTCAATCACTTCATGCGCGACTGGCGCAATGACACCACGATCTCGATCGACACGCGCACCGTTGACATCATGGCTGCCTCGCACGCACTTCTCGACACTGGCGAACCATATATGCTGCTTTCAGGTTACCGCTCGCCGGAAACCAATGCCTTGCTGCGCAGCCGTTCGCGCGGCGTTGCACGCAATTCTCTGCACATTAAGGGCCAGGCGGCTGATCTGCGGCTCAAAGACCGCTCGGTCAACCAGATGTTCCGCGCGGCAATGGCCTGTAGCGCCGGAGGCGTTGGCAAGTATTCAGGCTCCAACTTTGTTCACATGGATTGTGGCGTGGTCCGTAACTGGGGCCGGTAAGAGCCGTCCACGGTACCTGAAAAAACAGCGCCGCCTTCGGGCGGTGTTTTTATTTACCGGGCACTAACCTGTCCAGCCGCAGCCGGTGGCGATCATCGGTCATGCGCCATGCCCCGGCCAGCACCGCGCCAAGCACGCCCAGCCCGGTGGCACCGCCCAGAAGGAACATGATTAATAGCTGGTATTTCACCGCCTCCTGCGGGTCTATGCCGGACAATATCTGACCGGTCATCATCCCCGGAAGCGACACAACACCAATGGCGGCCATTGCATTGATAATCGGCGTAAATCCGGTGCGCACGGCCCGGCGCAATTGCGGACGCATCGCGGCCATACGCGTGTGCCCCAGCAGCAAACGCGCCTCAACACCTGCTTTTTCACGCAGCAATGCGCCCAGAAATGTATCCAGCCCCAAGGCGACCCCGGTCATGGTATTGCCTAAGATCATGCCCAGCAGGGGCAACGCATAACGGGGGGACCACAACGGTTCAGGCTGAATAGCAAAAGTCAGACCAAATATGGTCACCATCAGCCCCACCGTGGCCATCACCCCTGCCCCGATTGACCACCCCCAAATGCCTGCAAGTGGTCTTTCCTGCCGCGCGCGCACTTCGCGTGTTGCAAAGCCCAACATCACCAACATCAATGCCCCGGTCAGCCAAAGCGAGACTGCACCAAACACCCACTTCAGCACCAGACCGACAAGCAAAAGCTGCACCACCATACGTGCGGCGGCGATAATCAACTGGCGCGCCAAACCAAGACGAAGCCAGATAGACAATGCTGCGTTCAGCACCAAAAACAACGCCGCCAGCGTCAAATCAAACCAATCCAGAGAGATATAGGCGTTCATGCCGCGTCCCTTACCTGCCCGTCTTCGAGCTTGAAAAACACGTCCCCTAAACGCGCGCCCTGTGTGGTATCATGACTGACCAGCAAGACCGCCTTGCCCTTTGCAGCCTCGGCCCTGATTACCCCTTCGACCGCTTCGACGGCCATCGCATCCAGCGCCGAAGTGGGCTCGTCCAGCAGCAATACATCAGCGTCCATCTGCAGAGCACGGGCCAGCGCAAGGCGCTGCTTTTCACCGGTGGAAAGGCGCGCAACATCCCAGTGCATCGCCTCGCCAAGTCCCAAAGTTTCCAAAAGTGGGGCGGGATCTGGTTCTGCCTGGAAATGCTCATCCACACCCTGCGCCCACCAACCGCTTTCTGCCGGAACAAATGCCACGTGACGGCGCCAGTCCGTGGCATCAAAATCACCACGCGCCCGCCCGTTCAGCTCCACCCGACCTTCATTCGGGTCAAGATCGGCAATTGCGCGTAACAAAAGCGATTTGCCTGAACCGGACACGCCACTTAGGACCGCAATTCTCCCGGCGGGTAATTCCAGATCAACGGGGCCAATTAGCCCGGTGCAGAGGGCATTGATTTTCAGCATTGGCGACAGTTTAGGTAGATGCTAAAGCCCTGTCACCCATCCTTTTCGCCGCCCTCGTCAACAAGCCGCCAGGGTTCGTTTTCGGTCAGGTAGTTTTCCTGCTCGCTGGTCAACTCAACCTCGTCAAAGCCAGTAATCATGGGGCGCACATGGGCAAGAAACCCATGCCCGACCGTCAGCAGATAAAAATGGATGATGATAAAGGCGAGGATCACATAGGCCGCCAGCAGGTGCAAATTGGCGATAATTTCCAGCCAAAAACCGCTATCCGGCGCACTTTCCCAAAAATTATAGGTCAGATACAGAATGCCGGTGGACCAGATCGCCGGAAACACAAGTATTTTCAGACCGAAATAGGCGATAACCTGAAGCGGGTTATGCTTGCGCCAAAGCACTTTCGTATATGGGTGCTCCTCGCCCTTGAAAATCCCGAACGCGTAAAAGCGGGCCACTTTTAGTAGCCCTTCAAAACGCGGGATAAACTGCCGCCATGTGCCGGTAGTAAACAGCCAGAAAGTGGCAAAGACCCACAAAGCCAGCAACGCCAAGGCAGCTATGATATGGATCATTACTGCAACCTTGAAGGGGAACAGTCCATGCAGACCGTTCAGCCCCATACCTGTCACCAGCAAAGCTACGATCAATACCATCTGTGACCAATGCCAGATACGCTCAAAGCGTGGATAAATCTTGACCTTGCGATTAGTCATGGTTCACCTCTTTTCTTCTGCGTCGGCCGAGCAATCTGATTGCCGCATGAAACGCAACACCAAGTGCGGTGGCCAGAACCATCGCCATCCCGGCCAAACCTGCCAGCGATGTCGGGTTGGACCCGGGCAGGTAAAACCCGTCAAGTTCAGATAGTCGCCCATCCGACCCGTGACATTCAGCGCATGCCAAAGCTTCACTTGCAGGCGCAACCATATGTGTGATCGGCCAGTACATATTGGTATCGACAAAGCCATATTCGCCCGAATACTCAGCCCCAGCCGCGGTCATTCCAGCCTCGATCGCTTCACCCCAGTCAAAGTTGGTCCAAAAGGCGGTTTCTGTCGTCGGTCCCCAGACATGGCTGTATGCCAGACGATTCAGGCCGCTGTCATATGCTTGGCGCCCCTCCATCAGCTTAAACGGCCATATCCGGCTGTCTGGATCATTATATGCGCCGCTGATCCGGTTGATCTCGACCACCTGAGTCGGATCAATCTGCTCGCCCGGCAATGTGTATTCGATGGCACCATCAAAGAATGCGTAATATGGCTCAACGTTTTCGCCCCAGTCAAAATCACCCTTCTGAGACAGATAAGTATGCAATTCCTGCCCGTCTGACTGGGTGTAATCGTGCATGGCAATTGGCTGACCTTCGGGGCCAAGACGCCCGGCGGTTGACCAATCCCACACAGTTTTTGTCGCTACCCCGCCACGGGCATAGGTCGGAATATGACAGGTTTGACAGGCGACTTTGTTGGTATGATCATTCAGCTTGATGCCGGTAAGGCTAAGAGGGTGCGGATCACTTTCATGGCAGCTTTCGCAAGTGGCCGCTTGCCTGCGCTGCCCCGGCAATCCGGTGCCTTCCGTGTCATTTGCCGCCACATCATAGCGCGACCCGGCCCATTCGTGGCTTTCACTGACGTGGCATTCCTGACAGGTGAAATTAAGCCCATCGGAGGCCATATGCACATCCACCGCTTCGCTGGGCGCATAAAGCACCGAGGACAAATCACCATGCTTCACATTATCGCCACCGCCGCCGTAAAAGTGGCAATTGCCGCAATTATCGCGACCCGGCATACCAACGCTTTGTGCAGAACGACTTAAGTCAACCGGCCATGCCAAAGCACCGGTGATGGTCTTGGTGCCCGGGCGCACCGGGTCCAACGGTGGATGACCAGCCCCGGTGGCAGTTTTGGTATATTGCCCCGAACGGTCATGACAGACCAGACAATCGACAAATTCCGGGCTTGATGAAGGTGCCTTGGCCATATCATCCCAGCCATAACCGGCATGGCACGAGGTACAACGCGCTTCATTGCTTGCCACATTGCCGCAAAACGAATTGACGACATTGGATTTGCCCAATTGCTGCCCGCTTTGCGAGGCATAATTCCATTGATAGTGGATCGAATGCATGACCTGATCATCCGCCTCGGTATGGCAGCTCAGACAGGCCTTTGTGACATCCGGACCCGAGGCAAAGCTCTGTTTCAACTCCCGAAAGGTGCTGTGATCGGCTGTGCTGTCAGTGGAGATCGCAGGGGGCGAGGCCGGTATTGTGGCAGGCGCCCCGGTTTCTGACACCGCCGCTACCGGAAAAGAAACCAGCACTAAGAAGATGCAGGCATTAACGGTTTTGATCAGGTAGCTCATTTTAGTTCCCGCTTACTAAAAATATGGGATCATATCTGATAACGTGAATGTGATGGTTTCCGAACGAAAGTTCAAAGCAACAGATTGACGCACCGCGATATCGCGCGCTTGATCGCTTGACGCCCCAGACGAAAGCCGCCATTTTCCGGCATGGTTAGAAGACAGGAGCCATCATGAAACCCTTTCTGATCCTGCAGCTCAGACCCGAGAGCGAGGCCTCGGACGACGAATTTCAGGCGATTTTGTTAAAAGGCGGGTTGCAGGCGCAGCAGGTTGAACGCGTTCGGCTGGACATTAATAACCTTCCTCATGATATTGTTCTTACTGATTATTCCGGGATCATTGTTGGAGGAGGCCCGGGCTGCATATCGGACCCCGTGGACAAAAAAAGTCCGGTCGAAAAAAAAATAGAAGACGCAGTTATGGGATTGATGCCGGGTGTTGTCACTGCCGATTTTCCGTTTCTTGGCTGCTGTTACGGCATGGGCATTCTTGGTCATTTCCTCGCGCCCGGCTCGGTCTCAAAGGAAAAGTTCGGCGAACCGGTTGGGGCGGTGGAATGTCACCTGACCAGCGCCGGGCAGGCTGATCCGCTTTTGGCCGGCGTAGCGAACGACTTTCGCGCCTTTGTCGGCCACAAGGAAGCAGTGCAAGATCTGCCGGAAGGTGCCGTGCATTTGGTCGCCTCAGGCCCCTGCCCATACCAAATGATACGAACCGGGCAAAACGTCTATGCAACCCAGTTCCACCCCGAGGCAGATTCAGACGGCTTTGTCACCCGTATCCACATCTACAAGGACCGCGGCTATTTTCCACCTGAAACCGCGAACGACCTGATCAAAGAAGTGCGCGGCGAGGATGTGACAATGCCAGAACTAGTCTTGCGAAACTTCGTTAACCGTTACCAAACAACATAAACCCAACGCACCAGCCCGAGGAAGAAGCCGCAGGCGGATGACGAGGTATAATGCGCGCCGCAGGCGCTCAATTGGGTTCGATAATCAAAAAAAGGGCCGCCCACAGGCAGCCCTTTCGCATTGTTGGTAAATCTGGCTTAACGTTTGGAGAACTGGAAGCTCTTACGCGCCTTGGCCTTACCGTATTTCTTACGTTCCACCACGCGGCTATCGCGGGTCAGGAAACCAGCCGCCTTCAGGGCCGGCCGTAACGAGGGTTCATAAAGCTGCAGGGCTTTTGAAATGCCGTGCTTCACAGCCCCCGCCTGCCCGCTCAGCCCGCCGCCTTTGACGGTGGCCATCACGTCGAACTCGCCCTCCACGCCAGCAACCGAAAACGGCTGCGCCAGGATCATTTGCAGAACCGGGCGGGCGAAATACTTGTTCAAGTCGCGGCCATTGACCACAACTTTACCCGAACCAGGCTTGATCCAGACACGTGCAACCGCGTCTTTACGTTTACCAGTGGCGTAGGCGCGGCCAAGATCGTCGCGCTGCGGTTCCCGGGTGATGGTGACGGCTTCTACCGGGGCTTCAACGCCCTCGGCAACCGCGCTCAATTCGTCCAGAGACTTAACTTCTTCAGTCATACTCATGCACTCCGCGTGTTTTTCTTGTTCATGGCCTTAACGTCCAGCACTTCGGGCTTTTGCGCCTCCATACCGTGTTCGGTACCTGCAAAGACGCGCAGATGGGTCAGTTGCTTGGCAGCAAGTTTGTTGCCTGGCAACATACGCTGAACAGCTTTCATCACCACGCGCTCGGGGTGTTTGCCTTCAAGGATCTGCCCGGCGGTACGGCTTTTGATGCCACCCGGGTAACCGGTATGCCAGTAATGTACTTTGTCGGTGCGCTTCTTGCCCGTCAGCTGGATTTTCTCGGCGTTGATGACAATGACATTGTCGCCCATATCCATATGCGGTGTGTATGACGCTTTATGTTTGCCACGCAGACGCGTGGCGATAATCGAGGCAAGACGGCCCAGAACAACGCCTTCAGCGTCGATCAGGATCCATTTCTTGTCGATATCTGCGGGGGTCGCAGAAAAGGTTTTCATGTTTTCGGCCCTTCAGGGGTTTCGGATGCGGTGGTTTTAAGGGTTTTAGACACACAGTCAAGCGCAACTTGACCGATTAAATCATGTTATTTCAACAGGTTGCAAATATGGTATTATATTACCCCATACTTTAACGCGCCGCAAGCCCGCCAAACAGCCTGAAATCGGCCCCTTCCCCACTGACTTGCAATATCCAGTGGCTCAGCGCATCGGCACTCCAGCAATGGTTTGTCTCTCCGGCCAGGACAAGATCGCCGACCGCGCCATCAGCATTTGCAAAGATGCCATCGGCGTGGATTTCGCCGTTAAACCTGAACTCGGTGTAGAGCGGTGTGTTCATCGCATGTGACATCGGGGCGGTATCGACGCTAAAGCGCGTGACGTTGTCCCCTAAGCTCACCGCAATGGTGCCTGCCGGATCATGTGTAACGACGCGTAGCAGGTGGTTTTCAAGATGCCAGTCAACGTTGTAGTCAAACGAGATTTCGGAAATACCACGCACGCAGTCTTCGCCACATGCCGTAAGGAACAATTGGGCCGGGCCTTCATTTTCCAGGCGTGCGAATTCTTCCAGCGCGTAAGCGTCAGGCGTGAAGCTGCGCGTGAACCGTTCGCCGGGATCAGCACAGCACGCGCATGCAAAGGCCGCTTGGCTATGCAGAAAAAAGGCAACCGCCGTGAAAAACCCAAAAGAAAACCGCAAAACGCACCCCCAAATTCCTTGCGAAAGGTTATCCTTTGGGAATTGAGTAGGTCAAGGAGGCTCGCGCCACCGGGGCCGCGTCGCCTTTGGAGAAAATCAGCACATCGCCAACCGCCAGCACTTTTCCAAGTTTCAACAGCCGCGCTTCAGCGACCAAATCAGCCTCAGCGCTGGGTTTTCGCATGAAATCAATCGAGCATGAGGTGGTAACAGCCAGGGCTTTAGGGCCAACCATGGCCAAAATCGCCAGGTAAATGGATACATCCGCCAGCGTAAACATCGACGGGCCCGACACTGTATTGCCCGGGCGCAGGTGTTTTTCGCCAATACGTTTTTCAACCGTGATACGCATTGGGGCGACGTCTACGACCTCAAATTCGTCCGCAACCTGCGGGAAGGTTTCGGCCATGAAGGTGCGCAATTCACCCAGCGTCATTTTCAGTTCCATCTTTCCCCCCAAGGTTATCCATCCTAGTTTGGCCGTAAACCACAGCGGAGAACAAGATGTCTGAGCCTATCCTGATCCGTCAAGACGCAGCGTCAGTTGCGCATCTGACCCTGAACAACCCCGGCGCGTTGAACGCCTTGTCAGATGCGATGTTGGCGGCCCTGAAGGATGAACTTGCCGCGATTGGCAGGGATGAGACCATTCGTGTGGTCATCATCTCGGGGGCAGGCAAGGTGTTTTGCGCCGGCCACGACCTGAAAGAAATGACCAGAGGGCGCGGGGCTGAGGATGGCGGCAAAGCTTACTTCAACGATCTTTTTGAGCGCTGTGGCGAGGTGATGATGGCAATCACCCGCCTGCCCCAGCCTGTGATTGCCCAGGTGCACGGATTGGCCACCGCAGCGGGGTGTCAGATGGTGGCAAGCTGCGACATGGCGGTGGCTGCAACTGGCACGCGCTTTGGTGTCAACGGCATCAATATCGGGCTTTTTTGCTCAACCCCTATGGTGGCACTCAGCCGCAATATCCCGCGAAAACAAGCGTTTGAGATGCTGACAACCGGCGAATTTATCGACGCGGATAACGCGCGCGACTTTGGGCTTGTCAACCGGGTAGTGGCGCATGAGAACCTGTCAGAGGCAACAACTGAGCTTGCCGCAAAAGTTGCCTCCAAGCTCAGCTCAGCTGTGCGCATTGGTAAGTCGGCCTTCTATGACCAACTCGAAATGCCGCTTGAGGCTGCCTATAATTTCACTGGTCAGGTGATGGCCGACAATATGATGCACCGCGACACCGATGAAGGCATCCGCGCCTTTATTGAAAAGCGCACGCCAGACTGGAAGCAGCATCAATAAGGTTGTATACAATTGCATACCGCCTTCCTATCGAGTGCTTTTTACGTTAAACCGCCGGTGAAACCCGATTCCCAACCGAACGAGGCCTGAATATGAGTAAGATTAAGGTTAAGAACCCCATAGTCGAAATGGACGGCGATGAAATGACCCGGATTATCTGGGCGTTTATCAAGGACAAGCTGATCTTGCCCTATCTGGACATCGACCTGCTTTATTATGACCTGTCGATCCAGAAACGTGATGAGACTGACGACCAGATCACTATCGACGCCGCCGAAAAGACCAAAGAGGTCGGAGTTGCGGTGAAATGTGCCACTATCACACCAGATGAGGATCGGGTTGAGGAATTTGGCCTGAAAAAGATGTGGCGCAGCCCCAACGGCACCATTCGCAACATCCTTGGCGGTGTGATCTTCCGCGCTCCGATAATCTGCAAGAACGTGCCACGCCTTGTGCCCGGTTGGACCCAGCCCATCGTGGTTGGCCGTCACGCCTTTGGCGATCAGTACCGCGCCACCGACTTCCTGTTTCCCGGCGCCGGTAAGCTGACGATGAAATTCGTCGGCGAGGACGGTACCGAGATTGAGCGTGAAGTGTTTGACGCCCCCTCCTCCGGCATCGCTATGGGCATGTATAACCTCGACGCATCGATCTACGATTTTGCCCGCGCCTCGCTGAATTATGGCCTCAACCTTGGTTGGCCGGTCTATCTTTCGACCAAGAACACCATCCTCAAAGCCTATGACGGTCGTTTCAAGGATATCTTTGAGGAAGTTTATCAGGCCGAGTTCAAGGAAGCCTTCGAAGCCAAGAAAATCTGGTACGAACACCGGCTGATCGACGATATGGTCGCGGCCAGCATGAAATGGTCCGGCGGCTATGTCTGGGCCTGTAAGAACTATGATGGCGACGTGCAGTCCGATACCGTGGCCCAGGGTTTTGGCTCGCTTGGGCTGATGACTTCGCAGCTTATGACCCCGGACGGAAAAATCGTCGAGGCCGAGGCGGCCCACGGCACGGTGACGCGCCACTATCGCCAGCACCAGAAAGGCGAGGCGACTTCTACCAACTCAATCGCGTCGATCTTCGCCTGGACCGGTGGTCTGCGCCACCGCGCCAAACTGGACGATAACGCCGCCCTGCGCAACTTTGCCGAGACCCTTGAAAAAGTGATCGTCGACACGGTTGAAAGCGGCTTTATGACCAAAGATCTGGCGTTGCTGGTTGGTCCCGATCAAAAATGGCTGACCACCGAGGGCTTCCTTGAAAAGATAGACGAAAACCTGGCAAAGGCTCTGGCCTGACAAGCCTCTGATCGCTAAGCTTCGGCCGGCGGGGGCAATTCCCCGCCCGTTTTTTGTGGGAGCACTCATGGCAAAAGCTTATCTTTTTCTGGTGATTGCAATCGCTGCCGAGACGGTCGGCACAGTCGCCTTACAGGCAAGCCATCAATTCAGCCGGTTACTACCCTCGATCCTTGTAGTCGTGAGTTATGTCATCAGTTTCTATTTCATGGCGCTGGTTTTAAGGTACATGCCTGTCGGTATTGTCTATGCCATCTGGTCCGGGCTTGGCATCGTCTTTATCGCCACCATTGGCTATTTCGCCTTTGGTCAGCGCCTTGACGCCCCCGCCTTCATTGGTCTGACGCTGATACTTGCCGGGATCCTGATCATCCACCTGTTTTCCACCTCTGCGATGCATTAGGGCTGGTATTTGAGGGGAAGGCACGTTATGCGCCGCCCGACACTCCCCGAAAGGCAGGCAAATGGACCTTCGCAATATCGCGATTATCGCACACGTTGATCATGGCAAAACCACGCTGGTGGATGAGCTTTTGAAGCAATCCGGTGCATTTCGCGAAAACCAGAAAGTTGCCGAAAGGGCGATGGATTCCGACGCGTTGGAACGTGAGCGTGGAATTACCATTTTCGCCAAGCCCACATCGGTGGAATGGAAGGGTACACGTATTAACATTGTCGACACTCCGGGCCACGCTGATTTCGGCGGCGAGGTTGAGCGTATTCTCAGCATGGTGGACGGTGTCGTATTGCTGGTGGATGCCGCCGAAGGACCGATGCCGCAGACCAAATTTGTTACTTCAAAGGCGCTGGCTCTTGGCCTTAGACCTATCGTGGTACTTAACAAGGTTGACAAGCCAGACGCTGAACCCGACCGCGCACTTGACGAGGTTTTTGACCTTTTCGCCAATCTTGGCGCTGATGAGGATCAGCTTGATTTCCCACATCTTTACGCCTCGGGGCGCTCGGGGTGGGCCGACGCCGATCTGGACGGACCACGTGCCGATCTGCACGCGCTTTTCAACCTCGTGGTCAATCACGTCCCCGCGCCGCGCCAACTGGCCCACCAGGACGAACCGTTTACTATGCTGGCAACGACGCTTGGCAGCGATCCCTATCTTGGCCGCATTCTGACCGGCCGGGTGGAAACCGGCCGCCTTAGATCGGGCGCGACCGTACAGGCGATTTCACGTATCGGTCAGAAAATCGAACAATTCCGCGTTACCAAAATCCAGGCTTTTCGCGGGCTGGCGCAGCAAGAAATTGACGAAGCCGTTGCAGGCGATATCGTCACCCTTGCGGGCATGGCAAAAGCAACTGTGGCCGATACGATCTGCGCGCTGGCAGTCGAAGAACCTCTGGCAGCTCAACCCATTGATCCACCCACGATCTCTGTAACATTCGGCATCAACGACAGCCCCTTGGCAGGACGCGACGGCAAAAAGGTTCAGTCGCGCGTCATTCGCGAACGTCTGATGAAAGAGGCTGAATCCAACGTTGCCATCAAGATCAGCGACACAGCGGGTGGCGATGCGTTCGAGGTCGCCGGGCGCGGTGAACTGCAAATGGGCGTTTTGATTGAAAACATGCGCCGAGAAGGCTTTGAGCTGTCAGTCTCGCGCCCACAGGTGTTGTTGCGCGAAGAAAACGGTCAAAAACTTGAACCAATTGAAGAAGCCACAATTGACGTGGATGATGAGTATTCCGGCGCAGTTATCGAAAAAATCACCGGTACCCGCAAAGGTGAGTTGGTCGAGATGCGTCCGGCTGGCGCAGGTAAGACCCGCATCATCGCCCATGTGCCCTCTCGCGGGCTAATCGGGTATCATGGTGAATTTCTGACCGATACCCGCGGCACCGGTGTGCTCAACCGGGTTTTTCACGGCTGGGCACCCTACAAGGGATCCATTCCTGGGCGGCGTGCTGGCGTTCTGATTTCGATGGAGAACGGCACCTCAGTGGCCTATGCTTTATGGAACCTTGAAGATCGCGGAAAAATGTTCATTGGCGCGCAGGAAGCCATCTATACCGGAATGATTATTGGTGAACATAGTCGTGAAAACGACCTTGAGGTGAACCCTCTTAAGGGCAAGAAGCTCACCAATGTCCGCGCTTCGGGAACAGACGAAGCAGTGCGCCTGACCACGCCGATCACGCTGTCGCTGGAACAGGCAATTGCCTATATCAATGACGACGAATTGGTAGAAGTGACACCAAACGCCATTCGCCTGCGCAAACGTTTCCTTGATCCGCATGAGCGCAAACGAGCGTCGAAAACAGTGACGTAACAAGGCCTTCCGGAAGATTTTGGCGGCGCGGGATTTTAAGTGAAATTCCGTGCGTTACTCGTCAGTCTCAACGATCAGCAACTCACGCTCAGACGCACCTCGGGCATGGTTCAAAGCCGCTTGATAAGCGTCAGAATGGTAACACTTTTCTGCGTCTTCTACCGTGGGAAATTTGGCGACCACATTGCGCGGGCGATCCTTACCCTCAAGCTGTATGTAACGCCCGGCACGGGCGATGAAATACCCGCCATGCGCCTTGATTGCCGGACCCGCCAGGGCTGCGTATTTGCCGTAAGCTTCTTCGTCCATTACCGTCACATGTGCAATCCAAAGTGCTGGCATTCTATCCTCCTAATACTGCTTCGGCGGCTTCAATAGCGGCCTGTGAATTACTCGCGTCCCTGGCGCCACCTTGAGCCAGGTCGGCGCGGCCCCCGCCACCTTTTCCGCCCATCTCAGCCACCGCTGCACGTACCAGATCAACTGCCGAAAGCTTGTCTGTCAGATCGCTGGTGACGCCCGATGCCACGGCCACTTTGCCGTCCATCTCGGCAATCAGCAACATCGCGCCTGAGCCGATTTTGGTTTTGTAGGCATCTATTAGCGCCGGCAGGTCACGCCCGGGTACGCCGGGAACAACCATGGCTGCAAATTTCACGCCGTTGATCTCGCGCACAATTGGTCCATCGACCTTGCCGCCCGACATCGCCAATTCTCGGCGAAGCTGCGCCACTTCGCCGGTCAATGCTTTGCGTTCATCCAGCAGGTTCCTGACCCGCTCAACAACCTCACCTGGCTGCGCCTTTAACACTCCAGCCACCTCTGCCAGACGTTTCACTTCGTCCTCAACATATGCAATCGCCGCCTTGCCCGTCAGTGCTTCAATCCGGCGCACCCCGGCCGAAGAGGCAGAATCGCCCAAAACCACACAAAGACCAATATCTCCGGTGCGCTCAACATGGGTGCCGCCGCAAAGCTCGATCGACCATGTTTCACCCTGAGGTCCCTTGCCAGTTGGCGCATGGCCCATCGAAACCACACGCACCTCGTCACCGTATTTCTCACCAAACAGCGCTTGCGCGCCAATTTCGCGTGCATCATCCGGGGTCATGATCCGCGTCTCGACCGGGCTGTTTTGCCGGATGAAAGCGTTTACTTCCCTGCCGATGTTATCCAGTTCCTGCCGGGTCATTGCCTTTGAGTGGCTAAAGTCGAACCGCAGCCTGTCGGGCGCGTTCAGCGACCCGCGCTGCGCCACATGTTCGCCCAGTTCCTGCCTAAGCGCCTCGTGCAGCAAATGCGTGGCTGAGTGGTTGGCGCGAATGGCGGTGCGGCGCAGATGGTCAACCGCAAGCTCGGCCCCCTGCCCGTTTGACATCTCGCCCTCGTCAATCTTGGCTATATGTATGAAAATCCCAGCAACTTTCTTGGCGTCGGTTATTCGCGCTGTGCCTGTTTCGGTGCGGATCAGGCCACAATCCCCCACCTGCCCACCGGATTCGGCATAAAACGGTGTTTGGTTAACCACGATTTGAACCGTGTCGCCCTTGCTGACCAGTTCCGCCTTGTCTGAACCAGAAATGATCGCGAGAACCTGCCCTTCGGCATGTTCAGTGTCATATCCAAGGAATTCAGTCGGGCCATGTTGCTCGGCCAGATCAAACCAGATTGCGTCATCCGCCGTCTGGCCCGTACCCGCCCATGCCGCGCGTGCTTTGGCTTTTTGCTCGGCCATTGCCGCCTCGAAACCGTCCTCATCGACGCCGTGCCCTTTTTCGCGCAACGCATCTTGGGTCAAATCAAGCGGGAACCCGTATGTGTCATAAAGCTTGAACGCGGCCTGCCCCGGCAAATCGACCCCTTCAGGCAGCTCAGCCAACTCGTCATCCAGCAGTTTCAGGCCCCGATCCAGTGTTGTT
>JAAEUB010000080.1 GCA_024227755.1 Paracoccaceae bacterium | reverse complement strand
TGCCATGGTGAGGACGGTAAGGGTGATGCCACCAAACGCCTTAAGGGTGATGCCGGTGAGCTCACCTGGCCACGTAACCTGACCAAGCCCTGGACCTTCCGTGGCAGTAATGATCCGAAGGACATCTTTACCCGCATCAGCGTCGGCATTGCCGGTACCGAGATGCCCTCTTTTGCTGATCCGGAGAGTAAGAAGAAACTCAGTATTGAAGACCGCTGGCATGTGGCCAATTATGCCGCTTCGCTGATGAAGACCGACAAGGTCGTACGGGCGGAAAATACCGTGGTCAAGGCTGACAAGATAGAAGGTGAGGTACCCGATAGCCCCGACGATGAACGCTGGCGGCAGAGTGAACCGACCAGCTTTTTCCTAGTACCGCAGATCATCGCCAAGCAGCGTTTCTTTACGCCATCCAATGACACCATCACCGTGCGCGCCATGTACAGCAATACAGACATTGCCTTTTTGCTGGAGTGGGATGATCGCAGCCAAAGTTTACCGGGTAGTGAGGAGGCCGAGACGATCGCCGATGATCCCATGAGTGAGGACGCGGTCGCCATACAGCTGCCGGTGAGCATCCCCGAGGGCGTGGAGAAGCCTTATTTCGGGATGGGTGACGCATCGCACCCGGTCAATATCTGGTACTGGAAGAGTGGCACGACAGACAAGCCTGAAAGCATTGCGCTAACAAACAGTAAGGGCTTCAAAGACATCGAACAACGCGATACCGAAGCGGCAGGCATTGTAAGCAAAAGTCAATACCGCAATGGAACCTGGAAAGTCGTCATGAAACGGCCACTTGGTACCGGTGAAGTAGCAAAAGATATCCAGTTTGCCAAAGGTAAATTCATCCCCATCGCCTTTGCCGCCTGGGATGGCAGCAACAGTGAAAAGGGTTCCAAACATACCATGACCACCTGGTACTGGTTATTACTCAAACCCGCGGCCAGCAGCAAGCCGCTGATCTGGGCCTTGATTGTGATGCTGCTGATCATCGCCGCACAATTCTGGTGGCAAAAAAGTGCACGGCCAGCCTAGTCAGGGGCGGGCCCATGAGGTCTCCCACATGCAGGACGAGACATCCAAAAAAGGAGTCAAGACCAAGCTCTTCGGGGTAGTGCTGATCTTTCTTGGGGCACTGGACAGCATGTTGTTTTGGCGCGGGGGATTGGTCGTGAATGATTTTTATCTCTTGTTGTTTGTCCTGGGGTGTATCGTTTATATCATCGGTGCTATTCGTGGCAGCAGCGCCCAGGCTTATTTAAAACGGTGACTGTCATGCAGCCTCAATCCCTTTTAGGCCCATCCACAACAGCCCCAAGTAAACAGACCGAACTTTATCAACGTATTTTAATCGCCCTGGACTCTTCGGATCACGCCAATGCCGGCATGGATATTGCCATTGCCCTCGCCGGACTGACAACCGATGCCCAAATCACCGGGGTGCACGCCTACGCTGCCAAACTGCATGACCTGCGTTTCCGTCAAATGGAGGGCGGCCTACCGGAACAGTTTCGTGAAGAACAGGAGTTGGAACGTCAACGCGATGTGCACGATGATCTGATCAGCAAGGGCCTGTCGATCATCACCGACTCTTATCTGGATCAGGCCGAGCGGG
>JAAEUB010000079.1 GCA_024227755.1 Paracoccaceae bacterium | reverse complement strand
TATATGCGCCTGCGCCGTATGAACTAAAAAGAGGCCGCCCAAATGGTGTTGGCCCCGATCAAAGACAATATGACGGTTATCGAAAGTCACGATTATCACTTATTGGACTTGCTCTATAAAGGGAAAAAGAGCGTTTCCCAATTGATGAAAAGCAAAAGCGAACATGACATCGTGGATCAGGTCGTTACCCGCGCCGTCACGCACCCGGATTGAACCCACATCCTTGGCGTCACCAATGCGCGCCGTATCAAGTGCCGATGCCTGCCCGGCAGCCCAGGTGATCACCACGCCCGCCTCACGAATTTCACCTGCATTCGCCAATCGGTTCATTGGCCAGGCCCTGTTGCCAACCCGCACCACCCGCATCAATGCGGGGATATCATGCGGCGGCAACTCACCGTTAAAAAGGAACGGGCGGGCCGAGGCGTCGTATTTCACATAAGGATTGCGGCCATAAGAGCGGTTGTAGTCAGGTTCGTCCATCACCAACCCGTCGGGGTTACGCGCGGCAAACTCGGCCCAGCTTTCCAGCCATGACGGTAATTGCGTCAACCGGGTTCCATTATGGACACCGACAATTCCCTCACCGATCGCCTGCTGCCACCAGCTTTCGGTTTCACGATCAAACATCACCATGTCCGAGTTCCTGAGCTTGCCGGAGACCCCAAAACTCAGCACTTCGCCGTTTACCCGACGATCGAAAACCAATGCCGAATTACACAGCGGGCAGAAGGTGACCGCCACCGGCACCCCGCCGGGCGCATCATTGACGATCTCGTGCCAGGTCAGGTAACGGATCGGATATGCGCGGGGGGACTGGCCATCAATCTCAAGCGTTATCACCGGCTCACGTCCGTCGATGCGGGTTTCATCCGCCACGGCAATGAAAGAAGGATCAGAAAGGGCCGGAATGCCGTCCTTGGGCGGACCACCTGACAGGATTTCCGACCAATCGTCAACGCTGGTACGGGTGAAATCGGTTTTTGGCCATTCACGTTCCCAGCTTGCTGGGTCAGCCTTCAGGTTGTCGGCCATTAGGCCAAGCGATACTGCAAGAATTGTCAGGATCATACGCATCAGCGGGGTCCTCCATTCGCCAAGGTTCACCCGAACCCTGCCAGAGGATGCCTGCCGCGCCTAGCCCCGCTCACGCAAGGTTGAGAAGCTGTGTCAGGAGGCCGGGTATTCACCCAGCCTCATTCACATTGCGAGTGTTATAGGCCGTCAATAACGCGCACCGAAGTCATGACATCAGGCGCACCGATCACGGCACCATTTTGCCCTTCGCCCAGCTTGATCGCCTGAACCACCTCAAAGCCCGACGCCACCTGACCGATCACCGTGTATTGGCCATCCAGAAACGCGCCCGGCGCAAGCATGATGAAAAACTGGCTGTTGGCCGAATTGGGGTTAGAACTGCGCGCCATCCCGACCGTGCCCGCGACATAAGAATAATCGCTGAACTCAGCTGGAATATCCGGCAAGGACGACCCGCCCATGCCTGCATTGCCGGTGTCACCGTCCTGGCGGCCAAACTGCACATCCCCGGTCTGGGCCATGAAGCCATCAATCACCCGGTGAAAGACCACCCCATCATATTCGCCCTGACGGGCCAGCGTGGTTACTTGCGCCACATGCTTGGGTGCCAAATCCGGCAAAAGATTAACTACCACAACCCCATTTGCCTGACCTGAAACGGTTATTTCCAGCTGAGTCTGACCGGTTGTGGCAGGAACGTCCGGGGCGACAGGTTCCGGTGAATAAAGCGTTTTGTAGGCGTAGCCCACAACCAAAAACACCCCGGCAAGAAACACCACCCATGCAATAAGGGTGTTTTTATTCATCTGCTGCAACCTTGACGCTGATCATCTTGTCTGGGTTCGCGGGTGGCTCGCCTTTGGCAATAGCGTCCACATGCTCCATGCCGCTGATAACCCGGCCGTAAACGGTATATTGTCCGTTAAGGAAGCCATTATCCGAAAAGTTGATGAAGAACTGGCTGTTGGCGCTGTCAGGATTAGCCGAGCGTGCCGCCCCCAACGTTCCACGATCATGGGGGATAGAGCTGAACTCTGCTGGCAGATTGGGCAGATCTGATCCACCAGTGCCAGCCCGGCGGGTGTCGCCGCCCTCGCCGCCATGCTCCACGTCGCCGGTCTGGGCCATGAAGCCATCAATCACCCGGTGAAACACAACATTGTTATATGACCCGGCGCGCGCCAGCTCTTTCATTCGCTCAGAGTGCTTTGGGGCAACATCCGCCATCAGCTCGATAGCGACAGTGCCATCCTTGAGTTCGATCAGGATGGTGTTTTCGGGATCTTTAATATCGGCCATGTCTGGCTCCTTCATGTTTCTTGCAGTTTCAATTTGGCCGGAACTTACGGTGGTACGATTAAAAGGGAAAGGGGTTCTCTTTGCCGCATTGACCCACAAAGGCTAATGTTGTGTCTGGGCACATCAAAAAAGACAGGGAGAATACGCGCATGGGCTGGAAAACGATCGACGATTTAAACCTGAACGGCAAGGTAGTGCTGACAAGGGTAGATATCAACGTACCGGTAAAAGACGGTAAAATCACCGACGATACCCGCATCCGCCGGATAATCCCGACGATCAAAGACATTGTTGCGCAGGGCGGCAAACCGGTATTGCTGGCACATTTCGGCCGTCCAAAAGGAAAACGTGTGCCTGAAATGTCACTGGCAATCTTGCGTGAAGCGCTAGAGGATGCCTTTGGCCTGCCGGTCAACTTTGCCGAGGATTGCATCGGCGCACCGGCAAAACAGGCGGTGGCGGCACTTGGGTCTGGTCAGGTACTACTTTTGGAAAACACCCGCTACCACGCTGAAGAACCTGCCAATGATCCGGCATTCGCGGCATCGCTGGCGGCCCTTGGCGACATCTTTTGTAACGACGCCTTCTCGGCCGCCCACCGCGCGCATGCCTCGACCGAAGGTCTGGCACGCCTGTTGCCATCCTGCGCCGGACGCTTGATGCAGGCCGAACTGAGCGCGCTGGAGGCAGCCCTTGGTGAACCAGATCGCCCGGTCATGGCCGTTGTTGGCGGTGCCAAGGTATCGACCAAACTTGACCTGTTGGGCAATCTGGTTGCCAAGGTCGAGTATCTGGTGATCGGCGGCGGCATGGCCAACACGTTTCTTGCCGCCAAAGGCGTGAATGTGGGTAAATCGCTGTGTGAACACGACATGGCCGATACCGCGAACGAGATTTTGGCCAAAGCAAAGGACGCTGGCTGCGAGGTTATTCTGCCCAGTGATATTGTCACTGCGACCGAGTTCAAGGCAAACGCCGAGGCTCAGATATTACCGGTCGGAGATTGTCCGGATGATGCGATGATCCTGGATGCCGGCCCTGAAACGGTGGCGACGATTAAAACCGCGATAGAAAAATCCAAAACCCTGATCATGAACGGGCCACTGGGTGTGTTTGAGATGACCCCGTTTGAAAAGGGAACCTTTGAGATGCTGGATGAGATTGCCCGCCAGACAACTGCGGGCGCTCTGGTCTCGGTTGCAGGTGGCGGCGACACGGTTGCGGCCATCAATGCCTCAGGGCACGGGGACGATTTCACCTATATCTCGACCGCGGGCGGAGCATTTCTGGAATGGATGGAAGGCAAGACCCTGCCCGGTGTCGCAGCCCTTGAAAGGTAAATTTAAAGATTCACAAAGGTTTGCCCTTGTGCCATAATGACCGCAACCGCTCGTTTGAGGCGGATGCGAGGCAGTATGAGCAAATTTCCAAAACAGGCCGGTATCGGCTCGATCGGTGGCATGATTTTTTTCGTCGCCATGTTCTGCCTTGGTCTTTATTTCACCTTTGCGTCAGTGCAGGGTGATTTCGGCCTGTTCAGCAGAGTGCAAATTAATGCCGAAGCGCGTGAATTAAAGGCCGAACGTGACGCCCTTGCGGGCCAGATCGCGGCTCTTGCTAACAAAACCCTGCGACTTTCAGATGACTACCTTGATCTTGACCTGCTGGACGAACAGGCGCGTGACGTTCTGGGATTGGTTCGTGCGGACGAGGTAGTAATTCGATAATTCCGGTATTCCGGTATTCCGGTATTCCGGTATTCCGGTATTCCGGTATTCCGGTATTCCGGTAGAAGGAAAATCAAGTGCCCGTTAAAGGCAATTCTTTTCTGTCGCACTTTTGCGCCATCTGCTCTATATAATATAGTTTAACACTAAACTATATTTGAATAGCAGAGGAGTCTGCCCCATGGCCGCGCGAAAACCTGCCAAGAAATCAAACACTTCCAAGGAAGAGTTGCTGGATTATTATCATCAGATGTTACTTATCCGGCGATTCGAAGAAAAGGCCGGGCAGCTATACGGTATGGGGCTGATCGGCGGCTTTTGTCACCTTTATATCGGCCAAGAGGCAGTTATTGTCGGTCTGGAAGCCGCCGCCGAGGAAGGCGACAATCGGATAACCTCATACCGCGATCACGGTCATATGCTGGCCTGTGGCATGACCCCAAAAGGCGTGATGGCCGAACTTACAGGGCGCGCTGGTGGCTATTCACGCGGCAAGGGCGGCTCAATGCACATGTTCAGTCGCGAAAAGCACTTTTATGGTGGCAACGGCATTGTTGGTGCGCAGGTGCCCATCGGTACAGGCTTGGCTTTCGCTGACAAGTACAAGGACAATGGCCGGGTAACATTCACCTATTTCGGCGACGGAGCGGCCAATCAGGGCCAGGTTTATGAAAGCTTCAACATGGCCCAGCTTTGGCAATTGCCCGTCATCTATGTCATTGAAAACAATCATTATGCAATGGGCACCGCGCTCAAGCGTTCCTCATCCACACCGGAATTGTATACCCGCGGCGAAGCCTTCAATATCGCCGGAGAGGCGGTTGATGGCATGGATGTACTGGCGGTAAAAGCTGCGGGGGAAAAAGCGATCGCGCATTGCCGGGCCGGTAAAGGTCCTTACATTCTCGAGATGAAAACATATCGCTACCGCGGCCATTCGATGTCCGATCCGGCCAAGTATCGCACCCGCGAAGAGGTGCAAAAGGTTCGCGAGACCCGCGATGCAATCGAACATGTGCGAAAACTGATCACTCAGGGCAACCATGCCAGCGAAGAGGACCTCAAGGCCATGGATAAAGAGATTAAGGCGGTGGTTAACGAAGCCGCCGATTTCGCCCGCACCAGCCCCGAGCCGGACGCCGCCGAACTTTACACCGACATTTACGCGTAAGCGTCTGGACTAACTGGAGAAAATCACATGGCCACGGAAATCCTCATGCCCGCGTTATCCCCCACGATGGAAGAAGGCAACCTTGCTAAATGGCTGGTAAAGGAAGGCGACCAGATCGCCGCCGGCGACATCATCGCCGAGATTGAAACCGACAAGGCGGTAATGGAGTTTGAAGCGGTTGACGAAGGCCTGATGGGCAAAATCCTGATTGCCGAAGGCAGTGAAGGCGTCAAGGTTGGCACCCCTATCGCGGTGATGATCGAAGATGGAGAAGAGTTGGCCGAGACATCTCCGGCGACGCCTCAAAAGGCTCAGGACGCCCCTGCCCCACAAACTGCTCCGGCCGCACCGGCTGCGCCCGTCCAAAGTCCCGTTTCGGACGCCCCCGAGGTTCCTGCTGGCGCTGAGATGAAGGAAACTACGGTTCGCG
>JAAEUB010000078.1 GCA_024227755.1 Paracoccaceae bacterium | reverse complement strand
GAAATCAAATTAGGGGCCAACGTAATAAAGGGAAAAGTGACCTATGAGGTGGTGGCGGATACCTTTGGTCTGGAATACACCCCGCTCGAGATGTTGCTCGAATAGCCTGGGTAGGGGTTGGCCCATCGCCTGTCGTTCCGGGTTTGACCGTTGCTTAAGCGGGGCGGGATTGAAAGCGACCGCCATATCGGCCGGTCAGAGCGATGGGCGCTTTGAGACCCGCTGCCGAAACGACAGAGGTGCCGAATGGCGCCGGCCGCGTTTGGCCGGTTGCTTGTGGCCCGGGGTCGCACCGCGATTTTAGGCGGTAACCCCCTGAAGCAGCTGCCCTGCAAACGTTTTAAGCCCGTGTGGTGCACAGCACGATTGTGACACGCCTAAAACGCACATCATTGGGGAGCATTAGTCTAATCTCAACTCAAAAGGAGGAAAAATCCATGCCAAACAACCTGAAACGTTCACTCATGGTAGCAGTCCTGGCCATCGCACTTTTAGGCTCGGGCGTTGCAATGGCTGATGTGAAAGTCGGCTTTCTGGGCGGATTCACCGGTCCGCTTAAAAGCATGACACCGTCGGTTTACAAAGCGGCGAAGCTTGCCGTCAAGCACGTCAATGATCAGGGCGGTGTACTCGATGGGCAAAAAATCATCATGCCTAACGCGGATACGACCTGTGCGGATACCGCTGCAGCGGCGAAAGCTGCCGAAAGTCTGGTGAACTCCGAAAAGGTCGTAGCCCTTGTGGGCGCACTATGTTCGAGTGCCACCATTTCAGTGGCTGAAAATGCGGCCATACCCGCCGGGGTCACAATAGTTTCACCAGCCTCGACGTCACCTGCCATCACATCTTTAAATGACAATGATCTTTTGTTCCGTACGACGCCTTCTGATTTGTATCAGGGCAGCGTTATGGCCCGTCTGTTGAGGTCGAAAGGGATCAAAAATATTGCCATTACCTATGTAAACAATGACTACGGCAAAGGCTTTGCCGATGCGCTTGCCGCTGCTTTCCTGGCAGCCGGTGGCAAGATCGAGGCCAACGAACCCCATGAGGAGGGTAAAGCGGACTATCGGGACCATATTCGTTCACTGGCCGCTTCGGGGGTAGATACGCTGGTCGTGCTGGCCTATGCCAACGGCTCGGGTCAGACCATTATTCGCCAGGCCGTGGCGAGTGGTGATTTTGATCAATTTGTAGGTGGTGACGGGATGGTCAACGATACCCTTATTGGCGCTATCGGCGCTGATAAATTGCGAGGCATGATTGCCACCAGGCCAGGTGTGCCGGATACCACCAGCGCACGAATCTTTAAAAAGCTTGCTTGGGCAGATGATCTGAACCCCACCGCAACCTTTGCGGCTCAATCCTATGACGCAGCTTTCCTGTTGGCGCTGGCGATGGAGAAGAATGGCAGTGCCGAACGCGAGGGACTTTCCAAAGCCCTGCGGGCCGTGGCAACTGCCCCGGGCGAGGTTATCCTTCCGGGTGAATGGCAGAAAGCCAAGACCTTGCTCAAGGAAGGCAAGGAGATCAACTATGAGGGCGCCACCGGCAACCACGAATTTGACAAGGCCGGGGATGTGTCCGGTGTGTTCATCGAATTGGGAGTATATGTCAGATTCGGCTCTTTCATAGAATTTGGCCAGATACAGTAAATCAACGGATCGCTTTAAAAATGAAATCCAGGCTTGTCCCGAGCCCCGGCTTTTAATTTAAGGCTCATGGTGATGAGTACTTTTTTCTGGCAGCAGCCAGTAAGGAAAAATCAAAAGGAGGAAACTATAATGAGTGAAACAATACTAGTCGGTATTGACGGTACCGAAGAAAATCGTCGCGCCGTAGATTATGCCATCAAAGAGGCCAAACGAAGCAAGGCAAAGTTGATTCTGGCCTATGTCATCAAATGGTCGCCCTACACTTTCCAAACCGCTGAAGAGAACGAACGGCGTCACAAGCGCAAGGAAGAGGATATTCAGTTCGTACAGGAGCGGGTGCTGGACCCGATGCTGGAATCACTGGCATCTGAAGGTCTCGAGATTACCGGCCTCGTGCGCCATGGTCAGGTGGCCGACTCCTTGATTTATCTCGCCAAAAAGCATGATGCGGCTGAAATCGTGGTGGGACGGATCGGTGAGAGCGGCGTCAAGACGTTGATCTTCGGCAGTGTGGTTGCCAAGCTGATACAGCTCAGCCACATTCCGGTAACCATT
>JAAEUB010000077.1 GCA_024227755.1 Paracoccaceae bacterium | reverse complement strand
GTGAGTTCGCCACAGGTGGGGCAGCGGGCGCGGACATACTTGGTCATTTTGTTTTCTTGTTCTGCCAGTGCGATGTAGTCAATCTCGGATTGGGGGGCGAGGGTGCTAGAGCGGGTGAACTCCCAGGCATCATCTTTGCTGCGGGTGGGCATGGTAGTGGGGCCAAACCAGTTGAAGGCGTGTGACCATCCGGTGGCAGAGCGGGCGGTGGTTTCTTTCATGACGCCGACGATGGGGCCAGGATGGGCGAAGAAGTTGTCTACATCTGTGATGGTTTTGAGTGGAACGGCCGTGGCTGCTGGCCACACGACTTTGCTTTCGCGGATCCATTTATCGACCAGGTGGGGCGGGCAAAGGATGATGGTGCGTTTGGCCTTGATGCAGGCGGCAACGGCGATTCCGACCAAGGTTTTGCCAACACCCATCTCGCCTACGCAGATGGCGGCGCGGTGGGTTTTGAGTTGGGTGGCGATGGCGGCTGCGGCGTGGGCTTGGGCTGGCAAGAGGCCGGGCTTGCCGACAAGGGGGATAAGGCGACCTTGATTGAGTGTGCTGAGGGTGTCGCCGTAGCCGTTGAGGTCGAACTGGTAGCGTGGCGGGTAGCTGGTGGCAACGATGTCGGTGAGATGGGGCAGCCAGGTGGTGAGAAAGTCTTGCAGATCTGCGCCGTCACGCTGCACGATTTCACCTTCAGGGGAAAGGGTGGTGATTTTGGTGACGACGGTTTCGGTGTGGGTGTTGGTGATTTGGGTACCTGATCGGGTGGCTTGTTCGGCGGTGTGTTGGATGACCCGCTTGTACGATTGCCCTTTGATGAGGAATTGTTCCCCATCGCTCTCCACCAGTTGATTGTTTAAATGACCAGCGGC
>JAAEUB010000076.1 GCA_024227755.1 Paracoccaceae bacterium | reverse complement strand
TGGTGTTGATTTCTGCCGGGTTTGACGCCCACATGGACGACCCTTTGGCCGGGTTGAACTGGACCACGGAGGATTTTGCCTGGCTGACGGAACGCATTTGCGACATGGCGGATAAAACCTGCGGCGGGCGGGTGGTTTCCAGCCTTGAAGGCGGCTATGATCTGACGGCGCTGGCGGCAAGTGTCGCGGCGCATGTCAGGGTATTAATGGAGCGCGGCGAATGAGCGATAAGCCAGTAAGCGAAATGAGTTTCGAAGAGGCGATGGGCGAGCTTGAGCAGGTCGTTGGCCAGTTGGAGCGTGGCGATGTTGCGCTGGACGCCTCGATCAGCCTTTATGAGCGCGGGGCGGATCTGAAAAAACGCTGCGAGGAAAAGCTGAAGGAAGCCGAGGAAAAAGTTGCGGCGATAACGCTGGACGAAAGCGGCAATCCCAAAGGCACAACACCGGTAGAAGCCAAGTAACATGTTTCTGTCCCGATTGGCTGAAGACGCGGAACTGGTGCGTGCATATCTGAATGATGCGATCACCTGCGCAGATACTCTGGCTGAGGCAATGCGTTATGCCGTGCGCGGCGGCAAAGGCCTGCGTGGTTTCCTTGTGATCGAAAGTGCAAGGCTGCATGGTTTCGATCCGACCCGCGCACTGCCCGCTGCCGCCGCTATTGAGGCAGTTCATGCCTACAGCCTTGTCCATGATGACCTGCCTGCGATGGATGACGATGCCTTGCGCCGGGGCCAGCCGACATTGCATGTGAAGTGGGATGAGGCGACGGCAATACTGGCGGGGGACGCCCTGCAAGCACTGGCGTTTGAGTTGTTGACGGATGAAGGGCTGGGTGTCGCGCGGATAGGATTGGTTTCATCGCTTGCGAAGGCCGCAGGGGCCGAAGGTATGGTGCTTGGCCAAATGCAGGACATCGCGGCTGAAACAGCCAGGCACCCATTGACGCTGGACGAAATTACCGCACTTCAGGCGGGTAAAACCGGCGCACTGATACGGTGGTCAGCCATGGCTGGGGCGCGGCTGGCGGGTGATGACCCCAGGTATCTGGCGCAATACGCCACCGCACTGGGGCTGGCTTTTCAGATTGCCGATGATGTATTGGATATCGAAGGCGACATAGCAATGACTGGCAAAGCTGTCGGTAAGGACATTGCGGCAGGCAAGGCCACCTTTGTTTCCCTGATGGGGTTAGAGGCCGCCAAGGACAAGGCCGCCGAGCTTGTCGATACCGCTTGCGCAGCACTGGTACAGTACGGCGAGGCGGCTGACACCTTGCGGCAGGCCGCACATTTCGTTATCTCGCGTAAGGTATAAAAGGCGCTGCCCTGATGTCTGAAAGACCTAGTACACCGATTCTGGACAATGTGAATGTCCCTGCTGACATGAAAGGTCTGTCAGACGCCGAATTATCGCGTCTGGCCGACGAGGTGCGGGCCGAAACCATCAGTGCAGTTTCCGAAACCGGCGGGCATCTGGGGGCCGGGCTTGGCGTAGTCGAACTGTCGGTTGCCTTACATGCAGTTTTTAACACGCCGCATGACAAGCTGATCTGGGACGTGGGCCACCAGTGTTATCCGCACAAAATCCTGACCGGTCGGCGTGATCGTATTCGTACGCTCAGGCAAAAGGATGGCTTGTCGGGTTTCACTAAACGCTCGGAAAGCACCTATGATCCGTTTGGGGCCGGACACAGCTCAACCTCGATCAGTGCGGCCCTTGGCCTCGCAGTCGCACGCGATCTTGGCGGTGCACCCGAGCATGGCATCGGCGATACGATTGCCGTGATTGGCGACGGGTCGATGTCTGCGGGCATGGCCTTTGAGGCGATGAACAATGCCGGCCACCTGGGCAAACGTATGTTTGTTGTGTTGAACGACAACGAGATGTCCATCGCGCCGCCCGTTGGTGCGCTATCATCGTATCTAAGCCGTCTTTATGCCGAAGAGCCGTTTCAGGAGCTGAAAGCTGCCGCCAAAGGCGCGGTTAGCTTGCTACCGGGGCCACTTCAGGAAGGCGCGCGCCGGGCCAAGGAAATGGTCAAGTCAATGACCGTCGGCGGCACCCTGTTCGAAGAGCTGGGCTTTTCATATGTCGGCCCAATAGATGGTCACGACATGGAAAGCCTGCTGGCGGTCCTGCGTACTGTGAAAGCACGTGCCACCAAGCCGATGTTGATCCATGTGATTACCAAAAAAGGCAAAGGATACAGCCCGGCCGAGACCGCCACAGATCGCGGCCATGCCACGGCGCGCTTTGATGTGGCCACGGGTAAGCAAATCAACACACCTTCGAATGCGCCCAGCTATACCTCGGTTTTTGGCAGGGCGCTGGTTGACCTTGCCGCCAATGACGCACGGATCTGCGCGGTAACAGCGGCGATGCCTGATGGCACCGGGTTGGCCCAGATGGCCCAGCGATATCCATCACGTTGCTTCGATGTGGGAATTGCTGAACAGCATGGCGTCACCTTTGCGGCAGCACTTGCGGCGGGTGGGATGAAACCCTTCTGCACCATGTACTCGACATTCCTGCAACGCGGCTATGACCAGGTGGTGCATGACGTCGCAATCCAGCGCCTACCGGTGCGCTTTGCCATTGATCGCGCCGGGCTGGTCGGTGCTGATGGCGCCACCCATGCCGGGGCTTTCGATCTGGCTTATCTGTCAAACCTGCCCGGCTTTGTGGTCATGGCACCCTCGGACGAGGCCGAGCTGATGCATATGGTTGCCACTGCCGCCAGCATCGACGACCGCCCGTCGGCTTTTCGCTATCCGCGCGGGGAAGGGGTGGGGGTAGAAATACCCGAACATGGCGAAGTGCTGGAGATAGGCAAAGGCCGAATCATCCGCGAAGGTGCAAAAGTGGCGATCCTCAGCCTTGGCACGCGCCTCAGCGAAGTCGAAAAAGCCGCAGACAACCTGATTACGCGCGGCATAAATCCAACGATCGCCGACGCCCGATTCGCAAAACCATTGGACAAGGACCTGATTCTTGATCTTGCCGGGAATCACGAAGTATTGGTCACCATTGAAGAGGGCGCAGTGGGGGGCTTTGGCAGCCATGTAGCGCAGCTTTTAGCAGAAGAAGGCGTATTTGACACAGGCTTGAGGTTCCGGTCCATGACTTTGCCCGACACCTTCACAGACCACGCAAACGCCCGTGATATGTACAATTCCGCCTGTCTTTGCGCGGGCGATATTGAAGCGAAGGTCCTGAATGCGCTGGGAATCGCCCAACTTGGCCGCACCCGCGCCTGACACAAGGTTGCAACACTTCCTCAGAAAAACCGGTCCCCGCCTTGTAACTCTGGACACATAACAGACAAGCATTTACGCCTGACTCGATAAACAAGGGGAAATACTGTGAAAAAAACTGCAATTGCTGCCGCCATCGCCATGACCGCCACCAGCGCAACCGCTGGTGCATATAGCGATCCGATCGTCGATCCGGTAATCATCATTGAGGACGCCGCAAGCTCGTCCAGCCATAGCTGGCTTGTGCCAGCAGTGTTCCTGCTCATTCTTTTTGCGTCAATGAAGACTTATTGATACTTGGCGGGATTGCTAACTAACCAATCTCATCTTCCTGATATGAAAACCAATCTGGAAGATGAGCGTTTGGGTTCAAACAAGCTTGGCATCAGCACCCTGCGTTTTTGAATTCGCAGGCTTCGGACATTTAGGTGACTTGAATCACCGGTTAAACTGAAGATGCTGAAAAGGGGTACAAATGAAAAAAACACTACTTGCCGCCGCTATCGCAATGACAGCCAGTAACGCGTTAGCCGGAACTGTTGTTGATCCCAATATTGACGTCACGATCATCACGCAGGATGTATCAAGCGCCCTTGGCCAGCAATGGTTGGTTCCGGCGGTGTTTGTTTTTCTGCTTGTTCTTTTGATGGGTGGTCACAAATATCACGTCATACGTCAATAGTCACAAGCTTCAGATTCTGCACCTAACAAGCCAAGGGAAACAATATGAAAAAGACACTTCTTGCTGCCACTATCGCAATGACTGCCAGTAACGCATTCGCCGGATCTGCTGTTGATCCCAATATGGACGTCACGATCATCACGCAGGATGTATCAAGTGCCTATGGTCAGCAATGGTTGGTTCCGGCGGTGTTTGTTTTTCTGCTTGTTCTTTTGATGGGTGCCGCAAATAAGCCCTGCGTTGAATGCGAGATCGTAACCGAGTTCGCAACTTAACTATTAAAAATCAACGTCAGGCTCTGCTGACAGCAAGTCCAGCAAGCCCTCACAATATGTGGGGTGGCGAAGCTTTATACCAAGCTCCGCCTTTATGCGACTATTCGCGACCCGTTTCGATTCGGCATAAAAACTCTGCGCCATCGCTGACATTTCAGCGGTGGCGTAGTCTTCTTCTGCGGGTTCAGGTAGCCCAAGAAGTTTGGCGGCATAACCCAGCACATCCTCGGGCGGGGCAGCAAAATCATCGCAGACATTGTATATGCGCCCAGGATCTGGCTGTGCAATCGAAGCGCAAAGCACCTGGATGATGTCATCCACGTGGATACGCGAAAACACCTGTCCGGGCTTGATGATACGGCGCGCTGTGCCACGCCTGACTTTGGCGAAAGGTCCGCGACCGGGACCATAGATGCCTGCCAGACGGAAGATATGAAGGGGCAGGTCGCAACGCGCGGCAAGTGCGCGCCATTCCGCTTCGGCCTTTACGCGTAACTCGCCACGCCTAGTTGCGGGAACAAGTGCCGTATCCTCATCCACCCAACCGCCTTGATGATCACCGTAAACGCCGGTGGTCGAGAGATACCCGACCCATGTAAGGTGTTTGGACGCCTTCTCAAACTCATCTGAAAGCGCGATCAAAACAGGATCACCCTCCTCCCCCGGCGCAATCGAGATCAAAAGATGCGTGGCTGCACGCAGCGCCCCGGACAAATCATTCCCGGGCCACTCAATGATTTCGCAGCCCTCGACGCCACCTAGGCCATCCCGAGTTGTGCCAATGACCCGCCAACCATCGCGGATCAGCTTGGTTGCAAGGGCGCTGCCGGTGTAGCCCAAGCCAAAAATGACCAATGTCTTTTTCATGAAATCAGTAATGGCGGTAAGATCCGGGTTTTCCAACCCTTGCTTTTCAATAGCACTCGTTGCCTGATACGGAATGGATGAGAAAAAGACCGGGCTGAAAGATGCCTATGCACTGGAAACACCTGAAGACAGTCGCAAGCTTTATGCAGGTTGGGCGGGAACCTATGACGACGAATTTGTTGCCGATATGGATTATCAGCTGCCATTTCACACCGCTGATGCTTTTGTGGCGGCAGGAGGGAACGGCCACGTGCTGGATGTGGGGGCTGGCACCGGACTGGTAGCCGAGCGTTTGGTGCAGCGCGGCATATCGCCGATAGATGCCACGGATATTTCACCCGAAATGCTGGATATCGCAGGCGGAAAAAAGCTTTATCGAAAACTGTTTGTCAGTGACGTTACCCAACCGATGAACGCACCGACTAACACCTACAAGGGCATCATTTCAGCCGGAACGTTCACCGTTGGTCATGTTGGGCCAGAGGCAATTGACAACCTTCTGCAAATCGCAGCCTCAGGGGCGCTTTTTGCCATCGCCATCAACGCCGCGCATTATCAGGCGGCAGGTTTTGACGCGAAGCTTGCCGGTCTGTCGGGCAAAATCGAGGGGTTGATTTTGGTACCGGTGGCAATCTACGGTGATGGCGCAGACGGGGCACATGCGGCTGACAAGGGGCTAATTGCGGTGTTTCGCAAGGTTTAAACCTCTATTTGAACCGCTATTTCCCTTTCCACACCGGATCTCGTTTCTCGGCAAAAGCGCGCGCGCCTTCAAGGTTATCATCAGATCCGTAAAGCACATCGACCGAGGCCAGTTGCCGCTTGGTGATCCGGTTCATCGCGTCCTGAAACTTTGCGTCTTCGGCGTCGCGAATAATCTCTTTTATCGCGGCATAGACCAGCGGCGGGCCAGAGGCGAGCAGCGCCGCCATCTCGCGCGCACGCTGCATCAGGTCAGTGGCTGGTACAATCTGATTTACCAGGCCCCAACGATGAGCCTCGTCTGCATCAAACCATCGGCCAGTTAGCAAAAGCTCCATCGCGATATGGTAAGGGATGCGTTTAGGTAGTTTAACACTGGCCGCATCCGCTACTGTGCCCGAACGGATTTCCGGCAGTGCAAAGTTGGCGTGATCCGCCGCCAGAATGATATCCGCAGAAAGCGCCAGCTCCAAACCGCCACCACATGCAATGCCGTTAACGGCTGCGATGACCGGCTTATTCATGTCCCGTAGTTCCTGCAGCCCCCCAAATCCACCAACGCCATAATCCCCATCGACCGCGTCACCATCAGCCGCCGCCTTGAGGTCCCAGCCGGGGCAAAAGAACTTGTCCCCGCC
>JAAEUB010000075.1 GCA_024227755.1 Paracoccaceae bacterium | reverse complement strand
TGCGCCCTGCCAAGGCGCGGTCACGCGGGGCCAAGGCACCTTGGGTCACTATCGCCAGTTGCCACGCCTGCACCCGCTCACGCTTCTCGCGGTGCATCGGTGGTGTCTCCACAATCATATCTTCATTTTCCACCATCACCTGCCCCGCCAAAAACGCCCCTTGCCAATCGGCTTCGCTCATACCGCTGTCAGGCACAGCCTTTGCGCCGTACAGTCCTTCTACCAATGCCCACTTCAAGGAGGCATGCTCCACCTGTCCGGCCAACAGCACAGCCTCCCGCCAGCGAGTCAAATCGTGCCGCGCCAACTGCACCATCTCGGCGGGAAAGTCAGGGGCGTTCAGTAAGTGCATCGCCGCCAAATATTCCTGAAAGGTACGGTGCGGAAAGCGGTATACATCATCACTATCATCTGCATTGCGCCCGTGATCCTGCAGCAAACCAGCGCGGTCACGCACATACTCAACCACATCATCCAAATTCACCTTGCTGCTGTCACTGCGGTGCTTAAATAGCGTACCCACCAGCAACGCGCCGGGAATGTCGGCGGTTTGTGCATTTTCTGGCTGATCACGATGCGCCACAAAGGCAACCTCAGATAAGGCTCGCAGCAGTCGCTTGGTATCCATTCCCAACTCATCCGCCAGTTCCGGGGTTTCCTGCCCCACAATCGACTTCGACCGCCGCCACAAATCCAGCAACAGCATCACGCTAAGACGGTAAAGCTCCTCGCGTCGCTGCGGCAGGGCACCCCCTTCACGGCCACGATGAATGTACACCATCATGGTCAACAGCAAAGGGTGTTGCGCCATCTCTTGCAAGTTTGGGTTCCGGTCGATCTGGTGAATTAAACTTTGGCTATAATGAGCCGCTTTTTCCACGCCCAAGGACAGGTCTTGTTGCCCCATCACGGTATACCATTGTTTAATAAAAAACTGGATTTGTTCTTCGCTAAAGTCGAGTAAGCGGGTTACTTCAAAGTGCCGCAGTTCCCACCCATGCCCATACGCATACGGCCGACTGGTCACCACAAGCCGCACACGGGGGAATTGGTCGGCAAACGCTTCAATATTTGCTTTTAACCTGTCCCGGAGAGTGGTCGCTTTGTCTACTTCATCCAACCCATCCAGCAAAAGGATGCCGCCACTCTCTTGCAATTGTTGTTGCAGGTGCGGCACATAATCATCTAACCCAATCGCCGGGCGGCTTAGATCGGCGGCAATAAATTGCCACAGGGTTTGCTGGTTGGGCAATCCCCTGGCGGCGTATTCACGCAGCACCACACGCACGGGAAACAGGCGTAAATCACTTAATTGCCAACCATGATCATGCAGGTGGCTTTGGGTGATGGTTACTTTGCCACCATGGGTGCTAGCAAGGTGGTCTCCTGCCAGACAAAGGGTGAGGTAGTTGACGAGGGTCGATTTGCCAGAACCGGGGGCACCCAACAGCACCAGGCGATCATTTTCGGGATGACTCATCGCTTGCAGGGCAGATTCACGTTCAAGTTGTACGTTCCGCTCTTGCCGATCCAACTTGTCAAACTGGATGGCAAATTGGGTGGGGTTACGGCCGTCTTGATGTGCAGGTACATCCAGCGAGGTAAAAATACGTTCCAGTGCCAGCTTTTGCCCACCCAAACCCGCCTCTTTGATGTCGATGAGCGCCATGGAGGGCGGGTGGCCACACAGATCCATGAGGTGCTGCAAATATTTCCGTTCCCCTACTTTTGGGTCAAACTCTGGCTTTGACTCAGGGGGGGATTGTAGAGCTGGGTCAGATGATGAGCGGCCAGATGCGGGCTGTGAACGTACGGTGGCATCCCCATCGCTAATAACGACCGTTGCGCCTTGTTCCGCATTCACAACAATTTTACCCACGGCACGCGCCCCCTCTCCAATTGCCATCCCTTGCACATCATTGACATCACCAACATTGAGGTTATCACCACCGATTTTGTCACCGCCGACCATATCCCCAGCCACAGTAAAGTCACCCCACAATTGGGTGAGCTTGGCAGATTCTTCTCCCCGCAGGGTAGTCAACATCGCGGTAAGCTGTTCAGCAGAGAGTATCCCTTGCATCTGCTCTTGCGCTGCGATTGCATTTTGCACCTTGGTGATCTTATCGGCGAGGCTGGTCAGGTCAGGCCATGCAACCTTGGGGCGCAGGTCGCGCAGTTGTGCCTCAAGTTGGGGGAGCTGGTTGTGGCGCAGACAATACGCAATCAGGGCTTGT
>JAAEUB010000074.1 GCA_024227755.1 Paracoccaceae bacterium | reverse complement strand
TTTGGTTCCCCGAGCCCTCCCTGGAGAATAGATCGGGCAGGAAGGGGCGACTTTTACGCCGGCCGCGATCACACGTCGCCATCGCTGCGTAGGCCAAATAATGCCTCGACGTTCACTGGGCTCTAACCAAGGCTCTTTTGGGCGACGAAATTCGGGTGAGCCGAAAAGAATACTTGCGATAATCAGGAGTTTTGCCTTGATCGCGTGATTTCGGTTGTGCAAAGTATATTTTTTATCGCACGGTCAAATAGTTGATGGGCTAACGGTTTCGATAAAAGGACGGGTGGGAAAAGAAGAATGCCAAGAATGGCGGTGATCTTTGTTCGGGTGATTGATCGGTTCAACCGGCGCATCGGACGTATCGTGATGTACGGTATCTTTGTGATGATGGGAATACTGCTTTGGTCATCAGCCTCCAAAACCTTTTTCCAGCCATCTCTGTGGACGCTGGAAATGGCACAGTTTTCCATGGTTGCTTATTACATCCTTGGCGGTCCGTACTCGCTCCAGCTTGGCTCGAATGTACGAATGGACCTGTTTTACGGTAATTGGGATGACCGCAAAAAGGCGTGGTTTGACGCTTTCACGGTTCTATTCCTGATTTTCTATCTGTGGATATTACTTTACGGTGCGCTGGGGTCGGCAGCTTATGGGCTGGGCTATTTTGGCACCGAGTACTTTTCATTCTACGGAGAGCTGATATGGGCTTTCCTTACTGGCGGATCGGATGCGGCTACTGAAGTTTTGGGCCATATGGAGCGCTCCTCGACCGCCTGGCGACCATTCCTGTGGCCAATTAAAATGATCATGATCTTTGGCTTTTTCACAATGCTGTTGCAGGCAATATCTGAGCTTTTAAAGGATGTGGCGAAGATCAGAGGAATGTCGCTCTGATGTCCTACGAAATGATTGCCATATTGATGTTCTCGACCATGATGTTGATGTTGTTCACCGGTCAAAGGGTGTTTGGCGCAATCGGTTTTGTCGGCGTGATGGCAGCAGTTCTGCTTTGGGGTCCGGGCGGGTCTGATATCGGATTTTCAGCGGCCATGAAGCTGATGAAGTGGTACCCATTGCTGACCCTGCCAATGTTCATTTTCATGGGTTATGTGTTGTCTGAATCGAAAATTGCCGATGACTTATACAAGATGTTTCATGTCTGGATGGGGCCGCTTAGGGGTGGATTGGCCATTGGCACGATCCTGTTGATGGTGCTTATTTCCGCTATGAACGGGCTTAGTGTTGCCGGCATGGCCATTGGCGCCACTATCGCGTTGCCTGAACTGCTCAAGCGCGGATACGACAAGCGTATGGTGACCGGGGTGATACAGGCCGGTTCATCGCTGGGCATCCTCGTTCCGCCCTCTGTCGTGTTGGTGCTTTACGCCATGATTGCCCGACAACCGGTGGGGCAACTCTGGCTCGCCGGCGTATTGCCAGGGTTAATGATGGCAGCTCTTTTCATACTCTATGTGGTCATCCGTTGCCGCATTCAGCCCGAGCTTGGCCCGGTCCTGCCACTTGAGGAACGCGATATCCCGCGCGCCGAAAAAATGCGTCTGCTCAGTGCCGGATTGCTGCCTCTGGGCATCTTCGCGGTGATGATGGTGCCTTTTGTCAACGGCTGGACCTCGCTTGTCGAAAGTTCGGCAATTGGTGCACTGGCGGCATTTCTGGCAGCTCTTGCGAAGGGTCGGATGACGCGTGAAGTTTTTGAAAACTCGGTGCGCAATACGCTGGGAATATCCTGCATGTTCATGTGGATTATTTTGGCCGCCCTTGGCTTTGGCGCGGTGTTTGACGGACTTGGCGCGGTCAAGGCGATATCGTATCTGTTCACTGATCAGTGGGGACTGAGCCCCTGGACCATCCTGATACTGATGCAGCTGAGTTTCATCCTGATGGGCACGTTTCTCGATGACACCGCGATGCTGGTCATCGTTGCACCGCTTTATGTGCCTTTGGTCGGTTCGATGGGTTTTGATCTGGTCTGGTACGGAGTACTCTATACCATTACCACCCAGATCGCTTATATGACGCCGCCATTCGGCTATAACCTGTTTTTAATGCGCGCCATGGCCCCGCCCGAGATAACCTTGCGTGACATCTATGGCTCGATATTGCCCTTTGTCGCTGTCATGGTGTTGGCACTGAGCCTGATTATGCTGTTCCCGAATATAGCCCTTTGGTTGCCAGACTTTGTTTACGGAAAATAACCTGCAAGAACTCCGACGAACGGAGCATCACATAACTAGGAGAGAAAACATGACAACAAGACGTAAGTTTCTAACCGCCGCCGGCGCCGGCGCAATTGCCGCACCTCTGGCTGCCCCAGCACTGGCGCAATCGACCATCAAATGGCGCATGCAGACCTATGCTGGCCCGGCACTGGCGGCTCATGTGATTACCCCCGCCATCGAGATGTTCAACAAGATCGCTGGCGACCGCATGCAGATCGAGCTTTTCTTTGCCGACCAGTTGGTACCAACGGGCGAGCTCTTTCGCGCTATGCAAAAGGGCACAATCGACGCTGTGCAGTCGGATGATGACAGCATGGCATCGCCCACCGAAGTCACAGTGTTCGGCGGTTACTTTCCGTTTGCGTCGCGCTACAGCCTCGACGTGCCGGTGCTGTTTAATCAGTATGGCCTGAACGAGATTTGGGACGAGGAGTATTCCAAGGTAGGCGTCAAACATATCAGCGCGGGCTCGTGGGATCCTTGCCACTTTGCCACCAAAGACCCGATCAATTCGCTGGCCGATCTCAAGGGCAAACGGGTGTTTACCTTCCCAACAGCGGGCCGCTTCCTGACCCAGTTTGGCGTCGTGCCTGTAACCCTGCCTTGGGAAGACATCGAGGTCGCGGTGCAGACCGGAGAACTCGACGGCATCGCCTGGTCGGGCATCACTGAGGATTATACAGTGGGCTGGGCCGACGTGACCAACTACTTCCTCACCAACAACATTTCGGGCGCATGGGCAGGATCGTTCTTTGCCAACCAGGACCGCTGGAATGAGCTTCCGGAAGACCTGCAAACCCTGTTCCGGGTCTGCTGTGACCAGTCGCATTATTACCGCCAGTGGTGGTACTGGGGTGGCGAAGCCAGCTTGCGTGTCAACGGGCCAAAAATGCAGCTCACTAGTATTCCCGATGACGAGTGGGCCACGGTTGAGGCCGCGGCACAGGTGTTCTGGGAAGAGATTGCCGCCGAAAGCGACACAAAACGACGTGTCGTTGACATTATCAAACAGTACAATAACGACATGGTAAAAGCCGGGCGGCCTTACCGCTACGGCTAAAGCCTCCAAACCAAACGATCAGGGCGCGGCACTAGTAGCCGCGCCCTTTTTGTGCGCACTTGCGGGGGACGGTGTTCGTATAAATTGCTAGAGTGCGATGGCCTTACAGATGCTTGGTTGGAGAGAATTTGCCTTTATTGGCTCACCCCCAATGCCTGTCCGGTTACTGCTTGTCTCACATCGATCACGCCTGCGCCCTTCGTCCGGTTGCGACCTCAAATACCTTGTCAATCATCTCCTGCGTTCCGCGCGAAAACTCCAGCGGGCATGGAAATTGTGCACCATCACGCAGCGAACGCCCAAAAGCCTCGACTTGCAGTTTGTATTGGTCATCCACCGGGAAGCGCGTCACCTGCACTTCCTGTTTCCCTCGGTGCAGCTCGAGCCGTGCCTCGCCATAGACCCGCGGGTTAAATGGGGCCGTAAGGCGGATCAAGCCGCTCTCACCATGAAACGTCATCTCTTGAAAGGGATGCATACGGGTGCTGACATAGGCGCAATAGGAAAATCCCGGAAAGCGCGCCTGAACCTCGCTCAGAGCGTCGACGCCATTTTCCCAGCGGATACATGCCGATATCTCGTCTGGTTCCTGACCAGTGGCGTAGCGCGCAGATCCAATGACATAGACACCAATATCACGCAGCCCTCCGCCGCCAGTTTCAGCGCGGTTGCGAATATTGCCGGTATCGGCCCGGTTGTCATATGTGAATGTTCCGCTGACATGGGCCAGATTGCCAATCGCGCCTTGGTCAATCAACCGCTTCACCATGTGCCATTGCGGATGGTGTACAATCATGTAGGCCTCGGCCGCCAGCAAACCGGTTTCTTCACGTTTGGCGATCAGTTGGTCAAATTCACTGGAGCGCATCGTTATCGGCTTTTCACACAAGACATGCTTGCCCGCCGCCATCGCCTTCAAACTCCACTCCACATGCAAGTGGTTGGGTAATGGTACATACACAGCATCAATCCCGGGATCGGCCAACAATGCGTCATAGTCATCATAGACCGTCAGCTCCGGGCAAAACGCCTGGAAGGGTTTCGCTTTATCCCGGTTTGAAGTGGCAAGCGCCACCAGTTGCGCACCTTCAGCCGCGTGAATAGCCGGCCCCATGAATTGGCGGGCGAATTTGGCCGCCCCTAAAACTCCCCATCTTACCGGCTTTGGCATCATCACTCTCCTGATTGATTTGGCAATTTAGCCTGACTGCGGCCATAGGCAAGGGGGTGTTGCGTGGACGCTGCCCTTGATGAGTAT
>JAAEUB010000073.1 GCA_024227755.1 Paracoccaceae bacterium | reverse complement strand
TGCTCTATTTCTATCCGCGAGCGGGCTATCCAGTCGGCTACGGCACCGTGCTGATACAAAAACTTGCCATTGGTTTTGCGTTCCTGTGCCCGGCCTATTAGTAGCTGCAGCGCCAGTTCGGCTTGTCCGATGGAGCGCATACAATGGTGAATCCTGCCCGGGCCTAATCGCGCCTGGGCCATGGCAAAGCCTTTGCCTTCTTCGCCCAGTAAGTTACTGGCCGGTATGCGTACGTTGTCGAACAGGATTTCACAATGCCCATGGGGGTTAGTGTGATTCATGACTTTCAAGTTACGTAGAATCTTCACGCCGGGGGCGTCGCGAGGGATAAGTACCATACTTTGCTGGTGGTGCGGATTGGGGTTATCCGGATCGGTTTTGCCCATTAATATAAAGAGCTTGCAGTGGGGATGCGCCGAGTTGGATATATACCATTTGCGTCCCGACACAATGTAGTCGTCACCGTCGCGGGCGATACGGGTCTGAATATTGGTGGCATCCGATGAGCCCACGTCGGGCTCGGTCATGGCAAAGGCTGAGCGTATCTCACCGTTCAGTAACGGGTTCAGCCATTGTTCGCGCTGCTCGGGTGTGGCAAATAAATGCAGTAGCTCCATGTTGCCGGTATCCGGCGCATTGCAGTTAAATACTTCTGAGCACCAGGGCACCCGGCCCATAATTTCCGCCAGCGGGGCGTATTCCAAATTACTCAGGCGCGTGCCCGGTTCGTTGTCCTGTAATCCCGGCAGGAATAAATTCCATAGCCCTTCGCTTTTCGCCAGCGCCTTCAGGTCGGCCATAAATGACACCGGGTATTGCCCGGCTTTTACTTCGTCGCGGTATTGCTGCAGGCGCGGATAAATATGCGCGTCCATAAAGGCGGTCAGTTGCTGCTGCAACTGTTTTACGCGTTCGCTGTGTTCAAAATGCATAATGTCCTCGCTGTGTTAAGCCGTGTTAAACATTGATAAGAGGCGAAATAATCAGCTTGCCGCGGGCTTTGCGATTAATCACATCAGCAAACGCTTCGGCGGTGTTGGCAAGCGGGTAGGTAGCATCAATGTGCACGTGTACCTTGCCAGTTTGATACCAGTCGAGTAGTTCGCGCATATTGTCGGCGTAGGCTGCCGGGTCGCGGCGGGTAAAAGCACCAAAGAACACGCCCACCACGGCATACTCTTTTACCAGCGCCAGGTTTACCGGGAACTTGGGAATATCACCGCCGGCAAAACCGACCACCAGTAATCGGCCTTCAGGGGCCATATTGCGGGTACATACATCAAACAGCTGTCCGCCTACCGGGTCATACACCACATCGACGCCCTTGCCGTTGGTTAATGCACGTAGCTGGGTCTGCAGATCGTCGCTGCTGTAGTTAATCAGCTCGTCAGCGCCGTTTTCTTTAGCAAGCGCCAGCTTTTCTTCACTGGAGCAACCTGCAATGACCCGGGCACCCATGGCCTTGCCAATTTGTACCGCTGCCAAGCCTGTGCCGCCTGCGGCGCCTAATACCAGTAAGGTTTCACCTGCTTGCAAATTAGCGCGTTGTTTCAGCGCGTAATGGGCGGTACCGTGAGCCAGTATTAAACCGGCGGCTTCGTTCATGGGAATAGTCTCTGGTACCGGAATTAAACGCGCAGCCGGCACACTGATGAATTCGGCACAGGCACTGTAATGGGTACTCAGGCCCACAACGCGGTCGCCTTTTTTGAGGTGAGTCACGTTGTCGCCAACGGCTTCTACCACGCCGGAAAATTCGGCACCGGGTACAAACGGGCGCTCGGGTTTGGCCTGATACATGCCTTGTACTAATAATGCATCCGGGAAGTTTACGCCGATGGCACTTACCTTTATTAAGGCTTCGTCGTTTCCGGCAACAGGCAGG
>JAAEUB010000072.1 GCA_024227755.1 Paracoccaceae bacterium | reverse complement strand
GTGTAAACGGCCTGAGACGCAATCTAAGTAATTCCTGAGTATTCCGTCAGCTTTGCCGCGCTTTCGGCGGGCAGTAGAGACCATAAAGTGTCTCAGTCAAGGTCTCAACCTCGTGCGAGGACAAGGAATCATACACCGATTGTGCCTCGCGCCGGGCTTTAACCAACCGCTCACCGCGAAGTTTGGCCAGTTGTTGGCTGACCGTTGACTGGCCCAGGCCAGTTTCGTCCTGTAATTCCTGAACCGAGCGTTCGCCTTCGCCCAGTTTACATAGAATCAGCAGGCGTTTTTGATTCGAAAGTACCCTTAGAAGCTCACTCGCCTTCTCGGCAGTTTCGTTCATTTCTTCGTGCGTCATTTCCATCAGGCCGGAAATCTCCCGTGTTTTCATGATGAAAGCCGCTCTCTCCGGCGTTCAACCAACTGTTACCGAGTCTATACTTGACGTCGCCCATTTTGTATTTAAAAATCGTAATAGTCAAATAATAGTGAAATGGGAGGGCTGAATCGTGCTCGATACGATGGATAACACCAAATCAATGTCGATTATTGTAACCAAAGGCACGCTGGATTGGGCCTACCCGCCCTTCATTCTGGCGACAACTGCGGCGGCGATGGATGTTGACGTGACAATGTTTTTCACATTCTACGGGTTGGGCCTGCTGAAAAAAGACCTCGACCTGAAAATCTCGACCCTGGGCAATCCTGCAATGGAAATGCCGATGATGGGCATGCATATGAAAATGCCAAATCTGGTTTCGGCTATCCCCGGTGTTGACCGTATGGCCACCACAATGATGAAAAACCTGATCAAGAAAAAGGGTGTCGCATCCATTCCTGATCTGCGGGAAGCGGCTGTTGAAAGCGACGTGAAAATGGTCGCCTGTCAGATGACGCTGGATCTGTTTGAGTTGGACCAGAAAGACCTGATCCCTGACATCACCCTTGGTGGTGCTGCGACCTATATGGAAGGCGCGCTGAAGGCTGACATCAACCTCTACATCTAAAACTGACGACCTAAGGAAGGTAATAGTACAAATGGCCGATCAAACACTCGACGCAAAAGGGCTGAATTGCCCGCTGCCCATCCTCAAAGCCAAGAAAGCCCTTAAGGGCATGGAAGCTGGCAAGGTTCTGGAAATCCTTTCAACCGATCCCGGTTCCGTTGCTGACTTTGCAGCGTTTTGCAATCAAACCGGCAACGAGCTGCTCAGCTCGAACACCGCAGGCGACGTTTATACGTTTGAGATCAAGCGCGCCTGACGCCGGATCAAAAAGAAACGAAAAAGCCCCGCCATGACCGGCGGGGCTTTCTGCTTTAAGGGGATCAGAGGCTTATGCGGAAACGGGCAAAGCCGTCCGGGCCGTCGCCTGCCGCTTCAATCTCGACCCCTTCGACACCGTCAACATAACCCGTTGCCGCCGGGCCTGTGTCAAACAGAACCGTGGTGCCGGGCATTGGTGCAAAATGCCAGTTGGCGTCAGCGGTCGGATTGATCGTTCCCTGATCAACAATATAGCGCACGATCACGTCACGGTTGGTATCCGGGCCTTCAAAAATAACCGTGTCACCGGTGCCGGGGAAATGCCCGCCGCCGCCAGCGCGATAATTATTGGTGGCAACGATGAACTCCATGTCGTCCGTGACCGGCTGACCTTCAAACATCAGGTTTATGATGCGGGTTGCGGTCTCATCCACCAACTCGCCTTTCGGTGCAAACCGCGATGGCTGGCTAAGATCAATCTCATATGTCACCCCGTCCATCACATCGAAGTTATAGCTTGGAAAGCTTGGGTTCAGCAAAACCTGATCGGCCTCGCCGGGTGTGATTTGATTAAACATACCGGCCGAGCGCTCCAGCCAGCCCTTCAACTGCGCGCCGTTGATCCTTACTGCGCGTACCGTATTGGGGTAAAGATACAGATCAGCGACATTCTTAATCGCCACATCACCCTTGGGTACATCGGTAAAGTATTCCGGCCCGCCCCGGCCACCTGCCTTGAAAGGTGCTGCGGCGGAAAGGATCGGCAGGCCCTCGTGTTCGGTACCCTTCATCATCTCGGAAATGTACCAAAGCTGCGCAATAGACACTATTTGCACGCTCGGATCATCCGCCACTAACGCGAAATATGAATGCAACGGGGCCGAGGTTTTGCCAACGGCGCGCCGGATATACTCAAGCGTTGCGTCATGGTCTGCCTGCACAGCATCCAGCACGTCAGGCTGATCCTCAACCAATGCAGTGGTTGAGCGGTCCTCGTTGCGTTTGGAAATTGGGCGGGTTTCCGAGGCGGTGCTGACCACGCGCCATTCACCCCCCTCGTTTTCCAGCATCAGGTCGATGACCCCCAGATGCGAGCCCCAGAATCCACCCATCACGGCGGGTTTACCGTGGATGGTGCCTGCCTCGACGTCAATTCCTTCGAAATCTTCGTAGGTGGCGGACGGGAAAACTAGGTGGCTGTGGCCGGTCATCAGGGCGTCAATCCCGTCAACTTCAGCCAGCGGCACGGATGCATTTTCCATCCCATCGGTGTGATTGGCCGAGCCTATGCCCGAGTGGCTAAGCGCGACTATGATATCGCACCCGGCCTCCTTCATCTCAGGCACCCAGGCGCGTGCAGTCTCGACTATGTCGCGCGTCCCCACCTTGCCCTCAAGATGACGTCGATCCCAGGTCATGATCTGCGGCGGTACGAACCCAATCAGCCCGACCTTTAGGCTGTGTTCGGCACCCGCGCCGTCAACGATGGTACGGTCAAGGATCACGTAAGGTTTAAGCAGCGTCACGTCATCGCGCGGCCCCGCACCCATTTCCTTGACCACATTTGCCGAAACAACGGGGAAATTGGCACCAGCCAACGATTTCATCAGAAAATCGAGGCCATAGTTAAACTCGTGATTGCCCAGGGTGGACGCGTCAAAGCCCAGCGTATTCATCGCGGCAATGACTGGGTGCATGTCGCCCTCTTTCATGCCGCGTTCATAGGCGATGTAATCCCCCATCGGGTTGCCTTGCAGAAAGTCTCCATTGTCGATCAACATAGAATTCGCGGCCTCGGCGCGAATGGCGCGGATATGGCTGGCTGTACGGGAAAGGCCGACAGTGTCGCGCGGTTTGTCCGCATAATAGTCGTAGGGAAAGACATGAACATGCAGGTCCGTGGTTTCCATAATGCGCAAATGCACCTGCCCGGCCGCAGCATTGACCGTAAAGGGGTGAAGCGCAATCAGGGATGCGCCAGCGGCCCCGGTCAGGAATGTTCGACGCGACGGGTTAAGAAATGTTGAGTTTTTCATGGCAGCCTCTCTGATCATTTTACAAAACTTAAGGCTGCACACTAACATGAAACTATTACTAGTGGGAGATTTTTGACTAACTGGTCTGTTTCCTGTCCCGCACAAACTCGACAAATTGCCTGACCCACGATCCGTGCGGACCGCTGCGCAGATGACAAAACCCAGCTAAGGTATTGTGAACAATGACACCGTCATGCTGCCCGTCAATGCCGTGCCCGCGCGTAATATCGCGGGCATAGGTTAGGCCCGGGTCGGCGTTTTCCAGCCGTGCATAGTGAAATTCATGGGCTTTGACCTCGCCGTCACCTTCCCACAGGTTATCAGGTCGAATGTCAAAGCGAGCATATCCACGTCCTTGCGGGCGCTTGTGCATCACCGCATCAGCGGGCACAGCACCCACCATCTGACCGCTTGTGCCTTTGTGTTCAATAGTTCGGCACAGATACATCAACCCTCCACATTCGGCATAAGTTGGCAGGCCGTTGGCGATGGCATTTCGGATGTCGGTGCGCAGGCTTTCATTGGCGCTTAGCTCAGAGATGAACATCTCAGGGAAACCTCCACCGATGAAAAGACCGTCAACCGCAGGAAGGTGCGGGTCGCATAGGGCGTTGAACGGGACAAGTTTGGCACCCTCTGCAGCGAATGCCTCAAGGTCGTCAGGGTAATAGAAGCCAAATGCCTGATCACGGGCAACGGCAATTCTTAGATCCGGTTCAGGAACAGTTGCGAGCGTTGGCGGATTTGGCAAATCCGGCGCTCTGGCAGCAATGGATTCAAGCACACTCAGGTCGACAGATTGGCCCACAATAGAGCCTATTTCGCCAATTAGAGCCCTAAACTCACCAGTTTCCGCAGGTGTGGTAAGCCCAAGATGCCGCTCGCCAATCTCAAGCGTCTTGTTGTGATGCACGGCGCCTATGACTGGCAGGTCCGTATAGGTTGCCACAGCTTCGCGCAACTTAGCTTCGTGTCTGGTCCCACCGACCTTGTTCAGGATAACGCCTGCGATATTCACATCCTGATCAAACGCCTGATAACCCTGAAGCAACGGGGCGATCCCGCGCGTCATTCCGCCTGTGTCAATCACCAGGATCACAGGCAGATCAAGCGCCTTGGCAAGGGCTGCATTTGAATCGCTGCCGTCGGTCGCCACCCCGTCGAACAACCCCTTGTTAGCCTCGATCAGGGACAAGTCGGCACCCCGGGTGCGCGACGCGTAGAACTGACTGATCTCGCCTGCATCCATTGTATTGAAATCGAGGTTGTAGCAGGGGCCATCTGTGGCTGCTCCCAACCACATCGGGTCGATGTAATCGGGGCCTTTCTTGAAGGTGGCAACCTTTCGCCCGCGCGCTGTCAGGGCTGCCGCCAGCCCGGTCGACACCACAGTCTTACCTGAACTTTTATGGGCGGCCGAAATCAGGAACCGCGGCGCAAGCATTACCCGGTGGCCGGGATGCGGGCCTTGTCACGGGCTTGCCAGATTTCATCAGCCATTGCCTGCGCAGCCTCCATATTGTCAGCCTTGCCCATCGTTCTGAGCGCAATTGCCATGGTCCCGGTGGTTGCCGCGATGCCGTAGTCATCCATGTCGCTGCCGTCCCAGACCCGGGTGAGGCGCGAGATGTCCATATCCTCGTCAGGCGGGGCGTGACCATCTTCCAGCATGGCAGGCCAGGTTTCAACTTCCAGACCTTCCGCGCCGTGGGTTATCCAGACCTGGGTTGGCTTGTTCGGACGCCTCTCAACCTCGCCACCATCACCGCGGAATACCGCGAAGCTGTCTTCTCCCAACTTCTGTGCCGCACCGGCGTGAATATCCATGAAACCACGATGAAAGATACCGACCATCACGGCAGGGGCAGAAAATGGGTTAAGCATTCGGGTGAAGCTGTGTACCGGACTGCGCAAACCCAGTATTGGGCGCAGGTTTATCATCTCTTTCAGCTTTGGGTTCATCACCTCAAGCGGGACATAGGCAAATCCCGACGTGCGAATATGCTGCGCCGCTTCGGGCGAGCTTTGGGCAATTGGAATGCCCAGATGCTCCAGCACTTCGCGCGTATAAACCCGCCCTGGCGTGTGGCCCTCGGTTCCGTGCATGAAGACCTTAAAGCCCGCACCGACCAGCGCCAGAACGCTGAGGACATACCAGGGTAGCTGCACCCGCTTGCCCGCGTAAGATGACCAGTCAAGGTCAACTTTCGGCAGGTCAGTCGGCAGATCAAACGTGGCACGGGTTCCGGCGGCGAAACCGGCGATTTCCTCGGCGCTTTCTTCCTTTAGGCGTAAAAGCATCAGGAATGCGCCCACCTGTTCGGGGTGGGTGTCACCGGCCAGCAGCATCTCCATCGCCTCACGGCTTTCCTCAAAGGTCAGGTGGCGTTGCTTGGTTTTACCGCGGCCAAGGATGGCGACGAATTTCGAAAATGGGTGTTGGGTCATGTTAACCTGCGGCGTTAGCTATCCGCGGGTACGTTCGCATCCGAAAGGTTGGTTGGCAAGACCCGCAGGATTTTTACTCCAACCCCAGCCGCCAAAAGCGTGACCGCAACACCGCCCAGACCCAGTGCCAGCTCATAAAGCGAAGGCGTGTAGGAATTGACCATGCCTTCGTTGAAGCCTTCAAGCACCTCGTAGCCGGGGAAGATTTCCAGCGGGTAAGCCTGCCCGCCAATGACGATCACATAAACCTGCGCCAGCCCGCCAATGATCACCAGAATGGATGCCCAGATGGTTGATTGCCGTGAAGGGCGCAGGAATACCAGCGCCATTGGGATCAGCCCGCCAATAAGAACCTGCACCAGCCAGAAAAGCGTGGTGTAGATGCCGCCTTCGCGCAGGAAGAAACGCTCAACGCCTGCATGTTCGGTGGCATAGATGTTTGTCAGGTGCTGGATAGCGGTGAAGTAAAGCACGGCCGCCACAAAGACACCCAGCAAGCTTCCCATGCGTTTGAGCAAAACGTCACCAAACTCGCGGTCCGATAGCTTGAACAGCACCAGCGTCGTCAAAAGGAAGAACGCAAGACCAAAAGCAAAGCTCATCACGATGAACAGGGGTGCCATAATGGCGGCGTCATAGCCCGGACGCGCCACCAGCCAGCCAAAGATCGACCCGGTGCCGGTGGTCAGTGCCAGCCGCCAGATAAACGCAGCAAGGCCGGCCATTTTAACCATCTTTGCCGAAAGACCGGTGATCATCTGAACTGCCAGATAGAAGCCGACAATGACGAAAAAGCCGTTATAAAGGATCATGTTCCAGGCGAATATGGATGTGAAATTGTAAGACGTCATCGCAATAAGCAACCGGTCCGGGCGGCCAAGGTCAAGCACCAGCACCGACAGGCCACCAAGCAGCAGGGCAATCGACAATAGCGCCGAAAACCGTGACATCGGCTTATAGGCCTTTTTGCCAAACACCGACGCGATGGATGCCACGTTCAGCGCGCCCGAGGCGGCAACAATCAGGAAAATTGCAAAGACATGCGGCAGGCCCCAGACGATCTGGTTGTTCATGCCGGTGATGATGTGGCCGTGATGCTCGATCGTCAGCACCGACAGGCCCGCAGCTCCGACGAAAGCGCCCAGCAAGATGGCGACCATCCAGACCGAAGGTGTCGCTTTGATTTCCCGGTAGATCGTGCGTTCCATAATCACTTCCCCATCACAGGTTCTGATAGCGGACGGCGGGGTTCAGCCCCAGATCGTCACGCAGGGCGATAGAGGGGTAAGCCTCCAGCGCTTTGGATATCGGGCTGTCAGGGTCCTTCAGGTCACCAAACAGAATGGCTGAATGCCCGGCGGCTTCGCAGCTTTCGACACAGGCAGGTATTCGGCCCTTGTCGATGCGGTGCACACACAAAGTGCAGGCTTCGACCGTGCCCATACCACGCGGGGCGTTTACGCTTTGATCATGCACCGGTTCGTGCACAAAAGACCGCGCCTTGAAGGGACAGGCCATCATGCAATAGCGACAACCGATGCAGATGTGCTTGTCGACAAGTACAATGCCATCAGCGCGTTTCATGCTGGCGCCGGTTGGGCACACATCGACACAAGGCGGGGTATCGCAATGCTGGCACATCACGGGCGCCGAAACCTTACGGCCGGTTTGCCTGTCCTTAAGGGTAACCTTGCGGATCCACGCAGAAGAGGTTTCCGGGCTGGCATGATCGCCATGCGCGTCCCAGCCGTTCTCAGTCTTACACGCCGTCACGCAATCCGTGCAATTCGCGTCGCATTTACTCGCGTCAATCAACAGACCCCAGCGTTTTCCGGCATCTGCGCCTGCTGCATCAGCGTCCGAGCCACCAAAGGCCATCAGGGTGACACCAGATGCCAGCGACAGGGTAGTCACGGCCGCACCTGATTTCAGGATATCGCGGCGGGTCAGTTCAGCACATTTGCTCATTCGCTTGCCTCCGCTGCCAGCCGTTCCAGATAGGCGGCGATGGAATTTGGTTCCTCGGGCGTCGCCATGGCGCGGTTCAGAATATTGTCCGAGGGGGTTGAGCGGTGGCACTTGAAGCAATCAATGCTTACGGCCGCATAATCGTGACAGGATCGGCAAAAATGCTTGTCGCTTTCGTAAGTCACAGGCTCGCCTGCTTCTTCAACCGTATGACAGTCAAAACACTGAGCCAGTGACGCATCAATATCGCGCTCGCCTTCACGCAAGGTCTGGTTGCGACCATGGCGCATCAGCTCCATATGGTGCTTGCGCCAGTATTCGTTGCCTTCCGCGTGCGGATCGCCAGTAGCTACCGGCACAACCGGTGCAAGCGCGCCTTCGGCCTGCGCCATTCCGGTCAGGCCGAAAAGAGTTATGATCGCGAGAACGAGACGCATGTTTTTCCTCCAGAACCCACCCGGAGCTTGCCGGGTGGGGAATTGTCGATACCGCTAGATTACTCGCCCAGACCCATCTGAATGAAGCCAGACGGGCAGACATCTTCGCAGATGTGGCAGCCGATACATTTCGAGTAATCGGTTTCCACGTAACGCCCGGTTGTCCGGTCGGCTTTCTTTACCCGGTGCACCGCGTCCTGTGGGCAATAGACGATGCAATTGTCGCATTCAAAGCACATGCCGCACGACATGCAGCGGTCAGCCTCTTTGCGGGCTTCTTCGTCATTCGGGCCATCAAGACGTTCATCAAAGTGACCCAAAACATTGTCTGGCCCGATATGATGCTCTTGACGGTTAAAGCGCGGGTCAAACCCCCAATGACCCAGGAACAGATCATCCGCAGGCACGATCTGATTGTTCGAGCGGTCTTCGAAGTTATGTACCGCATATTCGGCTTCGTCGGTGCCAGCGCGTTGCACATGGTCGTATTCGCTTGGGCCGTGGCCGGTTTCACGCAGCTTACCCAGCAGGTCAAAATGGTGCTTGTTGACCTTGGGCAATTTACCCAAAGGCTCGCCCATCATGTAATGATCAATCGCTTCAGCAGCGATCGAGGCCTGACCAACAGCAGTGGTCAGCAGATGCGGCTTGATGATGTCACCAGCAACAAAAATGCCTTCTCGGTCGGGCCACTGGAAATGCGCGTCGGCATTGATCAGGCCCCAGCCGTTATCCATTTCCTCAAGACCAGTCAGGTCGCCCTTCTGGCCAATGGCGGCAACGATCAGGTCGCACTCGATATCGCGCTCGGTGCCTTCTTTCAACACAGCCTTGCCGGTGGACCAATCAGCCTCGATCACCCGCAACGCCTTGGCACGTCCGTCCTCGCCAAGAATAACCTCGACCGGAGCCAGTGAGGCCATGATGTCGATCCCCTCGGCGAGTACATGTTTGACCTCGTCCTTGGTGGCCGGCATTTTATCGACCGGGCGACGATAGACGACCGAAACATTGGCGCCCTGACGTTTAGCGACCGATGCAACATCATGCGTGGTCTGACCCAGTACAACAAATTCAGGCCGGTCCTTTTCGTGGGTCTTGGTGATGTGCCCCAGACGTCGTGCGACTGCAGCCACGTCCATCGCGGTATCACCGCCACCAATAACCAGAACCCGTTCGGATGAATGCAGCATGCGCCCGTCGTTGAACGCCTCAAGGAAAGAAATGCCGCTGATACAGTTCGTGGCCTCTTCTGCGCCCGGAATGATCAAAGGCGATCCACCTTGTGCGCCGATACCGACAAAGACCGCGTCATAGTCGCGCTCAAGATCCTCAAGCTCTACATCGACGCCAAGTTTCGTATTGGTTTTAACCTCGACACCCATGTCGATGATGCGGGCAATCTCGCCGTCCAATACGTCACGCGGGGTCCGGTAGCCGGGGATGCCATAACGCATCATGCCGCCCAGTTTGTCATGGGCTTCAAAGATTGTGCAGGCATGGCCCTTGCGGCGCAATTGGTAGGCAGCTGTCAAGCTGGCGATACCGCCGCCGATCAGGGCGACCTTCTTGCCGGTGTCCGCACCAGGCTTGCGCAGTTTC
>JAAEUB010000071.1 GCA_024227755.1 Paracoccaceae bacterium | reverse complement strand
GGCCGGGCTTCAGCCCGGCACCGCGACACCTACGGCGGTTTTTGTTAAACCTGAATTAGGTTTGGCGAAAAACCTCCCGACAAGACATTGATGTTGCATCGTTTCCCGAAAACCTGATGTCTCAGGTTATTTGCGAAACGCTCTAATAATGCCGGGCTGAAGCCCGGCCTACAGCGTTCCGCTGATGGGCCTCACCCCCCCAACGCGATCCCTTCGCGCCGCGGATCCGCGCCGCCCAGCAGCCCTTCGCCAATCGAAATCCCGTGCAGGCCGGAGGTGATTGGCTTCAGCTTGACCTCAAACCCCATTTCCTCAAGCGGGGCTTTCAATGCCTCAGCACTGGTCAGGGCTTCCAATTCATAAGGCCCGTAGCGGTTCACCAACCGGGGCATCGAAATCGCTGCCTGCACATCCATGCCCCAGTCGAGATGCGCGATGATGGTCTGGGCAGTAAAGCCGATGATGCGGCTGCCCCCCGGTGAGCCGATGACCAACACCGGTTTGCCGTCTTTCAGCACGATGGTGGGCGACATCGAGGAGCGCGGGCGTTTGCCGGGCTCCACCCGGTTGGCGATGGGGTGGCCATCGCGGTGGCTGCGGAACGAGAAATCGGTGAGTTCGTTGTTGAGGATGAAGCCCCCCGCCATCAGGCGCGAGCCAAAGACATTTTCGACCGTTGTCGTCATCGACAGGGCGTTGCCGTAGCTGTCGACGATGGAGAAATGGCTGGTGGAGGGGAATTCGATGGAAGCATCGTCGGCCCAGAGCCGGGTGTGGTCAAATTCGGGGGTGCCGGGGCTTACTTCGCTGAGAGCTTTGCCGGTTTTCAGGAGTTCGGCGCGCTCAGCCATGTAACTGGCGGCCAGCAGGCCCTGTCTGGGCACCGGCACGAAATCCTCATCCGCCATGTAGCGGCCACGGTCAGCGAAAGCGAGGCGCGAGGCGGCTCCGATCACGCGCCAGCTTTCCGGGTTGTCAGGGCCAAGTGCGGGCAGGTCGAAGGGTTCGACAAGTTTCAGGATTTGCCCGACGGTGAGGCCACCCGAGGAGGGAGGGCCCATGCCGCAGACCTCAAATACGATGCGATAGGTGACGCAGACCGGGGCGCGTTCCTTGGCCCGGTAGATGGCGAGATCGGTAAGGGAAAGGACGCCGGGGTTGCCTTTGGCGGTCTGAACACGGGTGACGATTTCTTGTGCAAGGGGGCCGGTGTAGAACACATCGGCGCCGTTTGTTGCGAATGCGTCAAGCGTCGCGGCATAGGCGGGGTTTTTCAGGTGGTCCCCGGCTTTCAGCGGAGTTCCGTTTGGCACGAAGTAAGCTGCCGTGTCAGGAAAACGCTGCAGGCGTTCGGCATCCCAGGCGATGGAGTTGGCCATTCTGTCAGAGACCGCGAAACCACCAGAGGCCAGTGATTTCGCCTTGGAAAACAATGTATTCCACTCGGTCTTCCCCCAGCGGTTATGCGCTTCCTGCATCAGCGCTGGTGTGGCCGGGGTGCCGACCGAACGCCCTCCGACAACCGCATCAAAGAACTTCAGCGGTTCGCCTTTTTCGTCCTGAAACAGGCGCGGGGTGGCGGCCAGCGGTGCGGTTTCGCGGCCATCCAGCGTCGTCACCTCGCCGGTTGCCGCGTCATACCAGACGAGGAATGCGCCGCCGCCAAGGCCCGAAGATTGCGGCTCGACCAGCCCCAGAACCGCCTGCACCGCCACCATGGCATCCGCTGCGGTGCCGCCACTTGCCAGAACCTCGGCGCCAGCTTCAACCGCCAGCGGGTTGGCGGCGCTGATCATCCAGTTTTTGGCAGCAACCGGTTCGCCCCGGTGTTTGGCCTCAAGGGCCTGTTGGGCAAGAGCGGAGATGTCGCCGAGGACGGGTTGGTCGGCTTGGGCGGGGGTGAGGGTGGCGCAGACGATAAGAAACAATGCAAAGCGGGATAACGACATGGGGCCTCCAATGCGGTGAGGCTTCAGGATAGGGCGAAGTGGAGAGGCTGCAAGGGTGGCGTTTCGCTTTGTATCGATTCCACCCAAAGTCGTGCGAAGCCGCGCTTTTTGGGATTACGTCAAACCTGGCTTGGCAACCACAGCACAATCGAAGGGAAGGCGACCAGCAGCGCGATGGTCACCGCGTCTGCGATGAAAAACGGGGTCACACCTTTGAACACATCCTGCACCGACAAGTCCGGGCGAACCCCGGCCACCACGAAACAGTTAAGGCCGATGGGAGGCGTGATCAAACAGAACTCGGCCATTTTCACCACCAGAATGCCAAACCAGATGGCGCAGAAGGGGCCGGACATTCCGAAAGCACTGTCGGCAGCGGCGACGGATTCACCCCCGTTGAGCGCCATGACCGCCGGGTAGACCACGGGCAGGGTCAGGAGCAGCATACCGATGGCATCCATGAACATGCCAAGCACCGCGTAGGCCAGCAGGATCAGAACCAGCGTCAGCATCGGGGATTGATCAAGTGAGGTGATCCAGTCGGAAAACGCGCCGGGCAGGTCGGCAAAACCAAGGAAACGTACATAGATCAGCACGCCCCAGATGATGGTGAAAATCATCACCGACAGCTTGGCGGTTTCCAGCAAAGCATCTTTCAGCTGGGTCCAGCGCATGCCGCGGTAAAGCGCCATCAGGAAGACGACGAAAGCGCCTAGGGCTCCGCCTTCGGTTGGGGTGCCCCAGGCGTCGCCGCCAAAGGGGTTGTAGACGAAGAAGATGATGGTGACGACGACAAACAGGATCGGTAGGGCCGGGGGCAGGGAGACGAAGCGTTCCTTCCAGGTGAAGCCGGAGACCGGCGGGCCGAAGTCCTTGATCGTCAGGGCCATGCCGATGATCAGCGCGGCATAGACGAGGGCGGAAAAGGCGCCGGGGATGAACCCGGCGAGCAGGAGTTTTCCGACGTCCTGTTCAACGATGATGGCGTAGATCACCAGAATGGCGGAGGGTGGGATAAGTGAGGCCAGAGTGCCGCCTGCGGCGACAACACCGGCGGCGAAACGCTTGTCATAGCCGATTTTCAGCATTTCGGGGATGGCAATGCGGGCGAAGACAGCGGCGGTGGCAACAGACGCGCCGGACACAGCGGCAAACCCGGCGGTGGCGAAAACGGTGGAAACGGCGAGGCCGCCCGGCACCCAGGCAACCCAGCGTTTGGCGGCTTCGAACAGGGCCTTGGTCAGCCCGGCGTAATAGGCGAGATAACCGATCAGGATGAACGTCGGGATCAGGCTGAGCGCCTGGCTGGAAACCTTGGAATGGGGCACCTGCCCGGCGGTTTTGATAGCGACTGTCAGCGCCCAGCCGAAATCCTCGGGGTCATAGCCTTTCTTGGCCCAGAAAATCCAGATAAGGCCAACCACGCCTGCGAGTCCGGCGGCAAAGGCCACGCGCATTCCCAAAACCACAAAAACCAGCATTCCGCCGGTGACGATAAGGCCGATGTCGATGGGTTCCATGTCAGCGGCCCTCAGTCGTCAAGGCCCGAGACATGCTCGGCCTCATGCGCGGCTTGGGTTGCGACGTCTTCGATGACCGGCACTGCAACGGGCCGCTCGGTGTTGGAGAGGAAGGCAGTGGCGTAGCCCCAGAGTTGTAAAAACAGGCGCAGGGCCAGCACGGAAAACGCAACCGGGACGACGAGCTTGGCAGGCCAGAGCGGGATGGCGATATCCATCGAGCTGTCACGACTCCACATCGGCGCGGCTATGTCAAAACTGCGCTGGAAATGTGCCCATGTGCCCCAGACCAGCAGGGCGATCAGGGCGAAAATGGCCAGTGTGGTGAGGAATTCGACAGCATACAATACCCGCCCGTGCAACTGCCCAACCAGCATATCCATGCGGATATGGCCGCCGTCGCGTTGGGTATAAGCAACCCCCATAAAAGCGATCAGCGGCATGGCCTGTTCGATCCAGTCGACGTAACCGGGCAACGGCGCGTTGAAGAAGTTGCGGCCGCTGACAGAGATGACAGCAAGCACCATCAACGAGAAGACCGCCAGACCACTCAACAACGCAAAAATGCGCTCCAGCCGGTAGAGACGGAGGTCAATTTTACTGAGAAGAGAACCGTCCTGCAGAACGGAGGCTGATCCGGCCATTCAAATGTTCCTGAAACATAGTGGTCACCGCAGCAGAATTCTCCGCTGCGGTGGGTAATCCTGAGGTTACTGCCCGATCATGCCGGTGACGAAGTCCAGCAGTTCCTGCGCTGGCAGGCCTTTGGCGGTGTTATCGACAACCCAAGCGGCTGCAGCCGGACCGGCAACTTTATCACGGAAGGCTGCGAGTTCGGCGTCGGTGTAGGTCACCGTCGAAATGCCGCGTTCTTCCAGCGCCGGGGTCCAGGCGTCCATGGTTTTACCGTTATAGCTCGCGATGTAGTGATCGAGCGATTCCTCGACCGAGCCCAGCAAGGCATCACGTTCACTGTCTGACAGGGCCGCCAGCGCATCCGTGTTCACCACTACCGGGCAATTGACGGTGCCAGGGTTGAGGTTGGTGGTCCACCATTTGCCGGTTTCGATGGTGCCAAACGACATATGTGCGTGCGGCGCGAAGGCCACAGCCTTAACCACGCCACTGTCAAGCGCCTGACGCACCTCGGTCGCGGACATTGAGGTTGGAACAGCGCCCACAGCGGCCATGGCCTTGCCAATGCCGCCAGTAGCGCGCACTGCCAGACCTTCGTAATCCGCGAGTGTCATCGGGGCATCACCAACGCCGACAATGTTGTATTGCGGCAGGGGCGAGGGCATCAGCAGGGTTGCGTTCCAGCGGGCCAGATCGGCCACTGCCGCCGGGTGCTCATAAAGCGCCTGACTGATCTTGCGCTCTTCTTCCAGGCTGCTGACGCCAAGGAACGGCAGTTCCAGAACCGTGATCGAAGGGTTCTTATCGCGGTGATAGCCAGCACAGAACTGCGCCATTTCAAACGCGCCGATGGATATGCCGTCGAGGTTTTCCTTGTTCTTTGACAGGCCGCCGTAAGAGATGTTCAAAGTGAACCCACCCCCGGTTTTTTCGCTGACAAGTTCGGCCATTTTTTCAACGTGCTCTGTGAAGGCACGGCGTTTGCCCCAGAGCGAGACGTTCCACTCGGTGGCTACAGCTTCGCCTGCGAAGGCAACGGCTAAGGCAGCCAATGCGGTTTTACCAAGTAATTTTTTCATTGCTTTCTCCCAGTATTTTCTGCCCTTTTGCGGGCCTTATAGCGGCGAGGATACGCCGCTAAGCCAGTTTCGCAAGCAGGAAACTGGCCGCAGGCGGTTTGCTTGAATTCCAAACCGCCGGACTATGTTGCTGACAACGCGGAAACTTCGGGCTTCACTTGGGGTTCAAGTAAAACCTGAAACTCTCTAGCTGCAAATCCCTTTGATCTGCGCTTCCCGCCAAGGCAGGACAACTTGCGAGTTCGGCTTTTTGCCCTTTCCTGTCTCGGGCGGCAAAACCGCCTGTAACAACTGTGCCAGCCTGTTGGTGCGTGCACCATTGGGGTCCAGGGTGCGGCAGCATACGTATTCTTCAACAATGGCGGCTTGTTGTTCGAAAGGGTAGGCAAGAAACCTCCGTTTGGTGCCCAGTTCGAAAAGATAAGGGTCCGTGCCCGGCTCATGTTCCGAAGCCGCGCGCAGGGGGCGATAGCCGGTGATGTCCCGGTTCTGCCACTGCCAGACATGGGTCATCTCATGCGCCAGCAACATGGCCTGGGCCAGCGGGAGCTTTTCAGGATATCCGGCCATGAAATCATCGAGGTAAAAGTAACGGCTGACAAAGACCTTGTTGTGCACAACGAAGGCCGAAGTAGACGTATTAACAATTTTGGATTTAGGCGCAGGCCAGATCCGCTCGCGACAGGCGATCTGGGGTCGAGCGAGCCGCTTTCTGGTGATGTCGCCGATCAGAGCGCCATTCGTGATCCGTACTTTTTTTGTATCGATCTGGTCGCCCAGCAAAGTCCGCGTGAAGGTTATTTCGGCCTCTGTCAGGGGACGGCCGCAGCCGGTCAGCAGGGAAAAAACAACACAGACAGTAAGCAGCACTCTAAGGATCATCCGCTCAGGTTAGAGTAAGCCGGCACCGATTGGAAACACCTATAGAGTTTCGGGGTTAACTTGAATCACAAGTGAAACCCGAAGCGTCCATGTTAACAGAGCCATAGACCGGTGATTTCCACATTAACCTGTCTCAGGTTAATGTAGAAAAGCTTTATCAGCCGAAGGAGTGTTGTAAGGTTTGTGTGAATCACCAATGAAAGACCTCTGCATAATACAGGATTCCTTTTAGGAGATTGATTTTGTATCCTGGATCAAGGTTTTCAGGATGAACG
>JAAEUB010000070.1 GCA_024227755.1 Paracoccaceae bacterium | reverse complement strand
TCTGCCTTTCACCCCCAGGCCATGGGCGATCTGGATAAGTTGCTCATTACCGCCGCCCTGCAAAACCTCCGGGACGATTACCTGCTGACCGAATTTGACTGGATTATCGAAGGTCAAAACTGCCTCACGGTAGAGGATTATCTGCATGCCCATCGCGCCGGACGGGGTATTCCCTTTGATGCCAAACTCCGTTCAACCGTCTGGCAGCTTTACACCAACTATCGCCGCTATCTGGCAGATCAACAGCTACGCACCTGGGGCCAACTGCGCCAACTGGCCCTCAGCGAGGTACAAAGCGGCAACTTTGACACCCGTTGGGATTACGTCATTGTTGATGAAGCCCAGGATTTACCGCCCACGGCACTAGCTTTGTGCGTTGAGTTATGCCGCAATCCCGCTGGTCTCTTTCTTACCGCCGATGCCAATCAGTCGCTCTACAATCGGGGCTTTCGCTGGCAAAACGTGCATGAGCAGCTCAAAGTTACCGGGCGCACCCGTATTCTGCGTCGCAACTATCGCAGCACCCAAGAGATCGCTACCGCCGCCGCCGAACTGTTAACCAAAACTGACGGCGAAACCGATGGGGAAGCTGTCCAGCAAAGCTTCATCCATATCGGCCCTTCGCCCGCCATCTACCCCGCCGATGGCACGGCTGATCAGGCTCGCTGGCTCACCGAGCAAATCTGGCAAGCTGCCCAGGATTTACGACTGCCCATCAATGCCGCCGCCGTTCTGGTTCCTTCAAAACGGCTGGGCCAACCCTTTGCCGATCTCCTGACCGAACAAGGCTTACCCGCCCGCTTTATGTCGGGCAAAAGTATCAAGCTGGAAGAGCGTTGTGTCAAGGTCTTGACCCTGCACTCGGCCAAAGGGCTTGAGTTTCCCATCGTGGCCCTGGCCCATATCGAAGCAGATCGTATCCCCAAAGTGACCGAGGCCACAGACGCCCAGGACATC
>JAAEUB010000069.1 GCA_024227755.1 Paracoccaceae bacterium | reverse complement strand
GTGCGCGAGATCGCGACCGCTTCAGGGTTTAATACACTGTCCCATTTTTCGTATTCCTTCAGCAAGTTCTTCGGACGCCGCCCATCAGAGTATCGCGAGGCCTGGCCCCCGAATGAAACCGCACCGACCTGGCCGGGAACGCTTTCGGATTTTCTGGATTCGCTTGCCAGCGACAACTGACACGCCTTTACGGAACGGACCGCCGCGCCAGCCTGAGGGCGTTCAGAACCGCGACGATCTCCCGGTCGCGCTGTTCCGCCATGTCGGAAAAATGGCGTTCTGCGGCAATGGCATTGCATCCATCCACCATCCGGTCACGCAGTTCTTTTGTCAGCTCCGGCGCTTCCAGCCGGGTCCAGGGCAGCTTCAGGGCCGGTCCGAACTGGTCAAGATTTGTGGCCATACCACCTGCGCCGCATGCTACATGAAACGCCATACATTGCCCCTGTGACACCATCCGTGGCGCGGGTCCGTTCATCAGTGCGGTATCGATGTCTTCCGGTGTCGCCTCGCCATTGGCAACCATGTGCAGGGCCTCGCGCCACAAGGCTTCCTGCAGCCTTGTCGCCACAAAACCAGGGATTTCCTTTTTCATCAGCAGGGGCGTTTTGCCAGCGGCTTTGTAAAAG
>JAAEUB010000068.1 GCA_024227755.1 Paracoccaceae bacterium | reverse complement strand
CCTCCGCGCTTGGCAGCCTGATGGTCGGGGTCAATCAGGTGATCATGTTGTCGCTGAACATGGTTATTATTGCCTCGATGATTGGTGCTGGGGGGCTTGGCTTTGACGTGCTGTCGTCCTTGCGTCGGCTTGATATCGGTGGCGGGTTTGAAGCCGGTATCGCCATTGTTATACTGGCGATTGCGGTTGATCGCCTTTCTCAGGCGTTTGCTGAGCGCAGCACAACCTATCTGCCCCCCAGTCAGGGCAACAACTTTTTCAGTCGCCATCCACGCAGCGTGATTGTTGGTGTTGTTCTGGTCCTGTCGATGGCAGTCGGCCAGTTCGCACCAGTGTTTCAGGACTATCCCGAAAGCCAGACCATAACGACCGGTGACTTTTGGGATAACTCAGTCAAGTATCTGAACATCAATTACTTTGACCAGTTTGAAGCAGTAAAGCTGTTTTTCCTCAAAGGTTTCATGCTGCCAATCAAGCGGTTTTTCCTCGGCGTTCCCTGGCCCTGGATGATCGGGCTGGTGGTTTTCATCGGTTGGAAGTTCGGCGGCTGGAAACTGGCGTTGATGAACGGGCTGATGGCTGCATTTATCCTTACAAACGGCATGTGGGTCAAAGCAATGATAACGGTTTATCTATGTGGGGCATCAGTTGTTATTGCCTCGCTCATCGGTATCCCGCTGGGGGTTCTGGCGGCGGTGAACAAACGGGCCGGTCGTGTCATTGGGGTGATCATTGACACGCTGCAAACCCTGCCAAGCTTTGTTTACCTGATCCCCGTGGTGATGCTGTTCCGGATCGGGGATTTTACCGCGATGATCGCGATTGTGCTCTATGCGCTGGCACCCGCTGTACGGTATGCGGCCCACGGTGTGCGTTCAGTTAGTTCAGAACTGATCGAGGCCGGTGTGGTTTCGGGATGCACGCCGACACAGCTTCTAACCCGTATCCGCCTGCCCCTCGCGCTGCCCGACATACTGCTGGGGATCAACCAGACGATCATGCTGGCCCTTTCCATGTTGGTAATTACCGCACTCGTTGGCACCCGCGATCTGGGGCAAGAGGTTTACATCGCTCTGACCAAAGCCGACACCGGGCGCGGCATCATCGCGGGCCTCGCCATCGCCTTTATCGCAATCATTGCTGACCGGATTATTTCTGCCTCGGCCAAAAATGCCCGTATTCGCTATGGGTTGGAGGAAGCCCATGACT
>JAAEUB010000067.1 GCA_024227755.1 Paracoccaceae bacterium | reverse complement strand
CAATTGATGTTCAGACTCTTGCCCGGGTAGTTGTTGCGGGCACGATACTGCATCAAGGCATCCAGGAAGCTATTGGCCGCCGCATAGTCGCTCTGTCCGATATTGCCGGTGATGGCGACGACGGACGAAAAGGTGACAAAGAAATCCAATGGTTCGGTTCGCGTCAGGCGGTTGACAATCCAGGTACCCCTGATTTTGGGGGCCAGGACGCGCCGGAAGGAACTCCATTCCTTACTCACCACCAGTTTGTCCTCTAAGATGCCGCCGGCCTGGATCACGCCGTTGATCTCTCCGTAGTGGCGTTTGGCAATTCTGAGGGCTTCTTTCATCTGCGCCGCATTGGCCACATCCGCTTGAAGGTAGAGCGCCTCACTGCCGGACGCCTGCAACTGGTCGATCTGTTGCTGTTTTGCAGCATTGATGCTGGAACTGCCGATCAGCGCCAGGCGGGCCTGGACCTGCTGCGTGATGAATTCGGCGATTTTAAACCCGAGCCCTCCCAAACCGCCGATCAGCAGATAGACGCCACGGTCTTTGAAGGGCGGCGCCTCCTGACGCGCGATCACAGACACCGGCTCAACCGTGTAAACATAACGGCGCTGATCGCGATACGCCACCCGTTCGGCGGGTTCAGCAGAGAGCCCCTCATCGATCAAGATGCTGACTGGCGGCGCATCTCCTTTCAGGGCCAGGTTTTTTAGCGGCGAAGCCGCCAAATTCCCCTCTTGGGAGGGGTTAGGGGTGGGTTCCGAAGTCTCGTGCTGCTCCAATCCTTTTTTACTCACCCCTTGCCCCTCCCAGGAGGGGAATTCAT
>JAAEUB010000066.1 GCA_024227755.1 Paracoccaceae bacterium | reverse complement strand
GCTGCGAAGAATCGCCGCCAACCGGACTCTCGGTGATGCTGGCGGCCCAGTTCGTTATGCTTATTATCGCCGGTATTGTTATTGCCCCGGCCATTGTCCTGCGTGCGGCCAAAATGCCAGTTAGTATGGAGGCTGGGGTCATCTTTTTTGCGCTGTTTATCAGTGGGGTGACCACCATGATTCAGGCCAAAAAAATTTGGCGTTTCGGGGCGGGTTATATTCTGCTGATGGGCACATCGGGGGCGTTTATCGCGGTGGGCATTACCGCCTTGGAAGTAGGTGGTATGAGTTTGCTGATGACGCTGATCGTTGTGTCCTCACTGATTAAGTTTGTGTTTGCCAATCATTTGAGTATGTTGCGCCGCATCGTGACGCCGCTGGTTGGCGGAACCTGTATTATGCTGCTGGGCGTGACCGTAATGCCATATGCGTTCAGGGAGTTTGTCGCCGTCGGAGGGCAGGCGGGTTATGAAGCCCCGGTTGAAGCCCCGGTTGTAGCCCTGGTCACTCT
>JAAEUB010000065.1 GCA_024227755.1 Paracoccaceae bacterium | reverse complement strand
TTAACCTTGGCGCGTGTCAGAAGATCAGTTTTTCCGCTTTTCTCCCAGGTATCTGTCCGTTCGCGGTCCATCAGTTTCGGGTATATATATTCGTTGTTCATGTAAGATAATGTGTGTGGGGTCCCCAGAAAATGGCCTGGATCAATTGCGCAGGCATGGATGACATCGACGGCCAGCGTTTCATCCGATACTTCAATGCCACGCAGGGTTCGTAGAATCATGCCACCAACTTCGTCATCAATGACCATGCTTTCAAAACTGCACCCCATCAGGCTGCCCAACATGCCGCCAAATTCGCATATCCGGTTGGCCCCTGCATGCGCAGCCAGGGAAAACGTCAGTGCCTTTTCCAATCCATATTGCGCATCCGGTAGTTTCGAATCCGTCATGCCAGCCGCGACCGATGTTGGCAGACCATAGAAATTACCCATCTGGATGGCTGCCGCACCAATAAGAGCCTGTTCGCCTCCACCCCCGGTGAACGAGCCAGTGCGCAGGTCTGTAATGAAGGGCCAGGCGGCAAAGCATACCGGGCATCCGGGGTTTATTAGGTTTACAATCGCCACGCAGGCCAGCGTTTCGGCCACAGCTTGCGCCAATGTTCCTGCCAGAGTGGCAGGTGCCGTAGCCCCCGATTGTGGTGGCACAGCCAGATCAACGGTCAGCCCAAGTTTGGCTGTGTCGATCATCAGTTCCAGGTTTTCGCGGCCAAATCGCAAAGGGGAGACAACCGGACAGCCACCAAATATGACAGACGGCTTCTTCAGAAAACTACCCTCACCGCCAGATGCCAGATCAAACATCCGAATTGCATGCTGGACATGGCTGCGGTCCCGGAAGGTCATGCAGGCGGGCTTTTGACTGCCAGCCAGAATGGCGTATACCATGTTCATGTCATGGGCATAATCATCCGGTACGTCTGTCGCCAGAACCGGATCACCCAGCATGTGAATGTTGTCCAACTTATCCACAAGTCGGGTGAAATCGTAGAGGTCGCGCAGCGTTGACGGTCGATAAGAACTGGTTTCTGCCTCAAACGTCGTCACCGCCGTGCCAGAGTTGGAAAAATAGACGCTCTGCGCAGTGCAATGCATGTCGTCTTTGCCTTCGCGATCGCCGCGCGCATAAACATAAAATTCGCGCGCAGCACCAGCCAGCAGGTCTTCCATCAGGGCACGCGGGAAACACAGCCGATTATGCGCATTCAGAACGGCACCTTTGGGCAGAACCAGATCAAGCAGTTCGGGGATGTGATCGATCAGCCCGGTCCGGTCCAGAATTGTTAGCGCCGCATTGTGAATTTGCACCATATCCGCGTCACTCAGCGGCTTGTACCGCCCGCCCGACACGCCGCCGGCAACCGCCTCATTTCCAGTAGTTTGCTGTTGAAGAGCGTGCCGTGCGTTGCGTCCGCCTGCACGGCGACGTGGTTTGGTTTTTTGCATGTCAGGCATATGTTGTATCCTATTTGTTAGAGGCGCGGCATAGTATTGTATTCAAGGCGTTAAGGAGACTATTTCCCGACGGAACCAGTCACGTTCGACATCTCCGCCGGGTCGTTCAAAATCGCGCGCGGCTTTGTGCCCGGCATAGACGGCATCTGCGATCAAACCCGGGCCGGCGGCATCCCCGATAAGCTCCAGTGTCGTGAGGCCTTTGCCCTTCAGCGCGTCATACAGGGCTGTTTCGCGCAGGCGTTCCGTGACCAAAACCACCGAATTGCAGGCTGTTTCGCGCAGGCGACCAGAATAGATGCACGCAACCTGCAACCTGCCACGATCTATTGACTTCAGGGTGTGACCGCACAAAATGTTCACCCCCATCTCCAACAGACGTGAATGAATGCGCGACTGTTCCAGCGTATAGGTGGTGAACGTTGAGACGACGCTTTCAGGTGTGACAAATGTCACCTCATGCCCGGCTTTCACCAGTCTTTCGGCAATCACTCCGGCGATATAGGCGTGATCATCGTCATAGATGACCACGGGCCCATCGGGTGGCATTTTGTTGGCCATAATGTCATCGGGGGTCAGAACCGTACAGCCCGGCTCAATCGTGGGTGGATGACGCAATGTGTTGCGGCCAATCCCGTCACGGCGCCAATGCGATCCGGTTGCGACAAACACATTCGGAATATCCAGCTCCATCACCTGATCCGCGCTCAGGTGACTTTGGACGAACATCTGCACATTTGCACGCTGACGTAGATAGTGAAGCCGATGATCGGCAACCCGGTTCCACGCCCCCAGGCCAGGCAGACGGCTTTCGTGCAGGACGCGGCCCCCCAGTTCCTGATCGG
>JAAEUB010000064.1 GCA_024227755.1 Paracoccaceae bacterium | reverse complement strand
CTGCACCGCAACGATGATCAGCGCGAACAATCCTACTCCGAGCGTCAGCTTTATGAAGCAGCGCTGGAACGGCTGACCCGCGAAGTGGCGGCAGTTGACGGGATTGACGAAATGTCAGCGCAACAGCGCGTGGGCGAGGTGCTGATCAGCCGGGCGGCGTGACGGCACACCAGTAGTAACGTGAAATCCACCGGCAGAGATGCCGGTGGTTTGCTTTTGGCGCCATGCCCGGTTCTGGCATTGAGCCGACCTCAAGCGCTAAGCCGGGCCAGCGGCTGACCGTGGGCTGCCGCCTCGACATTAATGGTACACGCTTTATGCCGGTGAAATACCTCCTCCTTATCAATCACACGCTTAGCCCGCAGAAGCGGCAGACCGCCGGGACGGCCCCCTCCCGGCAGATTTTTCAAAGAAAAATCGCCTGCCGGGTCAAAGCAGCCGCTGGCCCACTCTCAGCGATTTTGCTTCGACAAAATCGCCTGCCGTCAAAGGGTCGGCCTTCGGCCTGGATTCCGGGCTGGGTAGTTCCGAGGGGTGAATGTTGCGCGTGTCAATTCGCAGGGCCGGTGGCCTTAGCCTGCGTCTTCATCAAGTTCGGCTGAGGGGATCACCGGGAAAAACTGCCCGTCTGACCAGACGCCAAACCAGTTTTCGCCGTCATGGGT
>JAAEUB010000063.1 GCA_024227755.1 Paracoccaceae bacterium | reverse complement strand
TCACAGCCCGGGGCAGATCGCCATGCGCCAGACCTGACATATTGGTTAGCACCACCACCACCTGGCCCTTCGCGGGCACCATCGTGGCGAGGGCAAAAAAGCCAGGCGTAAAACCAGAGTGCTCGACGACCGGCTCGTCCCCGGCGCTGTCGGTAAACCAACCGTAGGCCTAGCCCCACTGTTCATTGAAGGGCTTAATGACAAACAGCCTGCCCGCCCCCTCCGGCACAATGCGCGGGTCACGAGCGCGCACCGCCTCCACATAGCGAGCCAGATCCTCAATACTGGCCGAGACACCGCCCGCGCCGATCATGCGCCGGTCAGGCTCAGCATCCGGCTCAGGCTGCCAGGGTCGCGGTGCGCCAAACCAAAGACGGTATCCCGTTGCCACCGCGATGGCGTCTGAAGGTGGAACCTGCACAAAGCTGTTGGTCATGCCCAGCGGCTCAAAAATACGCGTCTTCAACGCCTGTTCGAAGGGTTGATCGTCCAGTACCTCAATCAGGTGGGACAGCAGCACATAGTTGGCGTTTGAGTATTGGAAGGTTGTGCCCGGCTCCGCGAACAATTGAACGTCAGCCAGTCCGGCAACCGCCGCCGCCGGGCCTGACAAACTGGGGTCTACAGCGTTGGCGCTGTTGCCATCCAACGTCGTCAGACCGCTGTGGTGGGTGACCAGATGGTCAATAGTGATGCGATCCGATTGCGATTTATCCGCGGTGCGGAATGTCGGAACATAGCGCACCACCGGATCATCCAGGTCCAGCTTGCCCTCAGACGCCATTTGCAGGATGACAAGGGCGACAAAGGATTTGGTGATCGACCCGGTCTGAAACGCGGTTTGAGTGGTAACAAGCTGTCCATCTGGCCCGGCGATGCCATAGCCCTTGGCGTGGAGTGTCTGCCCATTCCGTAGGACTGCAACCGCCATACCCGGCGCGCCAGCATCTTCGCGCATTTTCGCCACCGTGGCATCGAACGCAGTCACATCAAAATCACCGCCTGCGTCCTGCTGAACCGCCATTACCTGCTGCCCCAGTAGCACGAACAGCAACACACCAATCATTCTTATGTTCTTCATAGATCCACACCAGCGAGCAAGGTGGTCTATTGAGGAAATTGCAAGCCTCTCGCGTCCAGCCCATCTTGGCGGCGCAGAATCGTTTGCCTGGTTCTGTAGAGCCGAGTATACACGCCGTTGGCGCGCTCGGCGTAGACTCCGCCCGGAGGGTGGTTTGAAGGGCCTCGGCTTCCGCGGCCGGCAACGCGCCGGAGGTCGCGGTCGCCGCGTTGCCGGCGGCCAGAAACGCGTTCTTGAGGCGAAAGGTCGCCTTTCCCGCTGCCAAACTCCCCCTGCTTTTCCAGTTGACCACGATTTTCCACCAGAAAATCGTACTCAACCCGGATGGCACGCGAGAAACCTCAGCAAAATCGCGCTCAACCTGGATGGCACGCAATAAACCTCAGTAAAATCGCGCTCAACTGACGGGGCGCGCGAGAAACCTCAGCAAAATCGCGCTCAACCGGGGGTTTGCCGCAAACCTCAGCCGGTCAGCTCTTTTTTTACAGTGCCATTTAGGCACGATGCTGAGGTTTCTGAAGGTTGATCGAAAGCCAGCGCTTCTGAAAGGGCGCAAAATCGTGCCATTGTGGCACATTTTTGCCCGCTGCTCCCTCATATCTGAGGTATCTGAGGTTTCTGAGGTTTTATCCTCAGAAACCTCAGTCAAGAAACCTCAGAAACCTCAGAAACCTCAGAAACCTCAGATACCTCAGAAACCTCAGGGTTTCCCGGGCCTCTGACCACGCCTCCCGGGCTGGTGAGCACGGACGGAGAAAATTCTACCTCGTGTGGACCTGGGAGCAACCCTGTTGCAGCCCGGGCAACATTGGTCTCGAAATGTGGACGGTTGGTATGACGAAACATCCACATTTCGCCACGATGTTGCCCCC
>JAAEUB010000062.1 GCA_024227755.1 Paracoccaceae bacterium | reverse complement strand
CCTACGCCACAGACGAGTGGGAGCATTTCGAAGTGACGCCGAAAGTGGTGGCAGTGACCGGATCGAACGGCAAATCCACCACCTCGGCCCTGATCGACCACCTGTTGCGAGAGGTGGGTCGCGAGGTGCAGCTGGCGGGCAATATCGGTCGCGGGGTTTTGGATATCGACCCCGCCGCTGATGGCAGCGTCGTGGTGCTGGAGCTGTCGTCTTATCAAACCGAACTGGCACGCGCCCTGACCCCGGACATTGCGGTATTTACCAACCTTTCCCCCGATCACCTTGACCGACATGGCGGTATCGGCGGCTATTTCGCTGCCAAACGCCGGCTTTTTGCCGAAGGTGGCCCGGACCGTGCGGTGATTGGGGTGGACGAGGCCGAGGGGGTCTATCTGGCCGGACAGCTTAGTGAAGGGGCGGTAGATGATCGGGTCATTCGCATCAGCGTGACGCGCAAACTGACCGGTCCCGGCTGGCAGGTTTTTGTGCGCAAGGGGTTTCTGGTCGAGATGCGCAAGGGGCGGCAGGTGGCGTCGATTGACCTGCGTCGGGTGAAAAGCCTGCCCGGTGTGCACAACCAGCAAAATGCCTGTGCGGCCTATGCCGTGGCGCGCTCATTGGGCCTGGCACCAAGGGTGATCGAGGCCGGGTTTACGACTTTCAAGGGCCTGCCCCATCGCAGTCAGATTGTCGGCGAGGCGGATGGGGTCACTTTTGTCAATGACAGCAAGGCAACCAATGTTGACGCAGCTGCCGCGGCCCTGCAGGCGTTCGCGCGCATTCGCTGGATCGCTGGGGGGCTGGGTAAAGAGGGTGGCATTGAAGCTCTCGCTCCGTATTTGGATAGGGTCGCCAAGGCCTATCTGATCGGCCATTCGGCGCGGGAATTTGCCCTGCAACTGGGCGACATTCAGCATGAGGTTTGTGAGGATATGAAGACAGCAGTTTCACGCGCCATTTCCGAGGCTGAGGCAGGCGACACGGTCCTTTTGGCTCCGGCGGCGGCAAGCTTTGACCAATATCCGGATTTCGAGGCGCGCGGGCGTGACTTCACTGAATGGGTTCAGAAGTTGACTGATAAATCTGAACGCTAGCCTCCCGCCGTCAGTCGTCATTTGTCGGTCGCTGGCCGCTCCAAGACCCCCGACGCGAAATATGCCTGACAGGGCACGGCCAAAACATCGTTGTCACACAACTTTTGGCTCGCCAAAATTTGGGCGTGCACGGGATTTTGGTGATTTAGCAAAGGTTGATAAACATGAAATACTTCCCGATAATTACACTTTCGATGGTAACTCTCGCCGCTCCTGCCGGGTTTGCTTTAGATGCCTCCACCGGTGAGGGTATTGCCCAGCTCTGCACTGAGACCTCGAACATGCCGGAAAAAATCTGCGATTGTGTTGGGGAAACCGCCGAAGAGCAGCTTTCATCCCAAGGGCGGCAATTATTTGCCGCGATTATTATCGGTGACGCGGATATGGCAAATGCCCTCAGAAAAAACGTCGCCACGGACGAAGTAATTGCCGCCGGGATGTTCATGGCAACTGTGCCGGGGCAATGCGCCAATTGAGGCCTTTGGGGTCTGAACACATGCTGGAATGCGGCTGGGCAATTCAGGTCGACGTCAACAAGCCTTTTGAGGCTGCGGCTGAGTTCGATTACCGCCCGCGAATGCGCGGATCCAAGGCGTCGCGCAGCCCGTCACCGATATAGTTGACCGATAGCACTGTCAGTGAGATTGCAAGGCCCGGCCAGATCACTCGTTCTGGGTTGAGGGTCATGAAATTGGTGCTGTCTGACAAAAGCCGTCCCCAGGTGGGGAAATCGGACGGAAAACCCAGCCCAAGGAAGGAAATGGCGCTTTCGGTAATGATGGCGGTGGCGATGCCCAAAGTGGCAGAGACCATGATCGGGCTCATCACATTGGGGAGGATATGGCGCAGGATCATGCGGCGGCTGGGGGTGCCGATTGAGCGGGCGGCGAGGACGAATTCCTGTTCCTTGAGCGATAAAACGTCGCCGCGCACGATGCGGGCTGTGTGCATCCAGCTTGTGATGCCGATAACGGAAACCACCAGAATGAAAATCCCCGTCTCGGGGCCAAAAGCCGCGCGCAGAGTGTCGCGAAACAGCATGATGATCACCAACAGAAGTGGCAGGATCGGTAGCGCCAGAAACAGATCGGTCAGGCGCATCAGCGGGCTATCCAGCCGCTTGAAATAGCCCGCGACCACCCCGACAAGGGTGCCAAGAAACAGCGCCAGCAACATAGCAGTAACCCCGACCAGCAGCGAAACACGACCGCCTGCCAGAACCTGCGCGAAGGTGTCGCGACCCAACTGATCGGTGCCAAAGGGATGGGCCATGCTGGGCCCCTGATTTTTGGCGCGGATGTCGATGTAATTGGGCTCGAGCGTCCACAGCATCGGTCCGAAAGTGACCAGAAGGCAGATGAAGACAAAGAACGCCGCCCCGATCATGGCACCCCTGTGGGTGCGGAACTGATCCCACACATCGGCCCATTGAGAACGCGGAGCTTCGGTTTTGGTTGTGGTCGCTGTATCAGTCATAGCGGATCCTCGGGTCCAGGATGCCGTACATTATGTCAGCAACCAGATTGGCCATCACGATCATGACAGCGAAAATGAAGGTTAGCGTCTGCACCAGCGGTGCATCACCGCCCTGAATACCAATGATAAGAAGCTGGCCGATGCCGTTCACTTTAAAGACCTGCTCGGTAATGATCGCGCCGCCGAATACCGCGGGTATTCCCAGAGCGATTACCGTAATCACCGGGATCAGCGAGTTGCGCAGCACATGCACCAGTAAAACCACGCTTTCCTTCATGCCCTTGGCGCGCGCGGTGCGCACATAATCCTGATTGAGGTTATCAAGCATGCTGGCGCGCATGAAGCGGCTGATTTGGGCGGTAGTTTGCAGGGCCAGCACCATCACAGGCATAACCATCTGGCGCACCTGCAGCATGAAGGTATCCCAACTGACCACCTTGAGGGTGGTGTCATAGATCGACGGGAACCAGCCAAGCTGAACCGAGAAGATGATGATCACCAACACCCCGGAAAAGAACGGCGGCACCGAAAAGCCCACCATGCTGACAAAGGTACCGGTCTGGTCGAACCAGCTGTATTGTTTGTAGGCTGAGATTACCCCGATCGGGATAGCGATCAGAATACCGACCACATAGGACATGCCGACAACCCACAGGGTTTGCGGCATACGCTGAACGATCAGGTCAACCACCGGGCTGCGGGTAACATAGGACACAACACGCAGGCGATCCTCGCACCCGAAACTGCATGTGCCCCAATACTGGTCCCAGATGTTCAGCGGCTCGTTGACGAAAAACTGGACGCACCACTTATAATAACGCACCGGCATGGGCTGGCCCAGACCCAGGCTTTCGCGGATTTTCTCGCGCACCTCGGGTGGAATGGTCAAAGGCAGGTTGCCGGTTGGGTCCGAGGGGGCCAGATCAAGGATCAGGAAGATGATAAAAGAAATGAACAGAAGCACCGGGATCGAGAACATCAGGCGTCTGAGTGTATAGTTCAGCATGGGTGACTCGGTTCAGTTCTTTTCGGTGATAGGGGTAGCCGCCCCGCGTATATGGCGGAGCGGCCGGTTTTATCAGGTCAGATTACTAGCGCGACCAGTCAGCTATGTTCCACAATTCGCTATCCCGTGAGTTCATAAGAACCCCTTGGAGCGTATTGGAGTGTGCAGAAACATCGCCACGGTGGATCAGCGGAATCATCGCGCCTTCTTGCATCAGAAGGTCGTTCATCGCTTTCGCCAAAGCAGCACGATCGTCAAGTGCCGACGTCTGTCCCATTTGAGCGGCCAGTGCATCATACTCAGGGTTGCAGTAACGCGGCATATTTGAGCCCAGCCAGTTGTTGGCCGGTGTCGGGATGTCGCCACAAGTCCAGCTGTTCATGTACGCTTCGGGGTCAGTACCGGCGAAGTTGTTTGTGTACATTTCGATGTCGGCAAACAGCTTCTGATATGTATCAGGGCTGGATTGGTCGCCACCAAAGAACACGGCTGCATCGATGTTTTTCAGTTCAGTTTCAACACCGATTTCACCCCACCACTGCTTGACCAGTGCCTGAGTGTCCTGACGGACTGCGTTGGTCGAGGTCTGGTAGAGGATCGACAGACGCACGCCGTCTTTGGCGCGAATACCATCTGAACCACGTGCCCAACCTGCTCCGTCCAGCATGGCGTTGGCGGCTGCGATGTCTTGTACAAGGCAGGCGTCATTCGCGGTCGAGGCATAGATGGCCGGGGCCGGAAGCACATTACAGGTCGGTTTGCCTGCCGCACCATAGCCGACTTCAGCCAAGAGGTTGCGGTCAATCGCAGTCGAAAGCGCTGTGCGTACGATTGGGTCGGTCAGGAACGGATGTGGACCGCCTTCAAGGGTCGAACGTTTATCGCCCAGATCGGCCGAGGGGTTGGACAGGTTGACCATCAAACGCTCAACCGAGGTACCGAAGGACGAAACAACTTCGCCTTTGCCACCAGCAGCCATTTGGGTAAGGATGGTCGGGTCGATTTGCAGGTTCCAGGCATAGTCAAACTCACCGGTTTCCAGAACTGCGCGCGCCGCAGAGGCTGCGTCACCGCCACCTTTGAACGTCACTGTTGCGAAGGCCGGTTTTGCCGGGTCGCGGTAGTTCGGGTTGGCTTCGTAGCTGACCACGTCATTAGCTTTGAACTCTGTTACCCGGAAGGGCCCTGTACCAAACGGACCGAAGTTTTCAGCTGTACAGTTCGGGGCGTCCGCGCCAATGCAATTGGCAAATTGAGCGGCCTGAATAATCGGGCTTTCTACGCCAACGAACGGGCCATATGGAAACGGCTTCGGGCTGTCGAAGGTAATTTTGACGGTTAGATCATCCAACGCTTCTACATTGGTGACGCCGGAAAACTTTGTTTCCTGCTGGCAACCGCCTTCGGGGTGCATACAATACTCAGCGGTAAACACCACATCGGCAGAGGTGAAAGGCGTACCATCTGACCATAAAATACCCGGTGAAAGTTTCCAGGTGATCGTGGTCAGGTCTTCGGAAATGCCGCCATTTGCAACGGTCGGAATTTCGTCAACCAGGTAAGGCACCATGTTGCCTTTTTCGTCGTAGCGCGCCAGAGGTTCGATAACCATTGAGGCTGCCTCAGTGTCCTTGGTGCCGCCCGAGAGGAACGGATTAAGGATTGATGCCGCTTGCCAGTAAATGATGTTTAGGTGGCCGTCGGCGCCCCGTTCGGCCCGCGCGGCACATGCCGACAGGGCTACGGCAGCTGCCGCGCCTAGTAAAATGGTCTTCATCTTCATTGTCTTTCTCCTTGTTAGTCGCTCTTAAACCTCATTCGCTGCCGGTTTGCCGGCAGTCTCGCTCATGTCGCGTTCGTGTTTTCGTTGAAGTGATGGCAGGCCACGAAGCGCCCCGGCAAAACCTCGCGGAATTCCGGGTCGCTCTGGCGGCAAATTTCCATAACCGACGGGCAACGTGTACAGAAATTACAGCCCTTTGGTGGATTTGTCGGGCTTGGCACGTCGCCTTGCAAAATAACCCGGTCTTCGGTGGTCAGGTCGGGGTCAGGTTCGGGCACCGCAGACAGCAGCGCCTTGGTATATGGGTGCAGAGGATCTGCATAAAGCGCATCGCGCGGTGCCACCTCGGCGATTTTACCCAGATACATCACGGCCACGCGATCCGCGATATGGCGCACCATGGAAAGGTCATGGCTGATGAAAAGATAGGTCAGGCCGAACCTTTCCTGCAAATCCTCAAGCAGGTTCACCACTTGTGCCTGAATGGACACGTCCAAAGCTGCAATGGGTTCATCGCAAACGATGAATTTTGGGTTCAATGCCAAGGCGCGAGCGATGCCGATACGTTGCCTCTGTCCACCAGAGAATTCATGCGGATAGCGGTTGGAAAATGTCCGGTTCAGCCCGACAGCGTCCATAAGCTCGTGCACTTTCGCAAGTTTTTCCTTGCGGTTCAGCTTAGTGTGTTCATCCAGAGGTTCGCCAATGATACCTTCAACCGTCATGCGTGGATTAAGGCTGGCTTGCGGGTCCTGAAACACCATTTGCATGGCAGGCCGCATTTTGCGCAGCTCATTTTGCGGGGTTTCACCGATTTCCTGACCATTGATTTTAACCGAGCCGCCGGTGATGTCATAAAGCCGAAGCACCGCACGGCCGCAGGTGGATTTACCACAGCCGCTTTCCCCGACCAGACCCAGGGTTTCACCCTCAAAAATATCGAATGAGACCCCATCGACCGCCTTTACATCGCCCACATGGCTACGGAATATCCCGGCATAGATGGGGAAGTGCATTTTAAGGTCGTGGACCTCGATCAGTTTGTTTTTAGCTGTATCATCAAGCATCAGCACTCTCCGATCCAGCCAGGAAACAAGCGACGTCATGGCCCGGAGAGATTGTGGCGCGGGCGGGATTTTCACGCGCGCAACGTTCAAAAGCCTGCGGGCATCGGGTGCGGAACGGACAGGCGGTTGGTGCGTCCCCCAGCATCGGTGGCTGACCTTCGATGACCTGAAGCCGCTCGGCCCTTTCGCCGCGTACATGTGGTATAGTTTCCAGCAATGCCTTGGTATACGGGTGCTGCGGGTTCTTGAACACTTCACGCACCGGGGCCTGTTCGACCACCTGGCCACCATACATCACCAAAACCCGGTCAGCGATGCCGGCAATTACCCCCAGATCATGGGTGATCCAGATGATTGCCATGCCTAGTTTCTGGCGCAGTTCTTTCACCAGTTCGAGGATTTGCGCCTGAATGGTCACATCCAGCGCCGTTGTCGGCTCATCCGCGATCAGCACTTCGGGGTCGCAGGCCAGGGCAATGGCGATCATCACCCTTTGACGCATACCGCCGGAAAACTGGTGCGGGTAGTCTTTCAGACGCTGGGCTGCGTCGGGAATACCGACAAGCTCCAACAACTCAACCGCGCGTTTGTTGGCGGCCCTTTTGCTCATTCCCATATGACGCTTCAGCGGTTCGCGTAGCTGAAAGCCGACGGTGAAAACCGGGTTGAGGCTGGTCATCGGGTCCTGGAATACGAAACCGATGCGCGCGCCGCGGATATCGCGCAGAGTGTCAGCATCGGTTTGCAAAAGGTCGCGTCCGTCAAACAGCACCTGACCCTGCCTAACCTCGGCGGGGGGGGATGGCAGCAGACCGATCAGCGACATCATGGTGACGGACTTGCCCGAACCGCTTTCACCAACCACGCCTAACAGCTCGCCTTTTTTCAAGGAGAAGCTGACGTGGTTCACTGCGTGGACCTCGCCGTTACGTGTTCGAAAGACGGTGTTTAAGTCCCGGACATCCAGAACCTGGCTCGCCCCATCGGGCATGCGCATCTCCCCAGTATATATGACAGGCGATCTGACGCCGCCCCGTAGGGTGAAATTGTTAACAGGTATTTTGTTAGCGGCAACACATATCTGCGTGAAATTGCAGAAAATTTTTTGAACGATCAAAATAGGGTTGGTTCAGCTTGACCTTTCGGGCAGCCGGGCACAGGCTGCGCGAGACAGGGGAAAACATGACAAAAAAGCTTAGTGCGTATGAGATAATGGAACGTCTGGTGGCGTTTGCGACAGTCAGTCGTGCGTCAAATCTGGACCTGATCGACTGGGTTGAGGAATACCTGAATGGCTTTGGAGTAAGCGCCACCCGTGTCTATAATGATGAGGGCAACAAAGCCAATCTTTATGCCAATATCGGCCCTGAAGTGGAAGGCGGTGTTATCCTTTCGGGTCATACGGATGTGGTGCCGGTCGACGGGCAAAACTGGGATACGGACCCGTTTGAAGTGGTCGAAAAGGGTGGGCGGTACTACGGACGCGGGACCTGCGACATGAAAGGTTTTGGAGCGCTGGCACTGGCCGCGGTGCCACTGGCGTTAAAGCGCGGAGTAAAGCGCCCTTTGCAGATTGCCCTTTCTTATGACGAAGAGGTCGGCTGTGTCGGGGCGCCGCGAATGATCGCGCAAATGGCTGATCTGTTGCCACGCGCTTCCGGGGTCATTATTGGCGAGCCGTCGTTGATGAAGGTCGTGACCGGCCACAAGGGCGGATATGCTATGGCCACCCATCTGCGCGGGTACGAGGTGCATTCCTCAGCCGCCCATATCGGCGTTTCTGCGGTGATGGAGGCCGCTAAACTGGTCGACTGGGCCAACCAGCAAAACGCCAAAAGCATGGCCGCAACCCCGTCGCCCGTGGCCGCGATGTTTGTTCCGCCGTGGACGTCGGCGCATGTGGGAACGATCCGCGGAGGCACGGCCGAAAACATTACCGCCAAAGATTGTAGTTTTGTCATGGGGTTCAGGGTGGTGCCGGGCGACGACCCGGAAGAATGGAAAGCTCGTTACTTGGAAAAAGTCGCCGAGGTCGAAGCGGCAATGAAGGCGGTGCAGCCAAGCTCGAAAATCACCGTCAAGCCAAGCTTTGGCGTGCCGGGTTTGGTGCCCGAGGAAGATGGCGTGGCCGAAGCGCTGGCGCGTCGGTTGACCGGCGACAATGCGACCCATGTGGTCAGCTATGGCACCGAAGCCGGACAGTTCCAGCAAGGTGGGTACTCGGCTGTCATCTGTGGGCCAGGCAGTATAGATCAAGCACATCAAGCCAATGAATACATTGAGAAAAGCCAGTTTGAAGCCGGGTGGAACTTTATGGAGAAACTGGTTGATCATCTGGTGAAATGAAATGAAACTCCCGGAATACCGGAATACCGGAATACCGGAATACCGGAATACCGGAATACCGGAATACCGGAATACCGGAATAACGGAATACCGGAATACCGGAATACCGGAAATAGTACTGGATCAGGAGAAAGTTGAACATGCCGATCAAGAACCGACT
>JAAEUB010000061.1 GCA_024227755.1 Paracoccaceae bacterium | reverse complement strand
GCCGGTATCAGACGTCTGAAAAAACCGGTTGCTATTACCGTCAGCCTGATTATCATCCTGGTGGTCTGCTTAGGTGTCGCCCTTAATCCAGTATATTTTTCAGGTGGTCATGGTAATGACTATCAGTTCAGCTTGCTTGATTTTCCTGACATCCTGGGCCAGTTCCGTATCCCTCCTGCCGTTTATACGAGCTATTTCATCTGCCTGACACTCCTGTTGGCGGGATTGCTCGTCTATCAGCACACGCCGCAAAGTTTTCCGGCCTTGCCTCTGAGCCGTGAACAACGCCGCCGACTCCTACGCCGTTCGATGCTGGGCGGTCTGATCCTTTTCATAGCCCTTATCTGCTGGACGCATCGGGTGCTCTTTTTTCTCAAACCACTGGCTGATATGGGAATTGCCGGGGCCCAATACCGGCTGGCCCTGGCTTTGCATAAAAATCCAGGATCTGAGTTAGGTTCAAATCCAGATTCCCGTTACTATCTTGAACGCGCAGCCGAACAGGGCCACATCGAAGCCACCCTGGCGCTGGCCCGTTCATCCCTTTCGGCGGATGACAAGCTGCGCTGGTTGACCGTTGCAGCAGAGGGCGGCTTGGCAGAGGCGCAGTATCAGCTCTATCGCTTTATGATGAAATCATCGGTGGCGGATTATAAATCCCGCAGTGCTATGGACTGGCTGCAATCGGCCGCTAAGAGCGGATTTGCCGATGCCCAGTATGAGCTCGGCCGCCTTCTGATCCATGGCGATCAAACGCGGGGCATCGCTAAGAATAGTATAAAAGCGCGTCAATGGTGGGAGAAAGCCGCCGACAAGGGTCATGGCCGGGCTATGGAGGAGCTGGCCTGGCGCTATGCACAGGCAGCGGAGGGCTTTCCGCGAAATCCGGCACGGGCAATTTCCCTGCTGGAAAAAATTGCTGAAGGTTATCAGCAGGGGCATTTTGGCCTGCCGCAAAATCCGCGGATGGCGACAAGTCGTCAAAAGCAGGCCGAAGATATCAATGATTTAGAAGAGCGGGCCGCGCGGGGTGATCCGGAGGCCTTGGCGACTATTGGCCGGCAATTACTTCGGTCCCAAACCGAGAAGGCACAAGGGGTGACCCTGCTGGAAAAAGCCGCCGCGCGGGGTGATGTCCGGATCCAATACGAACTGGGCGCAATCTTTCTGTTCGGACGTCATGGAATTGCCCAGGATTTGGAAATGGGGCGCAAGTGGTGGGGCCTGGCGCTATCGCAAAAGCATGTCAAAACCATGGAATATGTGGCGCCGGCGTATCAGAACGGCAGGTTCGGTTATCCGGTCGATCTGCTGAAGTCCAAGGCGCTGGTCGAACTTCTGGTAGAGGCTTACCGTGATGGACATTGCGGAGTAG
>JAAEUB010000060.1 GCA_024227755.1 Paracoccaceae bacterium | reverse complement strand
TAAAAAGCCGTGTCGGTACAGGCCATTTGCGCGAATGACGTTGCCACAGCGATGGATCTGAGGGAGGTTGTTGCTGAAGGCCGGACGACTATCGACACCAATTTCCAGAATGTCGGCTTCTGCAAAACAAGGACTGATAGCGTAGGCCGCATTCAGCAGCGCCATGACCGAGCGCACCGTGGGATGCGAGCTGGCTGCGCTTTCAATTTGTGTTGCGCCCAGCATAAAAACGCCATCGCCGCGGGGCACAATGTATAAGGGAATGCGCGGATGAAGCAGGCGAATAGGCCGCTGAAACTGTAACTCAGGGCATTTCAGGATCAGCATTTCGCCTTTTACACCGCGTAAGCCCTGCACATCTGGCCGCGCCTTAGTACCGCGGCAGTCTATAACAGTGCCCTCGGTGGCCAGCGCTTTTATATCCGCATCATCAACCGTAAAGTGAACGCCCTTTTCGGCGAGTTGTTGACGCAGTGTTTGAATAGCGTGTCTAGGGGCAAGGTGTGCTTCGTCGGCATAGTACAGGCCCTGAGTAAAGCGATTCTCCAGGTCTGGTTCCAGCGCATTGATTTGCGCTTCATTCACTGGCTGAAACGCAGACGTAAGCTGAGCAAACCGGCGTAATTCAGCCCGGTCGCGCGGCATAGCCAGTACCAGCGTACCTTTGCGATGTACTAATTGCGTGTGCTTTTGCCACCAGTCGGCGGCTTTGCTGCCGAGTCGTACAACCGGTTCTTCTGCGCTTTCTGACTCACAATACGGCGCCAGCATTCCGCCTGCCCACCAACTGCAAGACTGTGGACCCGGCTCGGGCGCACGGTCGATGATCTGAGGAATAATCCCGCGACTTACCAGTTCCGTCGCAATGGTCAAGCCTGCCACACCAGCCCCGACAAGGGTGACGCGGGAAATATCAGGCTTCGCCATGCTGACTCCACATGTGGTGAAAGTGATGTACCGGGCCGTGTCCCTGCCCTATTTGTAATGTGTCGGCCTGAATGATGGCTTCATGCAGGTAGGCATTGGATGCTGTCACGGCTTGCGCCATGGACATGCCTTTGGCCAGACAAGCGGCGATGCTGCTTGAATAAGTGCAACCTGTGCCGTGGGTATTGGTGGTCGCAATTCGGGGGGTATCAAGCGTAATGACTTGCTCATCTTGCAGCAGCAATAAATCTGAACAAACGTCTTCGGTGCCGTGACCGCCTTTGATCAGCACATTTTTAGCCCCCAACGACAACAGATTACTTGCCTGTAAAACAACAGGCATGGCGGTAGTAACATCGCCCAGCAATGCTGCTGCCTCGGGTAGGTTAGGAGTCAGTAAATCGACGCGCGGGATCAGGGCGGATTTTAACGCGCTTACCGCGTCTTCCTGTAATAACCGGTCGCCGGATTTGGCTACCATCACCGGGTCCAGTACAACCAGCCCCTTGAAGTCACGAATGGCATCGGC
>JAAEUB010000059.1 GCA_024227755.1 Paracoccaceae bacterium | reverse complement strand
GCAACGGCCCCTTCTAATCCAGTGGCGACGCCAACCGCCGCTCCAGCCTCAAATCCCGCTCCCGCAATGGTTTCCAACCCGGCTCCTGTTTCGGCTTCGGCCCCGATTATGTTGCCAAAGCCAGCACCGGCACCAGTGCCAGTCGCGGCAACCCGGCCAGCCGCAGGTTCTGATGTCACCCGAACGGTCAGTGTGATCTGTCCAACCGACGGAACCCACAAAAATGTTCGCGCAGACGGAGTGACTGTGCCGTTGCGCTGTGAAGCGGGGCAGGCGGGGACGATCACATATATCGTGGCGCACCGAAACGGGGACCGCACGCGGGTGATTGTGAATTCGGCGGCACCTGTGCCGGCTCGCATTGCAACCACCCCAATCGTGGCCCCGACCCCTTATATTGTTAGCGCAAGGACGGTTGTGCGTTCGTCGGCAACCGTGCCGGAAGGTTACCGCCCAGCCTGGACCGACGGTCGACTGAACCCAAATCGCGGCCCGCGCACCGCTGCTGGAAACGCGCAGATGGATCTTATATGGACCCAAACAGTGCCGCGCAAACTGATCGACACAACTTCCGGGCGTGATATCACCGACCGGTTTCGTGGCATCACCTATCCGACCATTCCCTCACCGGCCCAGATAGCAGCAGTAGCGGCGGGGAAGATCGTCTTGATAACCTCAAACGCGCCCGCCCGCATTGGGAGTGCTGAGCCCGCCAACCCAGTATCCACCAGCCCCAGTTACATACAAGTTGCGATGTTTGGGGTGCCGCAGAACGCACAAAGAACCGTGACAAAACTGCAAGGCCTTGGAATTCCAGTAAGAATTGGCAATTTGACGCGCAGTGGAAAGGTATACCAAATTGTGATGGCCGGGCCATTTACCCAGCAGGCTGAACTAAATGCGGCGTTGACGCAGGTGCGAGCGGCCGGGTTTACGGATGCCTATACGCGAAACTAAACGATTGAAGTCGCGCCGACCACTAGTCCGAGCAAATTCCTTGCAGGCTGATCCAGTTGTCGTCTGACAATGGGGATACAGCATCTGACGCTGCCACCGGGTCGGCCTCGATCAAAGCCAGCGTGCCCTCACCGCTGGGATCAAGTGCGAAAGCATACGGGCTGGCGGGCAGATTTGCGGCGGCAAACCGGGCCAGCAGGGCCGGGTCGGGAAGGGGCGGCTGGGCCGAGGTCAAAAGCCTTTCGCCATAACTGTCCAACACTATTTCACTAAGCGATCCAGTTGCCAGCAGCTTTACAGTTGCGATCATGCCCGCGTGATCCAGCAGGGCCAGCATTGGGTCAGTTTGTCGGGCACGCTCGTCCTCTGCCAAAATGTATCCGGCAAGAACGAATGGTGTGTCTTTGCCTTCAATCAAGTCGCTGCTGATCAGAATAATCCTGCCCGGCAAATGCAGAGCTGGTCTGGTGGCCTTGGCCAGCACGACAATTCGGGGGCCATTTTCGCCCAAAAGCGTATGGCCAAGTGTTGCCAAAGCGGCTCTGCCCAAAGCTTCATTACAGGCGCGTCCGGTGATTTGGTAGATGCGCGCCTCGAGCTTTTCCCCCAATGCCCTGCGGGTCGCGTCCGGTACGACGTTCACGGTGTAGGACATCAATGCGTCTGGCAACCAAAAGACAGCGATTGCGGTTATGGCGATCAAAAATCCCCCAGTCAGGGCATGGCGAAGTCGACCTTTATGGGGTCGCCTTTTTTCAATGATTTTGTGCACCTTTTCCAGCGCGCCAATAAGAACCTGGTCATCAAGTTCCAGATCTTCGGCCGATTCTTGAGCTGGCGCATAAAGTGCGGGGGTCTCGCCAGGATTAAGCCGGATAATGGCCGGAAGGGACCAATGTGCAAGTGCGCGCTCTGAAGTGTCCGAGATGGTCAAGGTGGCCTCGCCCAATGAGACGATGACATCGCGCCGCTGCGCGTCCTTGCTGGCGCGCCAAAGGCCGGGGCTTTCCAGCCGCTCATATTTGCTCAAGGCAGTCATGTTCTACCGTCTGCTCGGCTATTATTATTGCTTAGGATCACGATAGCGCAGGGCGAGATTTTGCGCGAGAAAAAAGATTACTGAAAGAATGAAGTGCCTTAAAGGTTAAGGTTTTTTCACCTTCGCACGCAGTTCGAACTTCTGGATCTTACCGGTCGAGGTCTTTGGCAATTCGCCGAATATGATCTGTTTTGGGGTCTTGAACCCGGCAAGGCGAGCGCGGGCGAAGGCTACCAACTCGGCCTCATCCGCCTCAGCCCCCGCTTTCAGCTCAACAAAAGCGCAAGGTACTTCGCCCCATTTGTCGTCGGGCTTGGCCACAACCGCACAAAGCGAAACAGCTGGGTGATGCATCAGAGCACCTTCTACCTCGACCGAGGACACGTTCTCGCCGCCCGAGATGATGATATCATTGGCCCGGTCAGTGATTTTGATATAGCTGTCAGGGGTTTGACAGGCGATGTCACCGGAATGGAAATAGCCGCCCTCAAAGCTTTCGGCGGTGGCTTCGGGGTTCTTGAGGTACCCCTTCATCACCGAATTGCCACGGATCATGATCTCGCCCAGGCTTTCCCCGTCCATTGGCACCTGTGTCATGGTCTCAGGATCCATCACAGTGATGTCTTCCATCATCGGCATGGCCACTCCGGTGCGGGCCTTGATGGCAAAGCGGTCTTCTTCGGGCAGGTCGTCCCAGGCATCCCCATCCCAAAGACACTCGGTGACATGACCGAAAGTTTCGGTCAATCCGTAGGCCTGCGTTACCCGAAAGCCCATGGGTTCGATGGCTTTAAGGGTGGCTGCCGGGGGCGGAGAACCAGCGGTGAAGACATTGACGACGTGGCCAAGGCTACGCTTGTCTGCGTCAGGCGCGTTTATCAATGTGTTAAGGATGATCGGAGCGCCGCCGAAGTGGCTGACTTTTTCGTCGGCGATTGCATCAAAGACATTGGCGGCGGAGATATCACGGCAGCAAATCACGGTTCCGCCCAGTGCCGGTAACATCCAGGTGTGGCACCAGTTATTGCAGTGAAACAATGGCACAATGGTCAGATAACGCGCGTGCAACGGCATTTGCCACGATATGGCGGTGCCCATAGTGGTCAGGTAAGCACCGCGGTGATGATATACCACGCCTTTTGGTCGCCCGGTGGTGCCCGAAGTATAATTCAGCGCCAGACTTTCCCACTCATCCTCGGGCATTGCCCAGTCGAACTGAGGATTGCCAGCTTCAAGCACGTTTTCGTATTCATCATATTTACCGCTGGCCAAATGGCCTGCTTGAGCATCGGCGACTTCGATAATCTCGGGGCCGTTGCCATCACCGTTTTTGGTCATAGCGGCAATTGCGGCCTCGGCCAGTGGCATAAATTCACTGTCAACCAATACCATCCGAGCTTCGCCGTGACCAAAGATGTAGGCAACAGTATCCACGTCCAGCCTCGTGTTGATCGTGTTCAGCACCGCGCCGCAGGCTGGGATACCAAAGGCCGCCTCAATATGTGGCAGGGTGTTTGGCATGAGTGTTGCCACCACGTCACCCGAAGTGATGCCCCTGTCCAAAAGCGCCGAGGCCAGACGAGAGACCCGGGCGTAATAATCGCCGTAGGTAAGCCGGCGGTCACGGTCCACAACTGCCTCGCGGTCATGAAACAGGCAAACCGCACGCCTGAGATGCGACAGCGGTGTCAATGCCACATAATTCGCGGCATTTTTGCCCAGCCCGCTTTCGTCTTTCATCCAGCCCATCGTTTCCCCCTTGATCGTAACTCGCTTGTACGAGCAGATACGATTTGACCCCCTGCGGTCAATGGGCAGGATGGACGCATAACGACGGAAAACGACATGCACACTGGAAAACACGGCGATAAACCGATTGCAGCAGCAGGGGCCATTCTGGCGGCGATGGCGCTGCTGGGGCTGATTGACAACACGGTAAGTGTCATCGCGCGTGACCTTGGATTGTGGCAGTTTCATCTGATCCGGGCGTTGATGGCCGTAGCGCTGATGGGATTTCTGTCGATGCTGGGTTTGGTGCGGCTGAAACCAAACCGGAATTGGGCGGTGGCTTTGCGGGGCGGATTTACTGCGCTGTCGATGCTGATCTATTTTGGCTGTCTTGCGTTTCTACCCATCGGGCAAGTGGCCGCCGGACTTTTTACCGCGCCGATCTGGGTTATGCTGATCTCGGCGCGATTTCTTGGCAAACCCATTGGTGTGGCGCGTATTCTTGCGGTGGGTATCGGATTTGGCGGTGTTTTGCTGGTCTTGAACCCGTTTGGCGGTGGTTTTGACTGGGTGGCGATGGTGCCGCTGAGTGCTGGCTTTTTCTACGCCATTGGTTCTATCGCCACGCGTCAGTGGTGCGAAGGCGAAAGCACCTTTTCGATGCTGCTATACTTCTTTTTGTCGCTGGGTCTGTTCGGCGCGGTCGGTTTGAGCGTTCTGACCCTGTGGCCTCAACAGGTGCCTGCTGGCGCGGCCGGGTTCATTCTGCGCGGGCTGGTCTGGCCGACCCCGATGGGTTGGGCGCTGACTGTGTTGCAGGCCGTTGGTTCGATTGCCGGGGTTGGGTTGATTATCCGCGGATACCAGCTTGGAGAGGCGAGTTATGTGGCGATTTATGAATACTCGTTGCTATTTTTTGCGGCGGGATGGAGCTGGCTGTTGTGGGGACAGCAACTAAAGCCTCTGGCGGCATTGGGGATTGTCCTGATCTTGGTATCCGGTGCGATTATCGCGATCCGCTCGCGCAGACAAAGGTAATGAGGTAGGCAGTAATCATGATAATCTCGCACGGGCGCCGTTACATATTTGTCCATGCACCCAAAACCGGGGGAACATCCCTGGCTTTGGCGTTAGAGGCGCGCGCGATGAAAGATGACATCATGTTGGGGGATACGCCCAAGGCCAAGCGCAGGCGCCACCGGGTCAAAGACATGCCCAGCAGCGGGCGCCTGTGGAAACACTCGACCCTGCGCGACATTGATGGGCTGGTAACACAAGCCGATATCGAGGCGTTTTTTGTCTTTACGCTTGTGCGTAATCCCTGGGACCGGGTGGTGAGCTATTACCACTGGCTGCGCAGTCAAAATTTCGCCCATCCGGCCGTTGGCATTGCCAAAGCCACTGACTTTTCGGGCTTTCTGCGTGATCGGGTGATCCGGTCATCGCTCAGCGTGCACTCATATGGCTCTTACGTGTCTGACGGGGCTGGGGTCGACCGATGCGACCTGTTTTTGCGCCTTGAGCATATTAATGAGGACCTTGCCCTTTTGAATGATCATCTGGGATTTGAGCTTGGGCCTTTGCCACATGCTAACCGCTCGGACCGGCGGCAGGACTTTCGCTTTTATTACGATGATGAGGATGCCGGTATCGTGGCAGATACATGCGCCGAGGACATTGATCGCTTCAAATACCACTTTGAGCAGGGCGGATAGGGGCGCAGGGCGCTTTGGCTCCAACCCCTGCTATGGTAACAGAACTTATGACACAGATTACAACTCGCCCAGTTACCACGGAAAATTTCGCCGACCTTGCGGCCCTAATGGAAGCAAGGGGTGGCCCGGATTTTTGCTGGTGCATGGCGTTTCGCGATAAGCCACGTGAAGATAAGACCGCCCCCGCCGCATCGCGTAAGGCATGGCGCAAAGGGTTGATGCAGGCCCGTGTCAAGGCGGGTGGACAGGTTGGGTTGCTGGCCTATGACGAAGATACGCCAGCAGGCTGGTGTTCAACCGGGCCAATGTCGGAATTTCGCAGGCTGGGCGGGCCGAAGCCGGAGGAACCGGGAAAGGTCTGGGCGATTTCGTGTTTCTTTGTACCAAGGTCGTGGCGTGGGCAGGGTTTGATGCGCGAAATGGTCTTGGCGACAATCGATCTGGCGCGCTTTTCCGGCGCGTCCGAGCTTAGGGCCAGCCCGGTTGCGCCTGACGCACCAAGTTACCGGTTTCAGGGCTATGTACCCCTGTTTCAGTCGCTGGGCTTTAAAGAGATTGCCATGGCAGGGAACCGGCGTCACATCATGCGGCTGCCCCTAAGATAAGGGGCAGCCAGTTTTTCAGGCGGCGTTTGCGATGGGTTGATAGCGGTCATAAAACCCTTCACCCTTTCCTGCCAGATCACGCAGGAGGGCAGGGGTGGTAAAGCGTTTGCCATGACGTTCGCTCAGCCCGTCGCAAAGTTCTGCGGCTTTTGTTGCCCCGATCATGTCGAGCCAACTTAGCGGCCCGCCGGACCACGGTGCAAAGCCCCAACCAAGAATGGCCCCAACATCGCCTTCGCGGATGTCCATCAACACGCCTTCCTCAAGTGCACGCACGGCCTCAAGCGCTTGCGCGAACATCAGGCGATGTTTGACCTCGGTGATATCCGGCTGCGTGTCGGCCAGCGGGTATTTTGCCGCCAGACCCTGCCACAAACCGGCGCGCTTGCCCTTTTCGTCATAGGAATAGAATCCTGCGCCGGACTTGCGACCCATCCGGTCCTGGTCCGCCATCCAGAAAAGCACGTCATCGACGGCGTCATCGGGGTAATCTGACCCCATCGCCGCCCTGGTGGCTTTGGCGATTTTAACACCCAGATCAATCGAGGTTTCGTCAACCAGTTGCAATGGTCCCACCGGAAAGCCAAGCAGCTTCGCGGCATTTTCGACCAGCGCCGGGGCCACGCCTTCGCCGATCATGCGAATGCCTTCGTTGATGTAGGGAATGATACAGCGGTTGGCATAGAAGAAGCGTGCATCGTTGACAACAATCGGAGTTTTGCGGATCTGACGGGCGAAATCGAGTGCTTTGGCAACGGCCCGATCGCCGGTTTCCTTCCCCTTGATAATCTCGACCAGCAACATGCGCTCGACGGGGCTGAAAAAGTGGATGCCGATATATTGCTCGGGGCGTTTCGATGCCTTGGCCAGCTCAGTGATCGGCAGGGTCGAGGTGTTTGTGGCGAAGATACAGTCTTCGCTGATAACCGCTTCGGTTGCTTTGGTGACGTCAGCCTTGATTTTCGGGTCCTCAAAAACCGCTTCGACGATCAAATCACAGCTAGCCAACGCTGCATAGTCGGTCGTGGCGGTGATCAATCCCAGCACCGCATCCTTTTTCTCGGGTGTGGCTTTTTTGCGGGCGATGCCCTTGTCCATATAGCTTTCAGAATAGGCCTTGCCGCGATCTGCCGCTGCCTGATCCTGATCCAAAAGCACCACTTCGATCCCAGCCATGGCCGAGACCAGCGCGATACCCGCGCCCATCATGCCAGCACCAAGAACGCCCACTTTTTTGACACGCTGGTCCGGCACTCCGGCAGGACGCACAGCGCCCTTTTCTAGTGCCTGTTTGTTGAGAAAAAGCGAGCGGATCATGGCCGAGGAGGTCGGGTCCATGATGACCTTGGTAAACCAGCGCGCTTCAACCTTCAGGGCGGTGTCAAAAGGCACCAAAGCACCCTCGTAAACCGCGGCTAGCAGCGCCTTGGCGGCTGGAAACGCGCCCTGGGTCTTGCCGAAAACCATGGCATTCGCACCGACCATGGTCTGAAAACCCGCAGGCGTATATGGCGCGCCACCTGGCATTTTGTAGCCGCGCGCGTCCCATGGTTTTAAAATGTCGGCGTCCTTGGCCGAAAGCACCCATTCTTTTGCACGCGTCAACAGGTCATCAGGGGCCACAACTTCGTCAATCAATCCGGCCTGAGCTGCCTTGGCCGGGGCAACAGTTTTACCTTCCAAAAGGAACGGTGACGCCGCCATCGCACCAAGCTTGCGGATCAGGCGGGTTGTCCCACCGGCACCGGGAAAAATGCCGACCATGATTTCGGGCAGGCCGATCTTGGCCTTGGGATTGTCGGCAGCAAAGATACGGTGGCAGGCCAGTGGGATCTCAAACCCGATACCCATACCGGTACCCTGCATGGCGCAGGCAATCGGTTTTCCGCCCTTGTTGGTCTTTGGGTCCATCCCG
>JAAEUB010000058.1 GCA_024227755.1 Paracoccaceae bacterium | reverse complement strand
TATGTAGTCACCCGTGAGAAACGTTTAAGTTTATGATTATCCTTGGATAATTGACATTTGAGAGTATTCGTTTTCGCAAGGTTTCGGGCCGGTACCGCGAAAAATCTTGTGATTTGGGCTGTGGGTTTGTTTTGGGGATTCCCTTGGGAAAGCGAATATGGTGATTATGGGTGACGCAATTTTTGAGGAGCTTTGCTCATGCCGCCCAAGACACCGAAAGCCTCCAGCGGCGACCTGTTTCGGATGCTTCTGGTCAACATCATTGATCAAAAACATGAGCTTGTGCGTCTGGCAGGGCTGATCGATTGGGCTCGGTTTGATAAGGCGTTCGGGGCCTTTTATGATGATCAAAAGGGACGCGAAGGGTTGCCGACCCGGTTAATGGCAGGACTGCATCTGTTGAAGCACATGAAGGGGTTGTCGGACGAACAGGTCTGTGCGGCCTGGCTGGAGAATCCATACTTTCAGGCGTTCTGCGGCGAGGTCTATTTCCAGCATGAACTGCCTTTTGATCGCTCCTCGATGACGCGCTGGCGCCAGAGGATCGGCGCTGAGGCTCTGGAGCTTCTGCTGGCTGAGACCATTGCGGTTGCCGTGAGGACCCAAGCAGTCAGCACCCGGCAGCTTGAGCGTATCACTGTTGACACCACGGTGCAGACAAAGGCCATTGCCCACCCCAGCGACAGTCATCTCATCGTGCGCGCCATTGAGTGGTTGAACCGGGCGGCACAAAAGCATGGTATCAGCCTGCGCCAGTCTTTCATGCGCCTTGCACCGCAGGCCAAGAAGGAAGCGGCCCGGTTGATGCATACTGGTGGCCACAAGCAGGGCCTGCGCTGGGTGCGCAAACTCAGGACATGGCTTGGCCGCCTCATTCGCGATATTGAGCGCAAGATTGCCGGTGACAAGGTGGCCGAGGCTTTCTTTGCCACTGCGCTGGAGCGCTCACGCGCAATTTTCGAGCAGAAGAAAACCGATAAGGACAAGCTCTACGCCCTGCATGCACCGGAGGTGGAGTGCATTGGCAAAGGCAAGGCCCGCACCCGATATGAGTTCGGCGTAAAAACTTCAATCGCCACCATCAATGCGAAAGCCAAAGGCGGGCAGTTTGTGGTGGGTGCGCAAGCCCTGCCGGGGAACCCGTATGACGGCCACACCCTTGGCAGTCAGATCGACCAGGTTGAACAGATGACTGGTCGCACAGTCAAAAAGGCCTATGCAGACCGGGGCTATCGGGGACACAAAGTCGAACGTGATGGGCTGGACGTCATCATCTCTTACACGCGCGGCATCAAATCCCCCACCATCAAGCGTGAGTTAAAACGGCGAAATGGTATCGAACCGATTATCGGCCATTTGAAAGATGATGGCCATCTGGAGCGAAATCATCTTAAAGGGGCCGAAGGTGACGCCATCAATGCAATCCTCACTGCCGCAGGCCACAACCTGCGTCTGCTGGCGAAGTGGTTGAGGCTTCTTTTTGTCTTTTTCCTGATTTGGCTTATACCCGCACCAATTCAGTACCTAAAACGCCAAAACTTATTCGCGTAATCCAGAACAACCAACCCAACTCATATCGAGTGATCAGGAAAAAATCGTAAAATCACGGGCGACTACCAACTGTGGCCTTCGCCGCACTCGTCATCTCCAGAATGGCCCTCGGCATCCTTCCACTTGAGCTCGCCAAGCCCGCCCCCGCTCCCCTTCTTCC
>JAAEUB010000057.1 GCA_024227755.1 Paracoccaceae bacterium | reverse complement strand
TTCCATTATTCCAATCTAGCGCGAAGCGAACTAGCCGGGCTTTAGTTGCGCCATGTCTCAACAATCTCCTGATTCAGTCCGATCCAGACACTTTCCTGTCCGGGGATCGAATTTTCTTTGGTTTCAGTGTAGATTTCAACCAGGGTGGTCGGTGTTATATCGCGCCCGCCCAAACCAACCACGTAACTGAATACCCGGGGATGGGTATCAAGGTTGCACAGGGCTGCTTGGATTTCCTGGGCAAAAATACCGCCGGCACCAAAAGAGACATTTCTGTCAACGACCGCGATTTTTTTGGCGCTGCCAAGATGCCGGCAAATGAGATCTTTGGGAAACGGTCGAAACAACTTGATTTTGAACAGGCCGACTTTTTCACCGCGGGACCTGAGATCGGCCAGCACCGGACGGCAGGTGCCGGTTACCGTACCGGTGGTGACCATGATGATGTCGGCATCCCGGCACTGGATGGCTTCGACCGGGCCGTGAGTTCTATTAAAAATCGCTGCAAATTCCTTTTCTATCTTTCCAAAACAATCCTGGGCGGCTTCCATGGCCACCTGGGTGTTGTAGCGCATTTCCATGTAGGCGGCGGGCGTGACCAGTTGATTGAAGGCACAGGGGTCGGCGGTGTCCATCTTGATGCGGGGGGAGGGGCGAGGCAAAAAGCGGTCCACCAGCTGCTGGTCCGGAATATCGATGGGTTCAAAGGTATGGGAAAGGTAGAAAGCATCCAAGATCACCATGACCGGCAGGTTTAGTCCTTCAGCCAGGCGAAAGGCCTGCAGGGTGGTGTCGAGAACCTCCTGGCCGTCTTCACAGTAAAGCTGTATCCAGCCGGTGTCTCGCTGGGCCAGGCTGTCGGTTTGATCCGTCCAGATGTTCCATCCCGGTCCGAGAGCCCGGTTGACTTCGGCCATGACAATGGGTAACCGGGCTGCCGACGCCCAGTGCAGCAACTCATGCATGTATGCCAGTCCGTGAGAAGAAGATGCCGTAAAAGCCCGGGCGCCGCCGCTGGCAGCACCGATCACGGCTGCCATGGCCGAATGCTCGCTTTCCACATTAATGAAGCGGGCATCCAAGGTTCCATCCGAACAATACTCGGATAATGCCTCGACAATATGGGTCTGGGGCGTGATAGGATAGGCGGCAATCACCTGGACCCTTGCGAGGCGTGCGGCTTCCGACACTGCATGACTGCCTTCCAAGACCTTTTTCATTTTATTTCTTCCTCCAGCGACATGGCGTTGCGTGGACATTCGGTGGCGCACACGCCGCATCCTTTGCAGTAATCCAGGTTGATCCCTCGCTTTGCCTTATCTACGATGACCGCCATTTCAGGACAGTATAGCCGGCAAAAATCACACGCATTGCAAATACCGCAATTGAAGCAGCGTGCGGCTTCTTTTTTGGCGGCATCCTCTCCATAGGTGGTACTGGTTTCCTCAAATGACCGGATGTTCAGGTGGGCATCCAAGGCGGATGGGGCCACCCTGGGGGCAGACTGGAAATAGTCAAGGCCGATATCATTAGCGTCTACTATGTCTAAATTGCGATATTTGCGATCCCCTCCCAAATACGCATCCATGGAAATTGCCGGTCCGGCACCCACCCGGCAG
>JAAEUB010000056.1 GCA_024227755.1 Paracoccaceae bacterium | reverse complement strand
GGGAGCAGCAAATGTGGGCCATCGGCCGGGCGCTGATGTCGAAACCATCGATGATCCTCTTGGATGAACCCTCCATGGGCCTCGCACCGCAACTGGTGCAAGAGATTTTCGAGATCGTCAAAGACCTCAATGCCAAAGAGGGCGTATCCTTCCTGCTGGCTGAACAAAACACCAATATCGCACTTAAATACGCCACCTATGGCTATATTCTTGAATCCGGCCGGGTGGTGATGGACGGCCTTGCCACAGAACTGGCAGAAAACGAGGACGTGAAGGAATTCTATCTCGGTGCCGGTGGCGACGGCCGCAAATCCTTCCGCGATGTGAAACACTACAAGCGCCGCAAAAGGTGGCTGGCGTAGGTGTAATTTGCACCAGTTCCGCTATTCCCGAAACCGCTTTTTCACCATGTTCTTTGCTTCGCTGGCGCTGACCGGGGCGATTGCATTTACCACGTGGGTTTTACTGGGCACCTTAAGTGTTCCCTATTATGTGGAAATCACCTGGGCGACCAGCCTGGTGTTTTTCGGCTTTCTTTCCGCCGCCATGATTGTCCGGTTTCTGCGGTCCGAGGTGGTTTTGTCGATCCATCACGGCGGCATTGTCTATCGCCCCTATTCCACCGATGTGGTCGGCTGGGAGGCGATCCGGAGTACCACGCTGGAACTGGTTGAACAGGAATTACGGCTGCGGGTGACGCTGTTGAAAAACCCTCATCTGCAGGACAAGGCGGAATTTGAGGATTTCACCATTGACATGTCGCTGCTTGATGGCGACCCTGAGACAATCGTTGCGTCAATCGAACGCTACCAACCGGTCCAACAGGCCCTTTCGGAGGAATGGCAATGAGCGCCTATTTTGATGATCTTGAAATCCGTGAACCAGAGGAACGCGAGGCAACGATGTTTGCCCGCCTGCCGGAATATCTGGAGCGGGCGGTGACCGTTTCCACCGGTCTTGCCAAACACCTTGATGGCCATGATCTGGCGGCGGTTTCAAGCCGTGAGGTGCTGGCCTCGTTGCCGGTGTTGCGCAAGCAGGTTTTGATGGATGCCCAAAGCGCCCACCCGCCGTTTGGTGGCTTTGCCAATATGGAAGCGCTTTACGGTCAGCGGGTGTTTATGTCACCGGGCCCGATCTGGGAGCCGCAGGGCCTGGGGGCGGATCCGTGGCAGGCTGCACGCTCTCTTTATGCCGCCGGTCTGCGCGCCGGCGATGTGGTGCAAAATGCACTTTCCTATCACATGACACCGGGCGGCTTCATTCTTGATGAGGGAGCACGTGCCCTCGGCTGCATGTTGTTTCCGGCTGGCATCGGCAATACCGAAATGCAGGTCGAGGCGGCGAAAGCCCTGCAACCGGATGCCTATGTTGGTACGCCGGACTATCTCAAGATCATCCTCGACAAGGCGGATGAGATGGGAGTTGATCTTTCCTCAATCAAGCGGGCGCTGGTTTCCGGCGGTGCGCTGTTTCCTTCCATGCGGGCCGACTACAAGGTGCGCGGGGTTAGTGTATTACAGGCCTATGCCACCGCCGATCTTGGCGTCATCGCCTATGAAAGCAGCCACGAGGGTGAGCTGTGCAACGGCATGATTATCAACGAGAACCTGATCGTCGAAATCGTTCGCCCCGGCACCGATGATCCGGTAAACGAGGGCGAGGTGGGTGAACTGGTGGTGACCAATTTCAACCTCACTTACCCGCTGGTCCGCTTCGGCACCGGCGACCTCTCCGCTATCCTTAAAGGCCAGTCCCCCTGCGGTCGCAGCAACATGCG
>JAAEUB010000055.1 GCA_024227755.1 Paracoccaceae bacterium | reverse complement strand
CTCGCCCGCCTATGACCGCCAAAAAGCGGCGGGCGCGCAATTTGGCCGGGTGAACGGCTGGGACCGGCCAAATTATTATGCGCCGCTTGGTTTTGACGATCACGCCGCACGCAGTTTCCGGCGCGGTGGCTGGTGGCAACATGCCGTGGACGAGGCCAAAGCTATTCGCGAAGGGGTTGGCCTGATTGATGCCACAGCCTTTACCAAACACATCGTCAAAGGCCCCGGTGCCACGGCGTTTCTGGATTGGTTTACCTGCAACAAACTGCCCTCGATCGGGCGCATCAACCTGACCTATGCCCTGACCGGGGCGGGCACCACGCGCACTGAATACACCATCGTGCGGCAAGGCGAGAACGAGTATTACCTGGTATCAGCGGGGGCCTGGACGGCATATGATGCCGATTACCTGCGCAAGGCTGCCGAGGACAAAGCTGACGAATTCGGCTATGTCGAAATTCAGGATGTGACCACTCAGTGGGGCGTTTTGGCCATTGCCGGACCAAAGTCGCGCGACGTCCTGCGCGAAGTTGTCAAGGATGCAAACCCTGATAGCGTCCTTTCCAACAAGCGGTTCCCTTGGCTGACTAAGCGCGATATCGAGCTTGGCATGTGTCCGGTGAAAGCCATTCGCGTCGCTTATACCGGCGAGTTGGGGTGGGAGCTGCACCATCCGATCGAAATGCAGAATTATCTGTGGGATCTGCTGGTTGCGGCAGGTGAAAAGCATGGCATGAAACTGGTCGGGGCGCGGGCGCAAAACTGGTTGAGGCAGGAAAAAAGCTACCGCGCGTTTGGAACTGAGCTGGGTCGCGATGCCACTCCGCTTGAGGCTGACCTGCCGCGTTTTGTCAACATGGACAAGGATTACCACGGCAAAGACGCAATGCTGGCCAAGGATATCCGGTCAAAATGCGTCACCTTGCTGATTGACGGACCGGAAGATGCTGACCCATGGGGCCGTGAGGCATTGTATGATGGCGCGGCAAAAGTTGGCCGTCTGACATCGGGCGGATATTCGGTGCATTTCGGTAAATCCATCGGTATGGGATATGTGACGCCCGATCTGGCCAAGGTTGGCCAGAAGCTGCAGGTCAAGATGTTGAACCAATTGTGGGACGCCGTGATTGTCGAGGACAGCCCGTATGATCCCAAAAACGCTGCCATACGTGTGGATGGCTAGCTTAAAACGGGGTGCTCCCGCCCATCGTCGACCCCTTGCGGGGCGCTTCTCTGGTTGGGTCGGGCACAAAACGCCGACGCGTTTTGTGCCACCGCGCCACGCACGAGATTTTGGGCCTCCGGCGGGAGTATTTGGACCAAGATGAAGAGGGTTGATCACTGGACTTTTTTGGAATCATTCTAAAACTTGACATTGACCACGAGTGAGCGCATATGAAACCCAACAGAAAAGGTAGGCCAATGTTCATCCAGACCGAAAACACTCCGAACCCCACAACTTTGAAATTCCTGCCTGGACAAGCCGTTCTTGGCGCAGGTACGGCGGATTTCATTAATATCGAAGCTGCCAGCACCTCACCGTTGGCATATCGGGTCTTTGGTGTTGAGGGTGTGACTGGGGTGTTTTTGGGGGCCGATTTCATTACTGTGACCAAGTCGGATACAGTCGACTGGGACCATATCAAACCCGGTGTTTTGGGTGCGATCATGGAGCACTACCAATCCGGCCAGCCCGCCATCGAGGGCGACGCGGCCCCCGGTCATGCCGAACATGACGGGCCGGACAGCCAGATCGTCAATCAGATCAAAGACCTGCTGGATACGCGCGTGCGCCCTGCTGTGGCGCAGGATGGCGGTGATATCACATTCCACGGCTTTGATCGCGGGGTGGTTTACCTGCATATGCAAGGTGCTTGTGCAGGTTGCCCATCATCGACCCTGACCCTGAAGATGGGCATCGAGAACCTGTTGAAGCATTTCATCCCCGAAGTGACCGAGGTGCGCCCGGTTGCAGTTTAGGCTGTGAGCACCGTTCTTGCCTTTGATACCTCACAGGCATGGTGTGCGGCCTGCTTGTGGATACCCGGATCAGATCCAGTAACACGCATTGACAACATGGCGCGCGGCCAGGCTGAGCATCTTATGGGGATGCTTGAGGATATGCTGAGCAATGCAGGGATCGGCTGGCGCGACCTTGACTTGATAGGCGTCGGCACAGGCCCCGGCAATTTCACTGGCATTCGTATATCGGTTGCGGCTGCACGCGGTCTGGCAATGTCTTTAAACATCCCGGCCATTGGCGTCAGTACCTTTGAGGCGGCCGGGTTTTCCGGTAAACACCCTTTCTGGGTTTCGATAAGCGCCCCGCGCGATCAGGTTTATCTGCAGCGCTTTGGTAATGAGGTTTGCGCCCCCGAACTGGCCCCGGCCACAAGGTTGGCCAAACTGGACGCGCCACTAATTGAAGCAGGCAACATTGAGCCAAGCGAGCGGGTGACAAACATCGCCCGCCTAGCCCTGGCACGCAAAGGGGAAAAGCCCCGCCGCCCAGCCCCGCTTTATGTTCGCGCCGCAGATGCCGCCCCACCACGAGACCCAGCGCCGGTGCTGTTGCCGTGACGCCTGAGGCTATGTCTGCGCTCTATGCTGCCTCTTTCCCTGACGGTCGCCCTTGGACGGCGGCGGAATTTGACGCGCTTTTGAGCAAACCGGCAACATTTCTGGTCACTGCAGAACAAACCGGTTTTGCCATCGGTCAGATTGTCGTCGACGAGGTTGAACTGATCACCCTTGCCGTAGCCCCGGAGGCACGGCGCAAAGGGCTTGGGCGCGCTATGCTCGTGGATTATGAACACCATGCAAGAAACCGCGGTGCTACTCGTGGATTTCTGGAGGTAGCAGCGGATAATGCCCCGGCTTTGGCGCTTTACCGCGCCGGTGGGTGGCGCGAATCCGGGCGCCGACGCGGCTATTATAAGAGGCCAAACGGCTTGGTATCGGACGCAATACTGTTTGAAAAACCGTTGACGTAGCGGCAAGGCGGGTCCTGATTGCCAAAAATCCCTGCCGAAACCCTTGTAAACCCTGATTTTGAACGTCCGGTCAATTATTAACCTTGACCCAGCCCTTGCCCTCCGGGCTAAATTGCGGATGATCCTTATCAGCGATCTGCTCGCACGGGTGGGAATCGCAAGCGACAGGCTTGCGGACCCACAATATTAACACATGGGAGAAAAACATGACCCTGATGCAGAAATTCTTTGGCGCGGCGGCTACTTTGGCCCTTACGGCGGGCGCTGCCCTTGCCGACCCTGCCATCATCTTTGACCTTGGCGGTAAATTTGATAAATCATTCAACGAAAGTGGTTTTAACGGCGCGCAACGCTGGGCCGAAGAAACCGGCGGCACATTCCTTGAGATCGAACTGCAAAGTGAGGCACAGCGCGAGCAGGCTCTGCGCCGCTTCGCCGAAGCAGGTGCCAACCCGATCGTGACCATGGGCTTTGCCATGTCCAGCCCGATCGAGCAGGTTGCACCGGATTACCCGGACACCAAATTTGCCACTATTGACGGCTGGGTCCAGATGGATAACGTGCTTTCGGTTGGCTTTGCCGAACATCAGGGTTCTTACCTTGTAGGCATGATTGCCGGGATGAAAACCGAAAGCAATACGGTTGGATTTGTCGGCGGCATGGACATTCCGCTAATCCGTCGTTTTGCCTGCGGCTACGCACAGGGCGTGATTGCAGTTAACCCCGATGCAACCGTGATCTCGAACATGACTGGTACAACTCCTGCCGCATGGAATGACCCGGTTAAGGGCTCGGAACTGACCCGCGCGCAAATCGCACAAGGTGCTGACATCGTTTACGCTGCGGCTGGCTCGACCGGTCTGGGTGTGCTGCAAACGGCAGCTGACGAAGGCATCCTGTCAATCGGTGTCGACTCGAACCAAAACCACCTTTTCCCAGGTCAGGTTCTGACTTCGATGCTGAAACGGGTTGATGTTGCGGTTTATGAACTTATGAGCGCTGGCGCTGATATGCCAACTGGTTTCATGGGTCTGGACCTGTCTTCTGACGGTGTTGGCTATGCAATGGACGAACATAACGCCGAACTGGTCAGCGCAGACATGGTTGCAGCGGCTGAAGCTGCCAAAGCTGCGATCATCGCCGGTGAGTTGGTTGTGCATAACTACTCGGACGATGACACCTGCCCGGTTCTGAACTTCTAAATGACCGGTCAAGATAACAATGCGGAGCGGCGTGAAAACGCCGCTCCCGCTATCGAGCTTCGCGGCATCTCGAAGGCTTTCGGCCCGGTGCAGGCGAACAAGGACATCTCAATCTCGGTCCAGCCCGGCACGATCCATGGGATCATCGGCGAAAATGGCGCTGGCAAATCGACCCTGATGTCAATCCTTTACGGTTTTTACAAAGCCGATGCAGGACAGATTTTCATCCATGGTGAGGAAACCCTGATACCTGACAGCCAGGCCGCAATTCGCGCCGGCATCGGTATGGTGTTTCAACACTTCAAACTGGTCGAAAACTTCTCGGTTCTGGAAAACGTGGTTCTTGGGGTCGAAGAAGGCGAAATGATCCGCCCCTCGCTGGCGAAGGCGCGCAAGCACCTGAAAGAACTGGCGGATGAATACGAGTTACATGTCGACCCGGACGCCAAGATCGAGGATCTGGGCGTCGGCATGCAGCAGCGCACAGAGATCCTGAAAGCGCTTTACCGTCAGGCCGATATTTTAATTCTGGACGAGCCCACGGGGGTTTTGACCCCGGCCGAGGCCGACCACCTTTTCCGCATCCTCAACGGGCTGAAGGAACAGGGAAAAACCATTATCCTGATCACCCACAAGCTGCGCGAGATTATGGAAATCACCGACACCGTCAGCGTCATGCGGCGTGGCGAAATGACCGCAACTGTTAAGACGGCTGAAACCAGCCCCGAGCAACTGGCCGAGCTGATGGTCGGGCGCAAGGTGTTGTTAGAAGTAGACAAAAAACCTGCGGAGCCAAAAGAACCTGTACTGGAAGTTGAAAACCTGCGCATGGTCGACGAATTCGGCGTTGAGCGCGTCAAAGGTATCTCGTTCAATGTACACGCTGGTGAAATTCTGGGCATTGCAGGGGTTTCGGGCAACGGTCAGGCCGAGCTTTTGAAAATACTTGGCGGCATTGCCAATGGAACCGGACAAATCAAGGTAAACGGTCAGGAATTAGACCTGACCGGCAAGCATAGCGATGGGCGGTCGCGGCGCGAACGCGGTATAAGCCATGTGCCCGAGGACCGGCAGCATCTGGGCTTGATCATGGATTTTGCCGCATGGGAAAACCTGGCCTTTGGGTACCACCACGAACCAGAATTCCAAAAGAACAAGCTGTTCATGAATATCCCCGGCATGATCAAGGACGCCGAGGACAAGATGGAGAGTTTTGACGTACGCCCACCTAACGCCCATCTGGAAGCAAAAAGCTTTTCCGGCGGCAACCAGCAAAAAATCGTGCTGGCGCGTGAAATAACCCGCAACCCGGATCTTTTACTGGTTGGCCAACCGACGCGCGGCGTCGATATCGGCGCGATTGAGTTCATCCATAAGCAAATCATCGCCCTGCGCGATGAGGGCAAAGCGATCTTACTGGTTTCGGTCGAACTTGATGAGATCCTTTCGCTATCGGACCGCATCGCGGTGATGTTTGACGGCCATATCATGGGCGAACGCATGCCCGAAGAGACCAACGAGACCGAGCTGGGCCTGCTGATGGCCGGGGTGACGGACACGGACGAAGGAGAAGCGGCCTGATGGAGAAGATGCCTCGTTGGGCCGATGTGCTCCTAATTCCGCTGATAAACCTGACCATCGCCTTCTCAATATCGGCGCTGGTCATTCTGGCAATCGGCGAAAACCCGGTCGTGGTCGTGAAAATGATGGTGTCGGGTGCGTTGGGGTCCAGTTATGGCTGGGGCTATACGCTCTATTACGCCACCAATTTCCTGTTTACCGGGCTTGCGGTCGCGGTCGCGTTTCAGGCCTCCCTGTTCAATATTGGCGGCGAGGGTCAGGCCGCAATGGGTGGCCTGGGTGTCGCCCTTGTCTGCCTGTTTATCCCCTTTCCACACTGGGCTGTAGCGCTGGTTTTTGCGATGGCTGGTGGGGCGCTTTTCGGTGCCATATGGGCGCTGATCCCGGCCTATCTGCAAGCCAAACGCGGCAGCCATATCGTGATTACAACAATCATGTTCAACTTCATTGCAGCCTCTTTGCTTAACTACCTTCTGGTCAATGTGCTAAGGCCGACGGGCTCAATGGATCCCTCATCTGCACGGTTTCCTGAAACAACTCATCTGCCCACATTCCACGATATGCTGACCCCTTTCGGCATTAACTTTTCCAAGGCAGCACCGGTCAATATCTCGCTCTTGATCGGGCTGGTGATGGCGGTGGCGGTCTATTTCCTGTTGTGGCGCACGCGGCTGGGGTATGAGATCAGGTCCTTTGGCAAAAACCAGTCAGCATCGGTATATGCGGGCATTTCAATAACCAAGATCACGATTGTCGCGATGATGATATCGGGTGGGATTGCCGGGATGATGGCGATCAACAACACGATGGGTGAAAGTGAGCGGCTGATCATGAACTCGGTTGAAGGTGCCGGCTTTATCGGTATCGCCGTGGCGCTAATGGGGCGCAATCATCCATTCGGAGTTTTGCTGGCGGCACTCCTGTTCGGCTTTCTCTATCAAGGTGGAGGCGAAGTTTCGTTGTGGACCAAAATCCCACGCGAGTTGATTATCGTGGTGCAAGCCCTGGTGATCATGTTCACCGGGGCGCTTGACAACATGGTTCGGATGCCGGTCGAACGCGCCTTCATACGCGCAGCGAAAAGAAGGAAGGCAAGCTGATGGATCTTCTGTCTATTCTACAAATCTTTGACAGTGCTGTGCGTCTTGCCACGCCGCTGCTTTTTGCCTGCCTTGCCGGGTTGTTTTCCGAACGCGCCGGTATTTTCGATATCGGGCTTGAGGGCAAAATTCTGATCTCGGCCTTCTTTTCAGCGGGCGTAGCAGTGCTTACCGGCTCGATCTGGCTGGGGCTGATTGCCGGCCTTGCCGGTTCAGTGCTTTTCTCGGCCATGCACGGCCTTGCTTCGATCACCTTTCGCGGCAACCAGCTGATCTCGGGTGTGGCGCTTAACTTTCTCGCTTCCGGGCTGACGGTTTTGATTGGCGAAGCCTGGTTTGGCCTTGGCGGTCGATCGCCCGGCCTGAAAAACGCCGAACGGTTTTTGCCGATCGAACTGCCTTTTGCCGAAAGCCTGTCGGGCGTGCCCATATTCGGCCCGATCTACAAGGAACTGATCTCGGGCCACACGCTGTTGGTTTACGTCGCCCTTCTGGCGGTCCCCCTATCGTGGTTCGTGCTTTACCGCACCCGCTTTGGCTTGCGCCTTCGGGCTGTCGGCGAGAACCCCGCGGCGGTCGATACAGCGGGCATATCGGTGATAAAGCTGCGGTATGCTGCAATGCTGATCGCTGGGATCCTGTGCGGGCTGGCAGGCATTTATCTGGCCACGGGGCTGGGTGCCGGTTTCGGTAAGGAAATGAGCGCCGGTCGTGGCTATATCGCCCTGGCCGCGCTGATATTCGCAAAATGGCGGCCGTGGTACGCTTTGGGAGCGACAATGCTGTTTGGCCTGCTTGAGGCCGTCGCCAACCGGTATCAGAATATCGACCTTGGCGGCTTCATCGTGCCTGTACAATTCATGCAGGCGCTGCCTTACATTATGACCGTGATCATCCTTGCTGGCATAGTCGGAGCAGCCATTCCTCCGCGCGCCGGGGGTCAACCCTATGTCAAAGAGCGTTGATGAACTGAAAGACTTCATTCAGGCGCGGGCGGGTTTTGCGCCGGTCCGTGTCGGTCTGATTCTCGGTTCCGGGCTGGGGCATCTTGCGGATGCGGTCGATGGCGTCACCATTCCTTACGGCGACCTGCCGGGCTTTCCTCATGCGGGGGTATCCGGTCACAACCCAAATCTGGTGATCGGCGATCTTGAGGACACCCGCGTCGCAGTTTTCGGGGCGCGGGCACATTATTATGAAAGCGGGCGTGGGGACGCAATGCGGCCCGCTCTGGAGGTTCTCAGGGCATTGGGCGCGGATCAGCTGATCCTTACAAACGCCGCCGGGTCAATGCGTGGTGATATCACTCCGGGCGAGTTGATGCTGATTGAAGATCACATCAATTTCTCAGGTCTCAACCCTTTGATTGGCGAAGCAACGGACGCGCGTTTCGTGCCGATGAAAGACGCATATGACCCGGCCATGCGCGCGGCACTCAGCGCCATTGCGTCGGGTCTGGGCATCGCCCTGACGCCGGGCGTTTATGCATGGTATTCCGGGCCTTCGTTTGAAACCCCGGCCGAGATCCGGGCCATTCGCATTCTTGGTGCCGACGCGGTGGGAATGTCGACCGTGCCCGAAGTTATTTTGGCCCGGTTCCTGGGGCTGCGGGTGGCCGCAATCTCGGCCATTACCAACATGGCGGCGGGCCTGTCGGACGAAAGTATAAGCCATGAGCACACCAAGGAAATGGCCCCGATAGGCGCAAAGAAGCTTGAGAAGATCCTGCGCAGGTACCTCCAAACCGCTTTTTGATCCGATTTGTCGCAGGCTTGCCAGCTTGGAAACAGAATAGGCGGCTAGACATATTCCATAATCTGCATCAGTAAATGCTCATGCAGATTTACCTTCCCATTGCCGAGGTATCGGTTAACGCGTTCCTCCTTCTTGGCCTTGGCGGCATTGTCGGCATGCTAAGCGGTATGTTCGGCGTTGGAGGCGGCTTTTTAATGACGCCGTTGCTGTTTTTCATCGGCATCCCACCAGCCGTGGCCGTAGCGACCGAAGCAAACCAGATTGTTGCGTCCTCATTCTCGGGCGTATTGGCGCATTTCAAACGCAAGACAGTCGATCTGAAGATGGGCGGCGTGTTGCTGGTCGGTGGTCTGGTTGGGGCTTTTTTGGGGGTTCAGCTGTTTAACTACCTGAAATCGCTTGGGCAAGTGGACCTGTTGATCAAGTTAAGCTATGTCAGTTTTCTGTCAGTCGTTGGAGGGCTTATGTTCGTCGAAAGCCTGCGCGCGGTTCTCAAAACCCGCGGCGGAGCAGCGCCGAAACGGCGTAAACATACCTGGCTACATAACCTGCCTTTCAAGATGAAGTTCCGGACTTCGGGGCTGTATATTTCGGTGATACCGCCGG
>JAAEUB010000054.1 GCA_024227755.1 Paracoccaceae bacterium | reverse complement strand
GGTGTGACATCTCTCATCGAATTGGGGCTTCCTGTAACAATGGAGGATGTGGACACTGCCTTGAGGGCTGCCTTCACATCAGTTTTTGACTAACAAGTGCTGTATGCTGGGCAGAAATCTTGACAGGCTGTAAATTAGCGATTACTCACTTACAAAGAAAAGTACGGAGAGAAGTAATGAAAAGCTGCAAAATATCTTGGGGCATTACCGCCATTCTGGCTGTCCTTGTGGTCGCGATGGCCTATCTTTTTATAATTCGTGGTTCGACATTAGAAGCCAATGACGGACGCACCGCGATATTGCTAAGCGTTGGTGAGCGCGATCATGTGCTTGGTGAAATGCGTGGCCTGCTGGAAGCGGTGCAAGGCATCACTGAAGGTATCATCGCTGAGGATTATACCAGCATAGCCGAAGAGGCGACGGCGGTTGGCATGATACTGACGCGCACCGAAGACCCAGCGATGCTGGCGAAACTCCCGATCGAGTTCAAGACAAACGGATTTGCTGCCCACAGCGCTTTCGATGAGCTTGCACAAAACGCCACCGAGTTTGAAGATGCAGATATGGTTTTGCAGGAACTGTCGGTGATTTTGTCGGCCTGTACATCCTGTCATGCTGGATACCGGATCGGGCTTGAAGAGAACTAAACCTAACCACGGCAATTCAAACAAAAGCAAGCCGGGTATAGTTCCGGCTTGCGCAGTTTCCGGTGTGTAACAGATTGTAATTGGTGATAAGTTTCGGATGGCAGGATGCCCTATGGGATCAATTGACTGGATTGTGAGAAATCTCCCCTCGCATCCGGCGTTGAAATGTTTAATATCGCTGCCAACGAAATCTGACCTAACGGAGATAACATGAAACGTATTTTTCTGACTGCCGCCGCTGGTATCATCGCGGCAGGTGCCGCATTTGCTGACAGCCACGAAGCCGGTGATGCAGCCGAAGGTGAAAAGGACTTCAAAAAGTGCAAGGCCTGCCACACCATTGTCGACCCGGAAGGTAATGTGATCTTCAAAGGCGGCAAAACCGGCCCTAACCTCTGGGGCGTGATCGGGCGTCAGGCTGGTACTGTCGAAGGCTTCCGCTACGGCGCTTCCTTGGTTGCGGCGGGCGAGGCTGGGCTGGTCTGGGACATCGAACAGCTGACGGCATACGTCGCTGACCCCAAAGGCTTCCTGCGCTCCTATCTCGATGACAATACTGCAAAATCGAAAATGACCTTCAAGCTGAAGGAAGGGCTTGACGTCGCAACATTCTTGGCCGGGCTCACACCACCGCCAGCTGAATAGTTTGTGAAGGCAGAGGCGCAAAAAAACCCTTGGTTTTCGGGCGGGCATAATGATCCGAGCCCCATCTTGGCAATCAGCCGGGGCCTTCTCGTATTCGACGGGCGGCGGTTCTTTGGCGCGACTATCTGGTCGGATACATTAGCGGCGACAATACGATGCTCCAAGCCGAGAGCACCGTCTTGAAAAACTGAAACATTTCTGCACCAAAGGTCTGGGAAAAAGCGGTTTCGAAACTGCTTTGCAAGGCGTTTTGAAACGCCTTGTCCCGGTTCGGATTAAAAAGACGATGCCCTAGCCGTGCTCCGGCACCATCTGGATAAAGCCGGTCGGGCATTCGCGGGCGCACAGCCCGCAGCCCTTGCAGTAATCCAGATCAAACACGTAATGAGAGCCATCGCTGGCGATTTCAACAGTTTTAATCACCGCATTATCGGGGCACATGGTCCAGCAATTATCGCAGGCCAGGCAATTGCCGCAGCTCAGACAACGCTGCGCTTCTTCCATGGCGGCGGTCTGACCGATATCGCCTTCAATCTCGGCCCTGAAACTGCGTTCCACAACTGGTAATTTTTGCGGTCTGGCGCGTGGACTACGCGGGTAATAGGCGGTGTTCAGTCCGCTTAGGGGCATTTCGTCGCGGCCATTGACTTGGGGGGCTTCCAACCCAAAAAACACGGCTGCAACCGCCATAGCTGTCCGCCTGCCATCGCCAATTGCCGCCGCCACCGTTCCGCGGTCCCCGCGCGCATCACCGATTGCATATACGCCCTCGGCCTGCAATTGCCCCCAAATATCCTTTGGCCACAGGTAATTACCATCCACCAGTGCCTCGATCCCGTCAGGGTCCACCCGTTCGCCCACACAAGGCACCACCATGTCGACCGGTAAAACCCGCTCGGTGCCCTCAAATTCAACCCGGTGTTTGCGACCGTCGGGCCCAGGTTCTTTCTTCAGGCTGATGACCTCGACGCCGGTGACCTTGCTACCTTTCATGATCAGGCGGCTGATAGAAGCGTGGTCAACAATCTGGATGCCTTCCTCCAACGCTTCTTCAAGTTCACGTGGCACCACATTGATCAGGTCATCTGCGGCGGTGTCAGGACCGGGCAGACCCGAAGCGGTTACAAGCGTCACACTTGCAACCCCGCTGCGTTTCATCAGGCGACACAGGTCAATCGCGGTATTGCCACCGCCATGCACGATGACATTGTTGGCGGCTGGGAACTTGCCGTGGTCCATGAAATCACGCAAAAGCTGCAATCCTTCATGCAGGTCCGCAGGGGTGGCACCGTCCACGTCCCAGTGTTTGGGCAATTGACAGCCGGGTGCCAGCAGGACGGCAGAAAAACTGTCGCGCAGGCCCTCCAACGTCACATCACGCCCCAAACGGGCGCGTAGGTTCAAGGTAATGCCGGGCAAATCCAGCAGCCTTTTAATCTCAGCGTCCAAAGCGGCGCGCGGCAGGCGGGTACGGGGAATAGCTGAACGCAATAGCCCACCGGCTTCGGGTGAAGCTTCAAATACTTCCGCCCGCAACCCGTTGCGAAGGCAGTGATAGGCCGCTGACAGACCGCCGGGACCAGCCCCCACAATGGCGACCACAGGCGCGTCTGGGGCGGGGGGCTCGACCGGATAAGCCCAGCCTTGCGCCACCGCCTCGTCCCCCAACCAGCGTTCCACATTGTGAATGGCCAAAGCTCCGTCCAAACCGCCGCGATTGCAGGCGGTTTCGCACGGATGCGGGCAGACCCGCCCGGTCACACCGGGAAGCGGGTTGGCGGCGACAAGGCTGCGCCAGGCGGCTTCGGCGTTGCCTTCCTGCAAATGTGCAAACCAGGCCTGCTGGTCTTCACCAGCCGGACAGGCCGCATGGCAGGGCGCGCGCGTATGATCATGTTCGGGGCGTTTGTCCGAGCGCCAATTGCCGGTCTTGAAGGCCAGTGAGCTGCCCGCTTTTGCCCATGCTCCGCGTGTAAGTTCCGCCATATCAGCGCCTCCCAACCAGAGGGCCACCACGCCCAACCATGGCAATTCCCGCAGTATCGACCGGGTCGTCGCCATCGCCCCTCAGCCCGTAGGTGTCAATGTTGTGATCCGCAAGCGCCTGTAAGTGGTCAAGTTCTTCAATGGCGCGGGTGTCGTCTTTCTTGAACAGATGCGCAAACCGGCCCTGAAGCTCAAGGTAGTCGCGTACCGGACGCGGCGCCCGGATCGGCATGATATTGGTGATGGCGCCGCGCTCGATCTCAACCAGAGGGAACAGCCCGCATTCGACTGCACGCCGTGCAACTTCAATGGTGGCATCGCTGTCGTGTTTCCAGCCAAGCGGGCAGGGGCTGTGCACCACCAGAAAGGTTGGTCCTTCAATGCCCATCGCATAGCGCACTTTGCGTTGCAAATCAGCGGGGTAAGCCACCGACGCAGACGCGCTAAAGGGGATGTGGTGGGCGGCAATGATCGACAGCATATCCTTTTTTAGATGCCGCTTGCCCATACGTTCCTTGCCCGCAGGCGACGTGGTGGTCGCGGCCGCATGTGGCGTCGAGCTTGAACGCTGAATGCCGGTATTCATATAGGCTTCGTTGTCATAACAGACGTAAAGCACGTTATGATGGCGTTCCAACATGCCCGAAAGCGCCTGAAGGCCAATGTCATAGGTGGCACCGTCGCCGCCAAAAGCCAGCACCTTGGTGTTTTTACCCTTGGCTTTCAGCGCCGCCTCCATGCCGCTGGCAATTGCGGCACCGTTTTCAAAAAGGGAATGCATCCACGGCACACGCCAGGCCGATTGCGGCCAGGGAGTGGTGAAAACCTCAAGACAGCCTGTCGCGTTGGCGACCATCACGTCGGGGCCGGCGGCCTCCATCACCAGACGTGCCGCCAGCGCTTCGCCGCAGCCCTGACAGGCGCGGTGACCGCTTTCCAATCCACGAAAGCGTGGCTGTTTTTCGCGCAGAGTGAGTTCGGGTTTGGTCATCACCTGTCCTCCGGCGGTAATTTGTCCATATCGGCGTCAAAGACCGCGAAACGCGGTGCCTCAGGTTCCTGCACCGCCTGCATCAACCGATTGTAAATGGTCTCGGGAATATCGCGCCCACCAAGGCCAAGCGCATAATTAAAGACCTGCGGCGCATCAGGCAGCGAGGCCAGTACCGCTGCCACTTCGGTGCCGACAATGCCGCCCAGACCGGGCGATATGGCGCGGTCAATGACGATGAGCTTGTCCAGCCCTTCCACAGCCTTTCGCAAAGCCGCGGCCGGAAAGGGGCGAAAAGTGCGTAATTTGATCAGGCGCGCCTGTCCGGCGTCATCTGCGAAATGCTGCATTCCGGTGTGCAGGGTGCCAATGGTCGAGCCCATTGCCAGGATGCCAACGCGTGCGTCCTTGGTTCCTTCAACGGTCAGTAATCCGCCAGACTTGCGCCCGAAGATCCCGTCAAATTCGGCGTCGACATCCTCGATCACTTGTATCGCTTTGTGCATCGCAGAATGGTGAGAATGGCGCATTTCCGCAAAATAACCGGGATCAACCAGAGTGCCGATCGAGCGCGGATCGGCAACATCCAACGCGCGGCTAAACACAAATGGTGGCAGGAAAGCATCCACAGCTCTCTGGTCGGGCATGTCGATAACCTCAAGCGTATGGGTCAGCACAAATCCGTCCATGCAGACCATTACCGGCAATTCTGTCAGCTCAGAAATGCGAAAGGCTTGAATGGTGCTGTCCACCGCTTCTTGATTATCGGCGGCATAAAGCTGGATCCAGCCTGCGTCACGTACCGCCATACTGTCGCTCTGGTCGTTCCAGATCGATAATGGTGCGCCTACTGCCCGGTTGGCAATATTCATCACCAGCGGCACGCGCAGACCGGCAATGTTGAACAAAACCTCAGACATCAACAATACGCCTTGCGAGGCGGTCGCGGTATAGGCGCGCGCGCCGGTGACAGCTGCGCCCAGCACGACGCTTGCCGCCGAAAACTCGCTTTCAACACTGACAAATTCGGTGCGCAGATCACCTTCGGCCACCAGTTTCGAGAGGTTTTCAACGATATGCGTCTGCGGGGTTATCGGATAGGCCGCGACCACGTCGGGTTTGCAGGCGGCCACTGCGCGCGCAATTGCCTGGCTGCCTTCCAGTGCTTCACGCATGCGCGGCCTCCTTGTTGTCGTCCGCCCAGACACCTTCAGGCACCAGATTTGCAGCTTGTTCGATCAGTTTCAGGTTCTTTTCCAGTGTTGCACCCGTGAACCGCCCGCGCAAAGCCGCGGCAAGAGCACTTTGGGGCAGGTGCAGGGTCAGGGCCAGAAAGCCCGCCAGCAGGGCCGTATTCGGGATCGGCTTGCCAATAATATCAACCGCCAGTTTGGTTGCGTGCATGGTAAAGACCCGACACCCAAACTCCTCCGCTATTTCGTCGCCGGGACGCGGCGAATTCACCAGCATCCCGCCACCAGATTTCAGCCCCGATATTATCCCCGCATCCTGTAACAACGTATCATCCTGCACGATCAGAAAATCCGGGGAATGTATCTGAGAGTGCAAGTGAATGGGCGCGTTGTCGATGCGCACAAAGGCCGTAACCGGCGCGCCGCGCCGTTCGGCGCCAAAGGCGGGAAATGCCTGACAGGTAAAGCCTGCCTCAAATGCCGCTTCTGCCAAAAGATAGGCCGCCGCGACGCTTCCCTGCCCACCGCGTCCGTGAATTCTGCATTCTAACATGTCACCGCTTTCAGACCAATTGCCACAAGGGAAAACCGCCCCTTTCATGCCGGTCACAATCAGCCGGGTAAGGACGATGATTGGAATCGGCACTACTTTGCGGCGTTTAAGCTGTCAGCGCAAGGTGTGAAAACCGACTGCTGATGGGCAAATTCCCGCCACCGATAAGAAGCTTACCCAACGACAACGGGATTTTTACCTTTTATTGTCATAGTCTATCCGTGCAAGGTTGGTTGAAGGGGTCGAGCATGCGCAAATATGGGCTGGATCATACGTTTCGCGAACATGTTGCCGACAGTGCGGTGCACATCGTCGGCGTTGTGGCTGCGCTGGTCGGGGCGACGGCGCTTGTTGTCTGGGCGGTTATGACGGCCCCGATCGGGTACATTCCGCCACTGATTATTTATGCCATTGGTCTGATCGCTACGTTTTCCCTTTCTGCCGCCTATAACATCACTGTTCATAAACGTGCGCGTGACATTTTGCGCCGGTTCGATCATGCGGCTATCTTCATCATGATCGCAGGCACCTATACTCCACTGGCACTTATTGGCATCGGCGGGGCAACAGGTATTGCACTGGCATCAGCGGTCTGGAGCATTGCTGTTCTTGGGGTTTTCTTAAAGTTGTTCTTTTTTCATCGCTTCACGCGCACCGGCTTTGTGCTCTACTTGATTCAGGGCTGGCTGGCTTTGGTCGCTGTGGTGCCAATGGTGCGCGAGCTTTCGGTTGCCATTTTGGTCCTGATCGGGATCGGCGGTTTGGTCTACACCATCGGCACACTGTTTCACCACCGTGACAATTGGGCCTATAACCGGGCCATCTGGCATGGTTTCGTGTTGACCGCCGCCAGCCTACATTACAGCGCCGTGTTTGCCATGGTAGGTGGCGCCTGACCGCCTCGCATCTGGCGCTGATCAGAATTATTTGCGGCCAACCCTTCTGTAATGTTCTGGAAATAGCGCGTGATCCAATGCCACGTCCAGATCATCCAACTTGCCGCCGATGATCGGAAATGCAATGCTGCCAACCCCGTGGGACGGGAAGATCCACGGGTAGTTTTGCCCCACCCGCTCATTGCTGAAGGCGGCTGGCCGCACGCGAGGCAGGGAAACCGGTATGGATAAGGTTGGGAAACGCCTAAAACTATCAAGTGAGTGTTTGGCAATGCAGACTTGTTGGGATCGGGTTTTACGAACGTAAAAAGAAAGCCTGTACCGGATTTGTACGGATCATTACCGCTTCGAGCTGCAAGTTTGTGCAATGTAACGGGCAGAATCCAAAACCATTGACGCCAGTACGTTTGGGATATCAAGCAAATTCAAGGGATTGACTGGTGCTGTGAGGGAGGATTGAACTCCCGACCTCACCCTTACCAAGGGTGCGCTCTACCACTGAGCTACCACAGCCTTTCTGTGGGCGGGTGATTAGACCTAATCCACCGAAGGCGCAAGGGTAATCTGGACCCTTATTCATCACTGGGTTAGACAGGGGGATGAATGAAAAACGCACCACATCTTTGCAGAAAACAGAGGCCGGGGACCGAAAGGACCGGTTGAAGGCTTCGTTGAAGGCTAATATGGCAAGGCGTAAGGCGCAGGCGAAGGCCCGCAGAGGTGAGAGCAGCGGGCAAAAGACGCAAACAAACACGTAGCGAGGCAGGCATATGGACAGGATAATAGTGACGGGCGGTGGCGCCCTAAAGGGCGAAATACCAATAGCGGGGGCAAAAAATGCCTGCCTGGCTTTGATGCCTGCGACGCTGCTCAGCGAAGAGCCTCTTACCCTGACTAACGCGCCGCGCCTGTCGGATATCAAGACCATGACCGAGCTTTTGACCTCTTTGGGGGCCGAAGCCAGTTCCCTGCAGGATGGCCAGGTTCTGGCCATGTCGAGCCATGATATCAACAACCACATCGCCGATTATGATATCGTGCGTAAAATGCGCGCGTCCAATCTGGTATTGGGGCCGATGCTGGCGCGTCTTGGGCACGCGGTGGTGTCATTGCCCGGCGGGTGCGCAATCGGTGCGCGGCCGATGGATTTGCACATTCACGGGCTAGAGGCTTTGGGCGCCGAAATTGAACTTCGGGACGGATATCTGCACGCCAGGGCACCAAAGGGCCTGAAGGGGGCGGTTTTTGAAATGAATTTTGCCTCCGTCGGGGCGACGGAAAACATAGTTATGGCCGCGACTTTGGCCAAGGGCACCACGGTTTTGAAGAACGCGGCGCGCGAGCCTGAGATCGTCGATCTGGTTGCCTGTCTCAGGAAAATGGGCGCGCATATTGATGGCGAGGGCACGAGTGAGATTACCATCGAAGGTGTCGACCGCCTGCACGGGGCGACGCATCCGGTGGTGACGGACCGGATTGAGCTGGGCACCTACATGCTTGCACCTGCCATTGCAGGGGGTGAGGTTGAGTGTATCGGCGGGCGGGTCGATCTGGTCAGAGCCTTTGTCGAAAAGCTGGATGCGGCGGGGATATCCGTGGAAGAAACCGCGCGTGGGCTGAAGGTTTCGCGCCGGGGTGGCAGGTTGTCGGCCGTCGATGTGACCACCGCGCCTTTCCCGGGCTTTCCCACGGATTTACAGGCGCAGATGATGGCCATGTTGTGTACTGCTGACGGGGTCAGCGTGCTGGAAGAGAGGATATTCGAAAACCGTTTCATGCATGCGCCCGAGCTTACGCGCATGGGCGCGGATATTGATGTGCAGGGCGGTACAGCCACGGTGACAGGGGTTAAAAAATTGAAAGGTGCGCCAGTAATGGCCACCGATCTGCGCGCATCCGTAAGCCTGATCCTTGCGGGTCTGGCGGCGCAAGGCGAAACGGTGGTGAACCGGGTTTACCATCTGGACCGCGGGTATGAGCAACTTGTGCGCAAGCTCAAGGGTGTTGGGGCGAATATAGAGCGGGTAAGCGACACATGAGCGATGATGCAAGGTTTGAGGATGGCGGCGAGGCTCCTCTGGGGCTGATGGTGGTGGACGCGGATGATCTGCAGGTTGTCTCGGCACTGGTGCAGGATGCGGTATTTGCGGCAAATGAAATGCGATGGCAAAAGGCTGAAACACGCTTTGCGCTGCTGCTTAACCGTTTTCGCTGGGAAGATATGGATGCTGCCACCCGCCGAGGTCGTCCGGTTGAGCGAGTTCAGGCATTGTTGGTAGTAGATGACGTTTTAGGCGTGCAAAGCCAAGGCGTTACGCCGGGGGACAAAGACATAGTCTTGTCGCTTTTGTCCGTTGAGTTTGAACCGCGAGAAGATGGTATGGGGCGTGTTGTACTGACGCTTGCCGGGGACGGCGCATTGGCAATTGAGGTTGAAGCGCTGAATATCACGTTGAAGGATGTCACCAAACCATACGTGGCGCCATCAAGGACAGCGCCACATCATTCATAACGGTTATTGAGCTAGCTTGGCTTTGTTCTGAGCTTACTTCTGAATGGATTGCAGATATTCAGCCAGGGTCAAAATCCGCCCACGAACAACCAGTTCGGCACCGTAAAAACCGACGTCTTCCTTAGCCGTATCCGAGAAACGATCACCCCAGACAGGCATGAGGCCGCTTGGGTCGGCTTCACCGTGAGAACGGATTCCACTGCGCCCATCAATGACTTGAATTATTTCTAGCATGGGGAATTCGCCGCCATTTTGCTGCGATAATGTGGTCAGGTCAGGCACTTCAACCGTCAGATAATAGGAAAGAGGTCCGTTACCCAGACCATCCTGACCGTGGCAAACAGCACATGCTGTCATGTACTCGTTATGGCCGACATCCTCAGCAATCGCCGAACCTCCAATCAACAAAGAACTGGAGATTACAAGGGCCATACCTAAAAGCTTGCGTATTAGCATTTCTTCCTCCTCTCGTTATATGGTTACTATTCCTTCTTTTCCCTTCCTCACCTTCTACGGGTAGAATTTAACCACTTTTCGTCGATAACAGCCTTGATGCTGATCAAAGGAAATTGGGCGATTTTAGGCGCTGAAACATCTTAGGTTTAAAAAACAGAGGCGGCACCGTTTACAACGGCACCACCCCAATTTCAACTGGTTAGCAAGCTGTCCAGCTTGCCTTGCTGGCAACTAATTCTGGATCGACTCAAGATATTGTGCCAGCGCTAGAATGCGCCCGCGAACCAATAATTCAGCGCCGTAGACCCCAGCCATTTCGGTTTCTTGGGCTGCAAACCGATCACCCCAAACCGGCATATTACCACCGGAATCAGGTCTGGCATCGCCATGGCCACGAAGACCTCCGCGCCCGTCGATGACCTGAATTACACGAAGCATCGGAAATTCACCGCCGTTGGCTTTGGCAAGCGTGGTAAGCTCAGGAACCTCAAGAGTCATATATTTTGAAAGAGGCCCGTCACCTAACGCACCATCACCGTGGCAAACTGCGCAGGAACCCATATACTCGGCATGTCCAGCGCTTTCGGCAATTGCAATCCCACTCATCAGCGATACAGTTGCCAAAACAGCGGCACTTGTGATTAGTTTCTTAATAAGCATCTTACTTCTCCTTTCTGGGTTGATGTCTGTTTCTTTCCTGTACCTCCTTTCCTTGTTGTGGGTTCATTATAATAGCTTATCACCAGCCCTGCCTTGATTGAGCGCAAAAGGACGCGACCTTGCATTGCCGACGAATTCATTTCAACAGAGGTTCAAAGTTGCGCCGAATACCGCTACAGCAAGTTGGAAATCTGAAAGAGATGGTGATGCCCACATTCCTGAACACAAATGACCCTGACTTTGAGGTCCAGTTTGGCGCGCTGTTGTCGCTGAAGCGCGAGGATGCGCCGGATGTCGATGAGACCGTGGCTGCCATCATTGCCGATGTGCGCGCACGTGGCGATGAGGCGGTGATTGATCTGACAGGGCGATTTGACCGATTGGAACTGACGCCGGAAACTTTGGCTTTCTCGCCTCATGAGATTGACGCTGAATGTGCAAAAGTACCTGCGGCTGACTGCGAGGCTCTGGAACTTGCGGCAGAGCGTATTCATGCCTATCACGCGCGCCAGTTGCCCGAAGATGCCAGATGGGTGGATGAGGCCGGGGCAGGGCTTGGCTGGCGTTGGACGCCGGTACAGGCGGCTGGGCTTTATGTGCCGGGTGGGCAGGCAAGCTATCCTTCTAGTGTGCTAATGAACGCCATTCCGGCCAAGGTTGCAGGCGTGGGTCGCCTTGCCATAACCGTGCCAACGCCAGATGGGGTCACCAACCCCGCCGTGTTGCTGGCTGCGCGCATTGCCGGGGTCGATGAGATTTACCGCATCGGTGGCGCTCAGGCGATTGCGGCTTTGGCATATGGAACCGAAACGATTTGTGCTGTGGACAAGATTACAGGACCGGGCAATGCCTATGTGGCGGCGGCCAAGCGAAGGGTTTTTGGGCGCGTCGGCATTGATATGATCGCCGGGCCTTCCGAGATATTGATTATTGCCGACACGGACAATGACCCCGACTGGCTGGCGCTGGATCTTTTAAGTCAGGCTGAGCATGACGAAAGTGCGCAATCAATCCTGATTTGCAATGATGAAGGCTTCGGCCGCAAAGTGGCCGCAGCAATCGAGGCAAGATTGGAAACGCTGACCCGACGCGTAATCGCCGGGGCCAGCTGGCGTGATAACGGTGCAATTATTGTTGTGCGGGATTTTGACGAGGCAGCGCAGTTATCCAACCGTATTGCCCCTGAACATCTGGAGTTATGCGTCGCCGACCCCGAGGCTTTGGCCCTCGATTGTACCGAGGCAGGTGCCATCTTCCTTGGGCAGTGGACGCCAGAAGCTATTGGCGACTATGTTGGGGGGCCAAACCATGTGCTTCCTACAGCGCGCTCGGCTCGGTTCAGCTCTGGGTTGAGCGTTATGGATTTCCTCAAACGCACCACATTGGCGCGCATGACGCCCGCAGCACTGGCCGCTATCGGCCCGGCGGCTGAGGTTTTGGCGCGCTCGGAAAGTCTTGAGGCGCATGGATTATCGGTTTCGGCCCGGCTGGAACGCCTGAACAGGGGCAAAACATGACCAACCGAATTTACAAAATAGACATCGATGATACCGGTCTTGCCGCCCCAACGCCCGCGATCGAGCAAGAGCGCAACGTGGCGGTGTTTGATCTTTTGGAGGAAAACCAATTCATCTTGCCTGCACGCGGTGATGTGCCGCCGCCGGAAGGGCCGTACCACTTGCAACTGTCTATCCGCGAGCGGCGGCTGGTTTTTGATATCTCCACCGAAGCAGGCCAGAAGGCAGGCGAGTTTCACCTTTCACTTGGACCGTTTAGGCAGGTGGTTAAGGACTACTTTTCGATTTGCGAAAGCTATTTTGAAGCAGTGAAAAAGTTGCCGCCAGCCCAGATCGAGGCGATTGATATGGGCAGGCGTGGAATTCATGATGAAGGTGCACGCATCCTTGAGGAACGTCTGCTGGGAAAGGCGGAAATCGACCACGGCACGGCGCGACGCCTGTTCACCCTGATCTGCGTTTTGCATTGGGGCTAGGCATGACAGCAGATCTTCCAGGGTCGGTTTTGTTTTGCTGTGACCATAACGCGGTGCGCTCGCCTATGGCCGAAGGGATGATGAAAGCCTTCTATGGCCAGAATGTCTATGTCCAGTCTGCAGGGGTGCGTGGAACTTTAGATGTGGATGGGTTCGCGGTATCCGTTTGCGAGGAAATGGGTATTGAGCTTTCGCGTCACCGCACCCGTTCATTTGAGGAAATGCAGGAATGGGGCGATGACCTGTCAGGGTTTGACTTGATCGTTGCCTTGTCGCCAGCCAGCTTGCGCATGGCCCAGGAACTGACCCGCCACGCGCATATCGAGATTGAATACTGGCCGGTTCTCGACCCAACAGACCTTGGCGCAAAACGCGAGGAAAAACTGGCCGCCTACCGACAGACCCGTGATCAGATCAGCACCCGGATGCAGGCAAGGTTCGGGGTGCCGCAGGAGATCTGAAACCTAGGCCCCTAGCTAAAACGAACGACCCCGAAGACAACGGCCGTTATCACGCCTATCCAAGTCAGATTTGCCAGGTGTTTCATTTTTTCCAATGGCGGCGGGACGCCCGCAGCCTCGGCGGCACCGGCCAGGCGCCCGTTCATCACCACGCAGATCAGGGCAAGGCTGGCGCCAGCGACCTTCAGGTAAAACATCGAGCCCAGCATCAGACCGTCATGCGCAACGAAAGCCATGCCAATCCCGCTAAGCCACAATGCAACCATGGCAATCAGTCCGGACTTTCCCATCGTTTTCATAAAACCGCGCACCATATCCGGGGGCGGGCCGTTGCTTGCCATAATGCGTGACATTAGAAGACCGTTACCAATTCCCGTGGCCGCCCCGGCCATAAGAGCGGCCAAATGGATGATTTTGAGTAATTCGAGCATTTTCGTTTTCCCTTCGCGCTGGTTGATACTTACCACAATTGGGGACCTTTTCAAAAAGGAGGCGGAATGCTCAGCCAGCCGGGAAAATGCGCAACAAATAAGTTGCCGTTATACATCAATGCATTACCTAACCCAATAGTTGCATTTCCCAAGCAGATGCTAGTTTCCAGGCACGATGCAAAAACCGGGCGCTAGATACGCATGCGGATCTGCAAAGGGATCAGCATCAGCGCCAGTGCGTTAAAAGCAAAAGGGTGCAGTTTTGTATGCAGATATGACGGACGCGTTACCAGATATTTGCGGGTTCTGGTGCTGGCTCAGTATGGGGTAACTAGCCGTCTGAAACGCCTACATGGTCGAGGAAAACCAAGCACTATCCAAAATTTACAGGGTTCGCGTTCGCGTTCCGCATAAACAGTCGGGCCAAATCGGACCACAGCCAGCACTAAGAAGCTTCACTGCAAAAGCACATACCCTTACCTTTCTATCGCCAAAGAACGCATATTGCGCCGCAAGCATTCCATCAAGGTACTAAAACCTCTTGAAAACCGGCGTCTTTAGGCCCATCTAAGGGGCGCCCGCATTTTGGCGGGGAAATTAAAACAGGAGTGACCATGGCCAAGGAAGAAGAGCTCGAATTTCCAGGTGTCGTCAGAGAACTCTTGCCTAACGCGACATTTCGGGTCGAGCTGGAAAACGGCCATGAGATCATCGCGCATATGGCAGGCAAGATGCGCAAGAACCGTATCCGGGTTTTGGCTGGCGACAAGGTACAGGTGGCGATGACGCCGTACGACCTTACCAAAGGCCGGATCAATTACCGCTTCAAATAAGGTGGATCAAAGGGCTGATCTGCGCCTGATCCTCGGCTCCGGCTCGCCCCGGCGCGCTGAATTGCTTGGCCAACTGGGTCTGGTTGCCGACGAGGTGCGCGTACCTGAAACGGACGAGACCCCCTTGAAGGGCGAACTTCCCCTTAACTATTGTCGCCGCATCGCGGCAGGCAAGGCCGCCGCGATGCAGGTCGCGGATGATGAGGTTGTGCTTTGCGCTGACACAACGGTGGCGCTTGGCCGGCGGATAATGGGCAAACCGGTTGATGCAGGTGAGGCGGCGGCGTTTCTTTTTGCCCTGTCCGGGCGACGACACCGGGTAATCACCTCGGTTATTGTACGAAACAAGGCTCAAAGCTGGGCGCGCGATGTGGTGACGACCGTGAAAATGAAACGTCTGTCGGATATCGAAGTAAACTCGTATCTCGCGACAAAAAATTGGCAGGGCAAGGCGGGCGGATATGCCATTCAGGGTCCCGCAGGAGCATTCATTCCGTGGATACAGGGTTCATACTCGGCCGTGATGGGATTGCCCGTATCTGAGACTGCCGGTCTTTTACAAGCCGCGGGCTATCCGGTGTATGGGGGTGTGTCGTGAAAGGGCGCCTGATCGCATATGATATGATCGCCGGGCGCAAAGCAGCGGCGATGGTGGTTGACGGTGTGCTTGAGGATCTACTGGTTGATGGCGGCGACGGCCCTGCGCCTGGTGCAATTTACCGCGCCATTTGTGATCGGCCAATGAAGGGGCAGGGCGGCATGATGCTGCGCTTGCCAAAAGGTTCGGCTTATCTGCGAAAGGGCAAAGGGCTGGCCCCGGGACAACCACTTTTGGTGCAAGTTACCGGCAGGGCCGAGGACGGCAAGGCGGTTCCAGTGACTGCGCGTGTTTTGTTTAAAAGCCGATATGCCATTGTCACACCGGGTGCGCCGGGCATCAATATCTCGCGCCAGATACGCGATGATGAGGCGCGTGTGCAATTGCTGGAAATTGCCCATGAGGCGATGGAAGGGGTCGAGGATGGGTTGATCATCCGCTCGGATGCCGAAGGGGCAGATGAAGACGATGTAGAAGGCGATATTCTTGATATGCGTGATCTGGCGCTGGCTGTTGCCGGGGATGCAGATGGGAAAACACCCGAATTGCTGGTCGATGGCCCAGACGCGCATTCGCTTGGCTGGCGTGACTGGCCGTCTCCGGACCAGATGGAACAGGGTTCTGGTTGTTTTGCACGTAATGGCGTAGATGAGATGATTGCAACAATTCTTAATCAAAAATGCACCCTCCCCGGGGGTGCCTTTGCATTTATCGAACAAACCCGTGCTTTAGTGGCCATTGATGTCAACACTGGCGGAGATACCAGCCAAGCGGCGGGATTGAAGGCAAATATTGCCTTGGCACGCGATCTTCCACGCCAGCTTCGTTGTCGCGGGCTGGGCGGTCAGATCGTAGTCGATTTCGCACCGATGCCTAAAAAGGACCGTCGCCAGCTTGAGCAGGTCCTGCGTGCTGCCTTTCGCAAAGACCCTGTGGAAACTGCCCTTGCTGGCTGGACACCTCTGGGGCATTTCGAGCTGCAGCGTAAACGCGAGCGAGCACCCCTGTCGCCGGAACTGCAATTTTGACTTGCCCGATTTGCCAAAAAAAGACTGACCCGAAACTGCGCCCTTTTTGCTCGCGCCGGTGCGCAGACGTTGACTTGGGGCGGTGGCTGAACGGGGCTTATGCCCTGCCGACGGATGCTCCGGAAGAACGTGAGGAAGCTGCCGAAGCACTGGTCCTCAAGCCATCCGAACCGTATTAAGGTTTCGCACATTTCCCTCTGGACATGCCTGCACCCCACGTCTAGAACACCGCGACCCAAGGCGGCTTTGCCGACCAACCCGTGCCCGGGTAGCTCAGGGGTAGAGCAGTGGACTGAAAATCCTCGTGTCGGTGGTTCAAATCCGCCCCCGGGCACCACAAAAACCAAGAATAACAATAACTTATAAGATAGTTGGCTTGAGTGGATTGCTCAAAAGCGGCTTACACATATCTTACACAAAACAACACAGTTTTGGTGAGGCCGTGGAATGGCGGAGAAACACACAATTTTGGGCGACAAAGTTCATGTTTATCAGTGTGAAAACAGCTCGGTTTATGGATATGACATGTATTACCTTAACGTCATGGCCGGTCCACGTCGAAATTGGCGATTTCAAAACCACCCTGATCACGACTGGATTTACCAGCGGGATAGGTAGCCCCAAGATTGCGTCGCTTAAAAGATAAGAAATTGTGAATGACGCGCTGTGCTCTACTTCAAACAAGACAGGGCCATTTTGCATTCGTATCAAGTTTTCTGCTTTCCCAAGAATTTTTCATATGAAGATAGCGCACTTCGCATTTCATCCATGTACGAATGCCGGAGGTAGATAAGCGCCACCCCGGTAGCTATGGTTGAGATTACAGGTTTCGTCGCCGGTATTGCCAGTTCAGGGTCTGCCCCAATATCGATGGTGACATCCGCGATCTTGCCTGCGGATACCTCACCCTGTCTCACCAGACCAATTCGCGCCCAAAAGAACCAGACCCAAAAAGCACTAGAAAAGAGCCGTCGGACAGTCGAATGCCTGGTGCGAAACTCCGCAACCTCAAAGCAAGCGCTGGCGCCAAGAATGCCCTCATGCTACTGGTGACAAAGCAGCCAAATCTGCAAAAATCTGCCGAATGCAGTGCCAGTGAACTGACGGTGTTGCAGGTCACAAATATCAAAACGGGTTTGCCCCCTCGATTTCGAAGACGTCGTTTCCCAAGGCCCCGCACCATGATACAATTCAGGCTGGGAGGTTGGAAAGACACTGTGTATACGAATCAAGAAATGGGAAACCGGATTTTTCACACAAAAGGCGTAACCAAGGTCTATCACACGGGTTCAATCGATGTGCATGCATTGAGAGGTGTAAACGCCGAGGTATTTGAGAGTGAGTTTACCGTGTTGCTCGGTGCGTCTGGCAGCGGGAAATCCACGTTTCTTAACATCCTTGGCGGACTCGATAACACCACCGCGGGTCAGGTCTGGTTCAAGGAACAGGAGCTGACATCGATGAGCGAGCGGGGGCTCACTCGCTACCGACGAAATCATGTAGGTTTTGTCTTTCAGTTTTATAATCTTGTTCCCTCTCTTACCGCGCGAGAAAATGTTGCATTGGTGACCGAAATTGCCCGCGATCCCATGCCTCCCGAGGAGGCGCTGGAACGGGTAGGGTTGGCCCACCGGTTGGATCATTTCCCCGCTGAAATGTCAGGGGGTGAACAGCAGCGGGTGGCAATTGCGCGCGCGATTGCCAAGCGACCCGAGGTTCTCTTGTGTGACGAGCCAACTGGCGCTCTCGACAGCAAAACGGGCGTTCAGGTTCTTGAGGCGCTCGAGCGGGTTAACGAGGATCTGGGCACAACGACCGTTGTCATTACCCACAATGCCGGAATTAGAAAAATGGCTCATCGGGTGATTTATTT
>JAAEUB010000053.1 GCA_024227755.1 Paracoccaceae bacterium | reverse complement strand
CTGCTGGCGCTGTACGGTATCTTGCCCATGGCATGGGTCGCCTGGGCGACCGACCCGATGGTCTTCCAGTTCGTGTTTTACATTTTCGCCCATAACCTGATGGAAGCCATGGCGATCATGGTGGTCAGCGCGGTCTACGCCACGCTGCCGCTTTACCTGGCCGACGGAACCCGCAAACTCTACAGCGACAAGATTGCAAACCTGGCGCTGTGGATCCTGCTGCTGACCTCGGTCACGTCGTTCTTCCACCATTTCTTCACGATGTTCCCGGCGCTTCCTGCAGCGCTCTCCTATCACGGCAACATCATGAGCTGGGGGACCGGCGTGGGCGCTGCGCTTACCATCTTCACGGTCAGCGCCACCATTTGGAAGCACGGTATCCGCATGGAACCCGGTCTGATGGCGGTACTGATGGGCTTTACGCTCTACATCATGGACGGGGTCAGCGCGATCATCACCTCGAACGTCGCCTGGTCGTTCCAGCTGCATGGCACCATGTGGCAGGCCGGGCACACAATGGCGGTTCTGATCGCCATGTCGTTTATGTGGATCGGGGTGTTCATTCACCACTATCCGGTGATGACCGGCAGACAGATCAACATCCGGCTCGGCAACTGGTTCGTGGCGCTGTTCACCATTTCCGCAATGGGGCTCGATTGGTCATTCCTGGCCGCCGGCGCGGCAGGCATGCCACGCAGGTTTGCGGCCTGGAATCAGGAAGGCTGGATGATGTACGGCTATTTGATCCTGCTGTTCGGAATCATCCTGGCCATTTCGTTCTTCCTGCTTGCCGCATGTTTCCGCAAGTCGCGTGATCTGGCGGAGGTGACAGCCCCCGCACCTGCCGAATAGTGCCTAGCTAAGATTTCCGGGGCTGCCCCGCGGCCCCGGATCAACAGCCGGATATTTTCACTTCCCTCATATGCGTTCATTAACCTGTCCAGCCCGACCGGCGTGCAATTGGACGATGCGCATGGCCCCGCGGAGGCGTCGGCGAAGCCGGCGACCGCGAGCGATATTGAAATGTAATGTCGGGGCGGATCACGGCGGTTTGAAGCCGCAGTCGAGCGCAAGCCAGTGGCAATCGCGCAGGATTTCATCGACCGGGTGGCGGGGTTTTGTTTGGTGACCCGGAGGATGCCCCGGACGGATCGGGCCAACGCGTCCAGGACCGGGTTCGGCCTTTGATCGTTTCTTTTCATCAGACGATTGAGCCGCCTTGCCTGTCTCGGCAGGGTGGCAAGCGCGTATTGCAGCTTTCGGATGCGGCGCAGCAGCGCTGCGGAATCGGTTGTTTCTCTCGGCTTCGGCAGTGGCGTGCGGTCAAAAACACCCGGCACCCAGATGCGCGGAATGTCCCTCGAACTTATCCGCCTCACCACGTCAAATTTTCTACGCGGATCGATCAGCGCGAAGGCGGGCAGCCGGTCGTAGGTGGCGAAAGTCGAGAAATCCGGCAACTGTATTTCAGTGTTTTCACAATCCTCGCTCCGCTTCTCCCGCGCCTTTTGGCTCTGCACCGCCGCGACGACGACAATCAGCCGCCGCAACGCCGATTCCGCCGGACGCAGAATACGAGTGATCGAGCGGCGAACTGGGCTTGGCAAAGCCTCGGCCTGCGTGATCATGCCGATCAACCCGGCGATAACGACAGCCAGCGCCTCGCGGTTTTTCCTGATTGAAAGTTTCCAGTCCATGGCGGTTATTCCGTTTGACGGACAAGTATTCGGGAGGTGTTTGGCGCGTGGATAAGTTTTCTGGATTGGAGGCGCAGTGCCTATCTCTCCCCTTGCGGGAGAGAAAGCAAAATCAATGGCTTAGCGATAGCTAAGTGTTAAATTTTGCAAGAGAGGGTAAAATTTCTTCAGCGATTTCTGTGATAAATGAGCCCTTCGAGAAACATCCCAAGCCCCTCTCTGGTCTTTTCCAAGGACTTACTCGCTACCGCCACGTAAGCCCAGGAAAAGACTTTCCTGCCCGGGGTCGAGCCACGGGTCTCGACCCGTCCTTCGGACCCCGCAAGGGTGGAGATAGACGCGCCCCACCATCGCGATCAGGCCAGCCACTAGGGCAACCAGCGCCTCGCGGTTTTTCTCGATCGTCTTTTTCCAGTCCATGACCTTTTCCCCGGTTGGAAGGCAGATCGTGCCGGAGGCGCTGGAGGTGTGGACAAATTTGTACGGGGGGAGCGGATAGTACCCAGATCAAGTTCGGAGATTTTACGCGATCGAGAAGGTGTGCAAAGCGGGACAAAGTGAGCTTTCGCCGCAAGTGCACCAACGGCTGCTTAATCTAGTACACGACTAGCCTGATCGACGGTTTGCAAGTTCGCGATAGAGAGCCTCTCTGCTTACCGAAAGTTCTTGTGCAACTCCCTGCCACTGCCCTTTTTCTGGCAAGGGGCCATATTCAGCCAACCATGCATCCAGTCTATCAGAAACCGTTTTGAGGCTGCGAATTTCTGCACGCATCCGTGTACTCTGGACCGTGCGCGCCAAATGTGCGGCCCAAGTTTCGGACAATTCTGCATCTGCCCTCAAGGCTTGCCGAAACTCCTTTCGTGGCAGGAGCGCCAACACCGTTGGCTCCAAGGCGGTGCAGTCGCAATGATAGCTGTCGGCGTAGGCTGACGCCTCGGCCACCACATCTCCTGCTCTGGCCCTTTGAAGGTAAGCCGCGTCACCACTTGCAAGCGGTCGCACCAAAACCGCACAGCCATCGCGAACAAAAAAAACGTGGGTGATACTCGCACCAGCGTGGAAGACGGTTGCATCCTCTGCAACGCGGCGTTCCCGCGCCCCATCAAACAGTGAAGAAAATTCAAATGACATGATCACTATCATATGATGCGCGGAGCAGATGCGCCAGAACTATTATTGGCATGCAAGGAGCAAAAATATGAAATTGCCAATTTTATTTGCCGTCTTGATGGCCGTTGTTGGAACGCCTGCGCTGACTGAAACCAACCATCAACCATACAAAGGGTTTGAGGACAGAGACATTGCCAGCCTTTCTCCGAAAGATATCGAAGAACTGCAAAGCGGTGCAGGCTGGGGTTTAGCATTACCAGCCGAGTTGAACGGTTATCCGGGACCAGCACATGTATTGGAACTGCAGGCAGAACTTGAACTGACGCCCTCGCAAGTCAGCGAAACGCGAGCGATTTATGATGCGATGAAACTAGAAGCTGTTACCGCAGGAAACGCACTTATCCAAGCCGAACGCCATCTAGATCAGGGCTTTAAAACTGACGGTTTGATGCCGGATAAACTGCGCAAATTGATTGCTGCCGCTGAAGATGCGCGGGCCGATCTGCGCTACATTCACTTGTCACGACATTTGTTGACTGTTGATGTTTTGTCTGCGGAGCAAAGCTCAAGATATTCCGAACTGCGTGGGTACAAAGCAGACCTGTGCCAGTCTGTTCCTGATGGCCATAACGCAGACATGTGGCGGCGGCACAATGGGTGTGGAGATAACTGACAGCGGACATTGGAGCGGGGTGCAGCATCCAGCACTATGGGCTCTATGCAGACCTTCTGGCGCATAAATCATCCTTTTTGCGACCAGATGGATGGTGGTATTGCTTCAGATTTACCAAAGAGGACAAAATGGATACGTTGAAGCTGGGGCAATCAAGGGTAATGAATTTTGTCGCCGGACTGGGT
>JAAEUB010000052.1 GCA_024227755.1 Paracoccaceae bacterium | reverse complement strand
CGCATTACGATACCGCCATCGTGCCTGCGCGGCCTCGTAAGCCCAAGGATAAAGCGAAGGTCGAAGGCGCGGTGTTGTTGGCCGAACGCTGGATCTTGGCCCGCCTGCGCAACCAGACATTCTTTAGCCCGAATTATTCATGAGCGCGCATAATTTGGCTGGCGGGCATGGATCAAGCTGTTGAAATAGCGTATGATTTTGGTGTTTGAACAAGATCACCCATCTCCAGCAGAAAATCCAGCCCGCCATGAATGACGATACGCTATTTCTCCCCGGTCTGTCACCTGTCGAACAGCACGGTATTCATGCCCGTTTCGATGGCGGCGCTCTGTCATCTGACGGCGGCGTACTGTTGCTGCGCGAGATTGAACGGGGAGTGAACTTTTCCGGCATGCTGGCGTCCTGCCTGCAGGATGTGCGCAACCCGGGACGCACCATCCACGATCACACCACCATGATCCGTGAACGCATGTTTGCGATTGCCTGCGGGTACGAGGACTGCGATGATTTGGATGCGTTACGCCATGACCCAGCCTTCAAGATCGCCTGCGAGCGCCTTCCCGACAGTGGCCCCGCTCTTGCCTCCCAGCCAACCCTGTCGCGACTGGAGAACACCCCGTCCTGGCGTGATCTGACCCGAATGGGGCTCAAGCTGATTGATCTGTTCTGCGCCAGCTTCAAGGCGGCTCCGGGCTACATTGTGCTCGATATCGATGACACGCCAGACCGGACCCATGGAGGCCAGCAACTGTCACTTTTCAATACCCACGCGCATGGGTATTGCTT
>JAAEUB010000051.1 GCA_024227755.1 Paracoccaceae bacterium | reverse complement strand
CGCCGAGAAGCTGCAATTCGTCGGCAACGATCTGCTACGGATACCGGACGCCAGGCGCCGCAGCCTCGTGGGCAAAGATATCGCCATGATCTTCCAGGAGCCCATGACCAGCTTGAATCCTTGTTTCACTGTGGGCTATCAAATCATGGAGACGTTGAAGGTGCATGAAGGCGGCAATCGCGATTCGCGCCGGAAGCGAACCCTCGAACTGTTGGAGCAAGTGGGAATTCCCGCGGCCCAGGAACGGGTCCACAACTTCCCGCACCAGCTTTCGGGCGGAATGAACCAGCGGGTGATGATCGCCATGGCGATCGCCTGTAATCCGCGTCTGCTAATCGCCGATGAACCTACGACTGCCCTGGATGTAACGATTCAAGCCCAGATATTGGACCTGCTATTGGATTTGCAGCAAAAAAAGCAGATGGCCCTGATATTGATTACCCACGACATGGCGGTTGTGGCGGAAACTGTGGAGCACGTGGTGGTCATGTACGCCGGTCAGGTTGTCGAAAAGCAGTCGGTGGACGGGATTTTTTCCGCCCCGCATCACCCCTACACGGCTGCCTTGCTGGACGCCCTGCCGGAAAGAAGCTTCGGTAAGCCCCGCTTGCCGACCATCAGCGGGGTTGTTCCGGGGCGCTTCGACCATATCGCGGGTTGTATTTTCAACCCCCGATGCCCAT
>JAAEUB010000050.1 GCA_024227755.1 Paracoccaceae bacterium | reverse complement strand
TAGCGGCGACGACTGGGCCGAGGTGTTGCGTCGTGCCCAGGGTCAAGGCTTAGCGCTGCAGATCGTGGTCAAGGATGCGGCAGGCGGTATTGCCGCCGGCGTGAAGGCCGTGTTTCCCAACGCGGAACAACGGGATGATTGTTTTCATGTGCTCTATGAGTTGGGTAAAGTCCGCCGACGCTTGGAACAACGGGCTTATGCCGCCATTATCCGTGAGCAAGAGGTCACCCAAAAACTCGGAAAGATTCCTGCCAAGCAGTCAACAAAACGCCGTCGACAGCGACAAAAAATAGTCTGGGCGCAGCGTCAATGCCGCCAAGCCATCGCTCAATAGGATGCCTTTGAGCAAGCGATGCAGCAGGTGGAAGAAGCCCTGGGTTATGTCGATCTGAACACCGGTGCTCTACGCACCGTCCGTGCGGTCCAAAATCTAATCGAACAGGCGGCCACCGCCATCACCGCCCTGGACGATGCGAAGTGCCAAAAGGTGGCCACCTACTTGAGAAACCGTGCCCCAGGTTTGGTCTTGGCCACGGCGGGACTACATCAACACCTCGATCCTTTGCGTACCCAATATGGTGAGATCGCTGTCTCCTTGGCGGCCGTCATCCTGCGCCTGACCCAGGATCTACATCACCCGCACCGCCCCTGGCAACACCACCAACAAACCCAACAACTCCTCGGCGCTTATGCGTTGCTTAAGCAACAGCTTGACCCACAGACCGATGCGCTTCTAAAAGCCTTTCAGGATTGCTTGGACCAGCGCTATCGCGCCTCCAGTGCCGTTGAGGGGTTTAACGCCGCTCTGCGTCCTTATCTCTATGTCCATAAAGGCGTCACCCAGGGCTTCCTTGATCTCTTCCAAGCCTATTTCAATCTGCGCACCCGCCGCTGGGGGCCTCGCCGAGGC
>JAAEUB010000049.1 GCA_024227755.1 Paracoccaceae bacterium | reverse complement strand
GGTATTCCGGTATTCCGGTATGATTCTCAGGTCCAGCTGACATCTGCTCCGCCAGGCAGGGTTTGACGCGCTTGCATCGGGGTCTGGTACGGCAGGTTTTCGCCATCGCAGAAGGCCACTACCCAATCATCATTCATGGTCAGGAAATCGAGCACCGAGGCCAGGAATTCCGGGTCATTTGCCCGACTGCGCAAATCACCCTCGTCAGTGCCAGTCGCCCCCATGAAAACCGGTAATAATTCATCATTTCCAACAAGCCAGGTCAGGGCTTTCAGAGCAATTTCCTCAGCACTTTTGATATCAATCACGGCAAGTATCCAGATTTGGAAAGGTTTTCTTAACTAATCTAAGCCAAAGATTACCCAAGCGAACACAAATTTATGTAAAAGGCACGGAAAAAAACATGTCCGGATGCGTTCTCATAGCCGATGACGTCGCCACAAACCGCATCATCCTCAAGGTCAAACTGGCTGCTTCACGCCATGAGGTTGTACAAGCCGACAATGTTGACGCATTGCTGGAGCTTGCCGAACGACACCTTCCCGACCTGATTATCCTGACGCAACACCTGCCCGGTGGTGGAATAATGGCGGCCTGTAAGAAACTGAGGGCTAATCCCGAATTGAACGCAATTCCTGTGATTGCAGTTTTACCTGTCCAGGACCGGAGTGACCGACTTACGTGCCTGAAAGCAGGGGCAGATGAAGTTTTGGCAAAACCGCTTGATGAAATTGCGTTGCTGGCGCTGGTGCGAAACCTGATCCGCACCCGTTCGACTTATAACGAATTGCTGCGAAAACAAGCAATTGCGCAGGAATTTGGCTTTGGCGAAGTCACCCATGGCTTCACTCGGCAAGCGCGGATCGCCCTCGTCCCCAAAACCCGAGAGGCGGGCTTTTCCTGGCGTGCAGGTCTGGTTGGGCAGACCAGTGCAGAGGTGAAAATGCTGACGAAAGCCGAAGTATTGGACAATTCAGAGGGTGAAGGGACGGCTGATATTTTCGTAATTTCCGCCTGTCTTTCCCAGGAAAGTGACGGATTACATCTGGTTAGCGAGCTGCGCTCACGCCCGACGACACGCCATGCGGTGATGGTGGTGCATTTCGCCTCGGGTGAAGGAAAGCTGGCCACGATGGCGCTGGATATGGGTGCGGATGCCGTGCTGGATGGTGATTACGACGGCGAGGAACTGTCGATCAGACTTGGTCGCCTAGCACCGCGCAAACTTGAGACCGACGCCCTGCGTTCATCTTTGGACAAACAACTTTCCCTGGCCATGACCGACCCGCTGACCGGGCTCTACAACCGCCGCTATGCGCAAAGCTACCTGAAGCGAATTGCGCAATCCGCCCAAAGCAGGCGTCAGCCTTTCACCCTGATGGTCCTCGATCTGGACCGTTTTAAACTGGTGAATGACCGTTTTGGTCATGTGGTTGGCGACGAGGTACTGATTGAGGTTGCAAAACGACTGAAGGCAAGCCTGCGCGAAGTTGACCTTTTGGCTCGCCTCGGAGGTGAGGAATTTCTAATTGCCCTGCCGGAAACCGGTGATCAGGAAGCAGCGCGGGCGGCTGAACGCCTGCGCCGGGTGGTCGGGGATCAGGCGATCCATTCGCCCTCGCGTGGGGTCAACGTACCGGTAACCCTGAGTATCGGGGTTTTTGTCAGTGGAGAAAACCGCAATTCGCGTTTGCATATTGACCAGATGATCGATCGTGCTGACCGCGCGCTTTATACCTCGAAAGCGGATGGGCGTAACCAGATCACTTTTGTTAAAAGCGCCGCCTGAAACACCGATGTCCGGCCTTATGGGCGCGGTGGTCGGCCCGCGTTTTCCATCGCCTGGTGTATCGAGCGTTCCATACGATCAGCAAATTGCTCCCGTTCAGCCGGGCTCATGCCTTCAATTGCACCCAGCACAACATCGCGCCCAACTTCGGCGCGGCTGGTGATGCGTTCTTTCTGCCGCTCTATTACGACCAAAAGCACTGCGTGATCATAGGGTTCTGACCGGATCGCCTGTAAAATGGCCTCGAGTTCGTCTGCCAAGGCGTCTCGGTTCACTCTGAAATTGCCGACCTGCTCGCGCATGAGTTGCGCCATTTCCCGTCTTTCCTGAGGAGGGAAAGCATTCAGAAACGGACCTAACCCCAGTTCACGCAAAACCCGCGCCTCCGGTGGCTGGCTTCCGCGCAGCTCGCCAATCTGGCCACGGTCATGAATATAGGCCCCGACAACAAGCCCGGCGATCAGCAGGTTTACCCCCAGTGACAGCGCCAGCAGGCCCCGAACCCAGCGTTTCGTACGCATCCGGTCGGGGCTTGGCTGAGCATCAGGTCCGCGGGATTTATCCGGGAGGCCCATGTCCTTACCACTTTCATCAGGCATGGCTCATCCCTCCTCTAACATCGCTGAAAACCCGTTCAGGCCCGGATCGAAATCTTCCAACTCGTAAGTTTCGGTCTGGCTGAGACCTGGCAACAAAAGGGCAACCGAGCTGTCGGTCAGGGCTTCGGGGTTTGAGAATCCTATCCACACCCCGGCAAGTGTCGCAGTTGCCAGACCCGCAAGGCTGGGCCAACCACCGATCGCCGCAATCAATCCGGCCAAAAGGCCAACTCTAACAGGCTGAGTCCGGGCAAAAGAGTGTGGGGTTGGCAGCGCCGCCTCGGCCCCTGCATGAACCCGGTCCCAAAGTGCCTGAGAGGGCATGGGTGCCGTATCGCGCGCTGCCTCAAACAGCGCCTCCAGTTCATTTTCATTCAGCATATCAATGTTATTCATCGCCATATCCCAACTCCTCGCGCCGATGTGCCAATGCCTTGGCCAGCGCCCTTTTGCCCCGGGCGGTCAGACTTTCGACCGCCTCGGTGCTGATCTGCATTATTTTGGCAATCTCAGGGTTTCCCAGCCCTTCAATATGCCTGAGCGTCACCGCCTGTCTTTGACCATCCGACAAGTCACGCATCGCGCCGATAAGAGCACGCGCGCGGTCTTCTGCGATCAGACGTGAAGTGACGGCGGGTCGCCCATCCGCCGGTTCCTCAATCGCATCGATATCAACACCGCGCTTTTTGCGTAGCCGGTCAGTGCACAGGTTCGATACAACCCGGTAAAGCCAGGTGGTCACCTTGGCCTCACCCTGCCGCCAGTCCGGTGCCACCTTCCATAAGCGCAGCATCGCCTCTTGCGACACATCCTCAGCTTCGGCACGGTCACCGCCAAGCATACGGGTGGCGAAACCCAAGACCCTTGGCGTCAGACGCGTGGTCAGGGCAAAAGCGGCCTCTCGGTCGCCATTACCGTAGGCCACCAAAAGTGCCTCGTCCGATATTTCGCCGTTTTGGTCCAGTGCCATATCCATTATGCCCGCAAAATATCCCCTGACCCTTTGTTTCGCAAGATCGGGGTGGGCAAAAATGCCCACCCCGCCTGTTTGTTATGGCCGTCCGTGTCCGCGACGCCCACCTTTGGCCGCATCAAACTCGGCCTCGGAAACGGCGTTATCGTCGTCGGTGTCAAAGCGGTCGATCATGCGTTCCAATTTTTCGGTAGGAATCTGCATTTCAGCCGCCGTTACCAAGCCGTCGCCGTCAGTATCAAGACGCAGGATCATACCGTCAGCCATCCATGCCAGACGCGCTTCGTCCGGAGCGCCCTGCTGGCCACGACCTTGGCGATTTTGCCCGTCCTGACCTTTGGCCTCGGCTGCGGCTGCACGTTTTTCCATGCCTTCAGTCATCATCTGGATCACCTCGCTTTTGTCCAGCGCACCGCTGCCATCGCTGTCAGCGGCGGCAAAACGCGCGTCCCCCAGAGCTTGCAATTCTTCAAGCGTGACAACTCCGTTACCGTCGCTGTCTATCTCGACAAATTCCATGGCTCTGAAAGCACCGGGCCCACCCGGACCACCTTGGCCACCCTGGCCGCGCGCGGCTGCTACGTCGACTGTTGCCAATACTGCAGCACTTGCCAGCATCAGACCCACCAGAGTGTTACGTGTAAGGTTTTTCATATCGTCTCTCCTGACGTTGCGTTTCAAGTTTTCCCACCGCCGGTTCCAACCGGTGTCATAATAGAAACGTTAGCCCCGCCTATTTCCGTCGCCTGGCGGGTAATTTTTGCGACAGGTCGACGCATTTAGAGGGGAAACAGCAATCAAACATGGCATTTCGCCAGTCGCACCTTATTGTCTGGCGAACATGCAAACCGGTGATACACATGAACGCTAGCGGTGAAGATTTCAGGACAAAGCGTCCGCTTTGGCCTGCCATCCGCCGTGGTTTTCGACGCAGGTGCCCTAGTTGTGGCACCGGAAGTTTGTTCAAAGGCTACTTGAAGGTGCGCGATGATTGCCCCGTTTGCGAAGAAGAGCTGCACCACCAGCGAACCAATGACGGCCCCGTTTATCTGACCATCCTTGTCGTTGGCCACATAATGGCGCCGTTGATCTGGGTCTTTTACAAGTTTTTCCGACCAGAACCCTTGCTGATGGCAAGCATCTTCTCGGTTGGAACCGTGGCACTCAGTCTTTTCCTTCTGCCGCGGCTAAAGGGCTTCATGATCGCCTTTCAATGGGCTAAATACATGCATGGCTTTGGTTTTGAGGGTGGAGTTTCCGACCCAAAGAGCAAGGCCGCAACGGAATAGTCAGAGGCCCGGAATTGGACAAAAGAACCACCATTCGCAATGCCGCAACCGTCATCCTGATCCGGGACACAGATAGCACTCCACGGGTGTTGATGGGGCAACGCGGTGCCAGGGCCGCCTTCATGCCGGGCAAGTTCGTCTTTCCGGGCGGCGCGGTCGACGCGGGGGACCACGACGTGCCGCTGGCAGCGACGGGGACCGAACCCTGTCTAAGTCGTCTGGGTCACAACCTACCCGCAGATGCCCCCGAGGATATTGGCCATGCCTTGCTGGTCGCGGCCATTCGTGAGTTATGGGAAGAAACCGGACAGGTGCTTGGCACAAGCGCAAACTGGGCCGCTGATGTCCCGTTGGACTGGCTGGAATATGCGGCCACCGGCCATGTGCCATCGGCCGACGGCATGGCTTTCGTGGCACGCGCCATAACCCCGACCGGCAGGCCACGCCGATTTGACGCGCGGTTTTTCGTGATTGACGCCGCCCGGTTAAAAACCGACCCAGACGATTTTTCTGCCGCCAGCGAAGAGCTGAGCCACCTGCAATGGATCCCCTTTAACAAGTTGCGTAGCTTTGACCTGCCCTTCATCACCAAGATCGTTCTGGCCGAGATCGCCTCGCGCCTGCCTGACCTGACAGCCCCGCCAAGTGTACCTTTTTTTAAAAATTCCGACGAAGAAAGCTTGTTCTTGCGACTGGGCGGCGAAAGCCCGCTTGAAACGGAACTAGGTGGCTAACACCAAAGCAATTATTGAACAACTTAACAGCGCGATCCCGACAAGCTCTCGCCGCATCAGGCGTTCGCCAAAGAAAAGGATGCTGGCGGCGATTGAGAATATCACCTCGATCTGTCCCACCGCAAAGACGTAGGCCGCGTTTTGCAGGGCGAAAGCGGTGAACCAGCAAATAGACCCACCAAGGCCGGTCAACCCCATCCACACCGCTTTGCGCCAGACCTTTGCCACTTTGGTGATCTGCCCCGGTTCAAAGATCCGCAACCAGATCGTCACTGCAATGGTCTGCGACAAAGTCACCACGACCAAGGTGACGATCGCGCGCAAAAAGGCATCATCAGTTACAATTTGCAGCGTCGCTCCTCGGTAACCAACGGCGGATATTGAAAACATCGCGCCTGCAAGAACTCCAAGACCAGCAACCGGATTTATCAGGTTCTTCAGCCTGTTACCTGTGGTCCCGGGTTGCGCGGACAGGATGAATACACCGACGAGCCCCAGTAGAATGGCCGCGGCAGCGATCACTGTTATCCGATCACCCAGAATAACAAATCCTATCAGGGCCGTCTGCATAACTTCGGTCTTTTTGAAAGTGATGCCGACGGCAAAATTACGCCGGGAAAACAGCGCCACCATCGCCCAGGTCCCAAGGATCTGGAACAATCCGCCCCCCAGCGCGTAGGCAAAGAAAAGCCCGCCAAGACCCGTGACCGGCGCCGCACTTTGCCACAGATAGGCAATTGTCATGGTCGCGATAAAAGGCGCTGAGTAGAAAAACCGCGCATAGGTCGCCCCACCAGCACTCAGCGCACCCATCGACAGGGTCTTTTGCAGCATGAAGCGCAGGGTCTGAAACGCCGCGGCGCAGACTGACAGGATAATCCAGGCCATGGCCCGGATATGCCCTGTTATGGCTCACAACGCCAGAGCCGATGCGGCACCGGATCTTTGGCGCGCAGGAAATACTACCGCAACACCTGCCCACACGAGCGATATAAATAACCGTCATTCAGCGTCCGGTAATAGTCGCGGTCGGCTTGGTAAAGGCACCGCAGTTCGACCCAGGGCACCCCCGGTTGGCTGTGATGGACAATGTGGGAATTATTACTGAGAAAAAGCAGTGCCAGCGGGCTAGCCAAAGCGCGCCTGCCCCCTTTTGAAAATCGCGCTTAAGTCTGCTCGCATTTAAAAATCCGCGGCTGCCAAAGCCAGAAATTTTGGCCATTCGCGCGTCACAGACGCCCCCAACGCACCCGTGCCCAAAGCCGTTCATATAAAAGATAAAGTGAAAAACCCATGGCTGTGTTGATCAATGCCATCCCGCCGCCAACGCTCAGCGACCCGGTCATTATCAGCCCGACGACAGACATGCTGGCAAACCCAATCAAGTTCCAAAGTATCGCTTTTGTCCAAGAACGCCGTGTGCTGTCCATCTGATCCCTCATGCTTTTTTCAAGCAATAGGGCTAAAATTCGCCGCAGGGGATTGCGAATCTGGTTAACAATGCTCTGCATCTGTGATATTTATGAGCATATGCAGACAATTCACGACAAACGCACCCGCGCCGCTCTGTTTCGCACTCGGCTAACGCATGCGATGCAGGACAATTCCATCAGCCAAAGCGCGCTGGCGCGCAAAACCGGGGTGGATCGTTCAACCATCTCGCAGCTTTTGAAAAACGACGGTGCGCGCCTGCCCAATGCGCAAGTGGTGGCAGAATGTGCAGCAAATCTTGGCGTCTCGGCGGATTGGCTTTTGGGCCTGACCGAGCGACCGGAACAAGCCGCCGACCTGCTGGCGACATCACTGGCCCTGACAGAAGCCCCGCGCGCCTTGGTCGACGAGCAGATATTTACCTGGCATCAGGAGGCAGCGGGCTACAAAATCCGCCATGTCCCGGCTGCCCTGCCCGATATGCTGAAAATCCGCGCCGTGCTTGAATGGGAATATGCACCGCATCTGGGGCGCACCACGGACCAGGCAATTGGTGCCTCTGAGGACCGGCTTTCTTTCATGCGCGCGCAGAATTCGGATTACGAGATTGCGTTTCCCTTGCATGAACTTACCAGCTTTGCGCGCGGCACAGGCTATTATACTGGCCTCCCAGGTCCGTTGCGGCGCGAACAGATCGCTCATTTACGCGAGCTGCATGACCAGCTTTACCCGTCGCTCAGGCTGTACCTCTTTGACGCGCGCAAGCTGTTTTCCTCGCCGATCACCATCTTCGGACCGCTGCTTGCGGTGCTGTATCTGGGGCGCAACTACGTTGCCTTTCGCGACACCGAACGCGTCACAGCCTTCACCCGTCACTTCGACGCTTTGGTGCGAGCCGCCAGCGTCCCCGCCCGTGCCCTGCCCGGTTTTCTCGACACGCTGGCAAAATGACCGTACCGGGTGCTAAAAGCGCCAAATCACTAATATGCGTGGCGAAGCCACTCAATCTGGCAACGCCCGGTTCTAGATCTGCGGGTCGGGGTTGACCGTGTGGCCGTCAACCGCAACCACTTGGCCCGAGACCATTTTTGCCCCATCGGAAGCCAGAAAAACCGCCATATTAGCGATGTCCTCAGCCTCAACAAAGCTTTGCATCGAGGTGCCTGCCGCGTAGCCTTGATAGACCTCGTCGCGGGTCATGCCCTTGGCCAATGCCTCGCGTTCCAGCACGCCCTCCATGCGCGGGCCTTCGACAGCCCCCGGAGCAACCGCATTGACCCGGATGCCGTAAGGTCCAAGTTCCATTGCCAGGGTTTTCATCAGCCCGATTTTGGCCCATTTGGCCGCAGCATAGGGCGCGCGGTTTGGGTAACCGTGCAGGCCTGCGGTCGAGGTGGTGATTATCACCGCCCCAGCGCGCGCTTCCTTCATCAAAGGAGAGGCATATTTCGCCGCCAGAAAAGCACCTTCAAGGTTGATGCTTACGCAAGTGCGCCAATCCTCAAGTTCTACATCCTCGATCAACGCCGTCGGTCCGGCAATACCGGCATTGGCGCAAAGGACATCAAGACCGCCCCATTCACCCTTGATTTCGCTAAATAATTCGCGAACTCCAACCTCATCCGCCGCATCCACCCTGGTTCCACGCCAGCCGACCGGCAAAGCTTCAAGTGCTTCACTGTTTACGTCCGTCACCCAGACCTGCGCGCCGATTTCGGCAAAGGCCGCACCCATTGCCCGCCCGATCCCGGACGCCCCCGCCGTGATCAAAACGCGCTGGCTCATTTTCTGACCCCGATTGCGCGCCCGATTCCCTCGGGGCGTTCTAATCCGGCATGTGCCGCCGCGATCTCGCACAGACGAACCTCGATATGAGCCGCTGGTGGGCTGGATTTGCGACTTTCAAGGTCGACGTGCAACAAAAGGTGCTCACCGGTGGCCAGTAGGCGCGTGCCTTCATACATATTGTGAAAAAGGTGCATTTTCTTGCCCTCACCCATCAGGCACAGCGTTTCGACACGCAACCGCGCACCCGCACGTACCTCGTCCAGATGGCGGATATGGGTTTCGGCGGTAAAATAGCTGCCGCCGCTTTCGATATAGTCGCTGTCGCAACCGATGATTTCCATGAAGCGGTCGGTGGCGTCACCGAACGCGTGCAGATAGCGTGCCTCGTTCATATGTCCGTTATAATCGACCCAATCGAGCGGCACTGCACGCTCTACCGTGACAATCGGACGGGTAATGTCAATTTCACCCTGCCTGAGCGTCAGATCGTGTTGGTTAAGATGCGCCCCGGCCCCCCAATCCTGCGCCTTCAGGGCACGCATTTTGGCAACAAGGTTGCTATCACGCTGGCGTTCAAGCTCGCGGATGCTCAGATGCCCGGACTGGGCGTCAGATTGCGTGGCAATCGCACTGATTAATTCTTCGTCCATCTCCGGCACATCCATCAGCTTGGTCCAGTTGAAGGCCAGCGTTGGGGCAAATTGCGAAATGAAATGGTGCATTCCGCCCTCACCCCCGGCGACGCGATAGGTCTCAAACAACCCCATCTGGCCCCATCGGAGGCCAAAACCCATTCGAATTGCGTCGTCAATCTCCTGCGTCGTCGCCACCTTGTCCTTGATCATCCAAAGGGCTTCGCGCCAGACGGCCTCGAGAAAGCGATCTGCCAGATGCGCTTCGATCTCGTTGCGTACATGGAGCGGGAACATGCCGATGATTTTCAGTATTTCGGTCGCCTTTTCAATATGTTCCATGTCGTTCTTGTCGGACCCGACAAGTTCGGCAAGCGGTAACAGATAAACCGGATTGAATGGATGGGCGACAAGAATTTGCTCAGGGCGGGTGGCGCAGTTTTGCAGCTGGCTGGGGGTAAAACCCGAGGTCGACGAGGCGATGACCGCCGCCGGATCGCAGCTTTCTTGTATCTTTTGATAGGTTTTTTGTTTGAGCTCGATACGCTCGGGCACGCTTTCTTGTATCCACTCAGCCCCGGCCACTGCGCCTGAAATTGTATCGTGATAGGTCAGGCTGCCTTCATCCGGCAACGCCACCTCATAAAGCCCCGGCAGCGAGCGGCGGGCATTGTCCATTACTTCGCCGATTTTGCGTTTCGCTTCGGGGTCCGGGTCAAAAACCTGCACGTCCCATCCCATCAAAAGAAAGCGCGATGCCCAGCCGCCGCCGATCACGCCGCCGCCGATGATTGCTGCTGTTCGGGTCATTTTTTCACTCCGTTCGTCTGTGAGGTCCCGTCCACTGAGGCGCATCGGTGATAAGTGACCGATGAAATTGCGCCGCCATACCAGATCACTAAGACATCCTCGCTTTCGCGCAGCAAAATGCGCTCGTCGTCATATCTGCTGCCTTCGGCTTCACATCCCATTTCCAGATGCACGGCCGCCATGGTGCCGACCTGTCGGGAACTCTTTATTGTACAGGTATTTTCATAGCCAATAATCGCGTCGCCAGTAATCTCAATCGGCCCGGGATCAGACACTCCAGCCCTGTCGGCCACCGCGCACCATTCAGGATCAAAGGCCCATACCCCCTGCCACCAATCCTGCGCGAAGGCATTTCCCGGCAGCATTGCTAAAAGCACTACAAGTCGTTTCATCTTCCCTCCTCAGGGTAATTCAATCAGCCGGTTCATGTCATAGCCAAGCCATTCCAGAACTTCGCGGGCTGCGACGATCCGGTCCTCGCCGCCGCTACGTTCCCGGTCAATAATCCAGCCAAAGGTGCCGGATGGAGTGCCGATTGCCGCCGTGCGATAATCCTCATCCACCCATAACACCCAGTATTCAGTGGCGAAAGGCAGCTCGCCATAGACAAGTCGACCTGGCATAACCTGTTCGACCTCAAAAGACGCCTCTTCTTTTAAACGCCCACGCTTCATCGCATGCATTACGATCTGAACAATATCTCCGTCCGGGCCTGGCTGGAACTCGACCCCAGAGCGCCCAGGTACCGCGTCCTCATGGGCGAACTTGGCCCGGACATTCCAAAATCCAAAAAATTCACCAGCGTCAAACCGGGTAGTTGAGGTCAGAGGGATATCTAAGTCTCGAAAAAACTCGACGGGGGTTTCAGGTTTATTGAACAGACCGCAACCGGTCAGAACAGCAAAAAGCGCAAGGAATAAGCCCGCCTGCCTCACCGGGCGACCGGCGCGCGCTTTTCAAGGCCGAGATTTGCGCGCACTTCATCCGGGCCAATGACCCGCGCACCCAAATTCTCGGTGATACTGACCGCACGCTCCACCAGCCCGGCATTGGTGGCCAGTACGCCCTTATCAAGCATCAGATTATCCTCGAGCCCGACACGAACGTTGCCACCTGCCAGCACCGCAGCAGCGACATAAGCCATTTCGTTACGGCCCAGACCGAAAGCCGAGAAAGTCCAGTCATCTGGCACATTATTCACCATCGCCATGAAGGTATTCAGATCATCAGGCGCGCCCCATGGCACACCCATGCAAAGCTGGACCAGAGCCGGAGCCTCTAATACGCCGTCCTTGACCAATTGCTTTGCAAACCAAAGGTGGCCGGTATCAAAGGCCTCGATCTCGGGCTTTACGCCCAACTCGGTCATCATCCGGCCCATTGCTGTCAACATGCCGGGCGTGTTGGTCATGACATAGTCTGCCTCGGCAAAGTTCATTGTGCCGCAATCAAGCGTGCATATTTCCGGCAGACATTCAGCGACATGCGCCACACGCTCGGCGGCGCCGACCATATCGGTGCCGTTTTGCGAAAGCGGCAGGGGATTGTCGGATGAACCGAAAACCATGTCGCCACCCATCCCAGCGGTCAGGTTAAGGACCACGTCTACCTCGGCCTCGCGAATGCGCTCGGTGACTTCGCGGTAAAGCTCCAGCCGCCGACTGGGTGCGCCACTTTCGGGGTCACGCACATGGCAATGCACCACCGCAGCCCCTGCCTTGGCGGCATCAATGGCACTGTCTGCAATCTCTTTCGGGCTGCGCGGCACATGGGGCGATCGGTCCTGGGTCGAGCCTGAGCCGGTTACGGCACAGGTGATAAATACTTCCCGGTTCATTGTAAGTGGCATTCTTCCCTCCAAACTCTGTTGGCTGAAGCATGTCCCGCCACAGGCGGCTTCAGCAAGCATTTTTCCGACTTTCAAGACGTCGTTTACGTCCTTTTTTTTGCGGCTTTTACGCCCGATCCTCGGTGTCGTTTTAATATGGCAACGGATGCGCCTTATGGGCGGTCGTGATCTCGGCCAAAACCTCATCCGACAATGTGACCCTGACCGAGCCTAGCGCGCGTTCCATCTGCGCCTTGTTGCGCGCGCCGAAGATTGCCGTGGCCATGAAAGGGCGCGACCGGCAAAAAGCCAGCGCCATCTGGACCGGATCAAGATCAAAACGGCTGGCAATTTCCAGATAAGCCGCAACCGCCGCCCCAACCCGCGCCGAGTTGCGCCCGCCCAGGTCAGGCTGGGTCGACATGCGCGAACCGTCGGGGATGTTTCCGCCTTGGTATTTGCCGGTCAAAAGCCCGGTAGCCAAAGGCGAAAACGCCATCAGGCCAACACCTTCATTGGCGCATAGTTCAGCCAGATCAGTATCAAACATCCGGCATAGCAGCGAATACTCGTTCTGGATCGTCACCGCCTCGGGTGCACCCATATCGCGCGCTGTTGCCAGCCAACTTGCCATGCCCCATGCGCTTTCGTTCGACAGGCCAAAGTGGCGCACCTTGCCTGCTGCAACCGCTTCACTCATCGCCGCCAATACGTCGCGCATGTGGGCCAGGGTCTCGATGCGGTTCTGCCCGCTGGGATCATAGTTCCAGTTTTGCCGGAACATGTATGAACCGCGATTGGGCCAGTGCAGTTGATAGATGTCAATGTAATCCGTTCGCAGACGCGAAAGCGACGCATCTATGGTTTCGCGAATTATCTCGCCGTCAAAACCGCGCCCTTCGCGTATAAAGCCACCATTCGAACCTGAGACCTTGGTGGCCAGCACCACGTCTGCGCGCCGAGCTGTGCGGGCAAACCAGCGGCCGATGATTTCCTCACTCAGACCGACGGTCTCAGCAGCTATCGGGTTGACCGGATACATCTCGGCGGTGTCAACGCAGTTGACGCCGTAATCCAGCGCCATGTCGATTTGCGCATGCCCCTCGGCTTCGCTGTCAAGGCTGCCCCAGTTCATCGCGCCAAGGCAAAGCTCGCTTAATTCCAGCCTGCCGCCAGCCTGCGTGTTCACCTGCATTCGCCTGCCCCCTGTTCGTATTCAGAGGGCAGGATTACGCAGCGTCAGGAAATGTGCAAGCCTTTACGGACGCACGTAGGCATAGCCCTGTTCTTGCAGCTCAACCAGCCGCACGACGCCAGACGGCACCATGCTGGCCTCGTCAAGCAACGCCATTTGCTCGCTGCCTTTTCGCTCATCTTGCGGTGGGTATTGCCGCAGGCGAAAAGGCCCAAAAAATCAATACGAATACTGCAATTATTAGCGTTCTTATGTTGGTTCCTCCGGTCTCTCACATTCCATAAGACGCGAGTGTTTGATGCGCGCGGTTGCGAAAAGCATTGAGAACATTTGGAGAACATCTATACTGCTTCCATGCAACATGCCCGCCTTTCGCGAAAGCCACACCACCCTGAGCAGGGGCAAACCTTTCTGGGCCGTCTGACACTGGCGCGCGCGCGCCTGCATGAGGTCTGCGGCCCGGCGCGTCATACGCTGGCGATGATAATCGCGGGTGCCATGCAAGGGCCGGTTTTCTGGGTCGCACCAAACTGGGCCGCCGCCCGGCCCTATGGCCCCGGCATGGTATCTTTTGCCGATCCGGGGCGCTTTGTCTTTGCCCATGCAGCGCGGGCCGAGGATATTTTGTGGACACTGGAAGAGGTGATGCGCGCAGGCACCGTACCGCTGGTGATCGGCGACCTGCCCAGCGCCCCGGGCCTGACCCCGGTGCGCAGGCTGCACCTGGCAGGCGAAACCGGCGCGCGCGAAGGACGCCACGCCCCGATCGGCCTGATCCTGACGCCCGAGGGCGCAGCTGCGGGGGTGGAAAGCCGCTGGTTCATGGCACCGGATCATGGGCCCGAAAGCACGCGCTGGCAGCTTTCGCGAAAACGCGCCCGCAGCGCGCCGGAGCAAACCTGGCAGGTGCGCCCGCACGGGGATAGTTTTGCCCTTGCCCCAGCGAAATCACAGCAAAAAAAACCGTAAGAACACCGTGTAACCCATTGTAATCTCAGGAAGAGTGACCCGTGAGGCCTTTGAAATAGTTCCGCGCTGCCTCGGGGTGCCAATCAAGGAAAAAGCGCGCCGCAGGCGCTCATTTTAACAGCACCCGGTTTGCGGGATCATTCGCCGGGGATAGCGAAAACCTGCCCCGGATATATCCAGTCGGGGTCGCGGATCTGGTCTCGGTTTGCCTCAAACACCCGCACATAAAGCGTACCCTCGCCATAGTTTTCCTTGGCAATTGCCCACAGGGTCGACCCCGGCTGTACGGTGACAGCCTGCACCGGCGCCTTGCCACTGTCCCCTGCCACTTCGGCGGCAACGGCCGCCAGTTGGTCGGCATCTTCGCGTTTGAACGGGGTTTCGATCCGCGAGGTAACCGTGCCATCCTCGCGCAACTCATCAACCCTGAGAGTATAAATGCCGCTTTCCACCTCGGGCAGGCCGGTGCGCCACTGGCCACTTTCGGTGATCGCCGCGGTACGGATCGGATTATTATCCAGATAGACCCGAACATTGCCCGCCCCGGCCCCGCGGCCCGAAAGCTGCACTTCTCCGATCGCGTCATAGGTGATCGCGTCCAGCGTAACACTTTCCAGGGCAACCGGTCCGTGCCCACCTTGCTGCACAATGGTAATACCCTCGCTGCCTGCTATCATCACTCGCGGAGGTGCCGGTTCTCCGCTATCGGCGACGGTCACATCTTCTTCAACAGAGGGCGCGTCCGAAAACTCAACCTCGGGGACCGCTACCGCATCGGCCGTTTCCACCTGTGCATCCTCCGTGGGGGCAATCTCAGGCGTTTCTGCCACTTCGGCGGTATCTGAACCCGGTATTGGCGTTTGAGGCGGATAGTCAACCTCGGCAATCTCCACCCCTGCGACCGTATTCACAGCGTCTTCATCTATTTCGGCGATCTCTTCGCCCGCGCTCACCACCGCATCTGTTTCGACCGCTTGGGCAGGGGATGTCGCCACATCTGTCAGTGTCTCCTCGACCGGTTCACCTTCCATCGCTGCAACCGTATTGTTTTGCCCTTCGGCAAGGGTTGCAGCGTCAGCGTTTGCTTCGGTCTGAGCCTCAGGCTCTGGCGTAGTCGTTTGCTCCACCTCGGCCTGCACTTCAACCTGCGTCGCAGAGATAGATCCATCACCCACAGGCGCAACCTCGGCAACAGGTAAGGTAGATTGAGCGCCGGTATCCTGGGCCTTGTCAGAAGCCCCGGCGCTTTCAATCACGCCCGGTTCACCATCCTGGCCAGCGTCTGGAGAGGTAATCTGGGTATCGCTATCACCACTTGTTTCAGGTGTCTGGGGCGCATCCGTTTCACCGGTTTCAACCGTTTCAGCCGGGGCCACGTTACCGCCGTCAGACTGGGGCACCTGCGGGGTCGTTTCGGTATTCTCGGCAACCATTACAGGTGGCGCAACCGGCTCTGCTTCGGCGGATTGGATGGCGGGGACGCTTGGTTCAATGATCGCGGTGTTTGCTGATACCAGCGAAAGACCGCCCGCGATGACCGAATTCAGGGTCAAGACGCGCGGCTTGTCGGAAAGGCCGATATCCATCATTGCCACAAAGTTGCCAACGGCATCCGCCTGCACCACCGCCGCATCCGTGCCGTCCAGCACTACATGTACTTCGCTTCCCGGTTCGGCCAGCCCGGCAATGATGGTGGCCCCGTCCGCGTCGACGCGCACCAAATCAAAACTGGGGGCAATGGGGGCCGCCCCGGTCTGTTCAGGGGTCTGGGCGGGGTCTGGAGCGCCGGTGGCATCCGTACCGCCTTCTGAAGTGGCTACAAGCGGGACTGGGTCACCGGCTGTTGGTGCAACACCGGCCGGGGCTGTCTCAGACACCGGGGCCGGAGCGGGCTCTGGCCCTCTCGTGGCCTCAAACACCATATAGCCCGCCGCCACCAGAACCACAGCCCCGAACGCGCCTGCAGCCATGCCCAGTCCGCCACCTAATTGTGCAGCCATTTATCCCCCCGGATTTTCCTGCGCGCCTCTATCGCTCGGATAAGCGCTTGAGAGAGCTTACCAACCCCGCTATCACGCGTCAAAAGAGATTGCTACGAAAGCCATATCATGTCCAACACCATTCTTTCCATCTGTGTCTATTGCGGCTCACGTTTCGGGGTTGATCCTGCCTACCGGCAGGCGGCCGAAGATCTTGGCCGGGCAATGGCGGGAGAAGAATGGCAACTGGTTTACGGCGCGGGAGATGTTGGCCTGATGGGCGCAGTGGCAAATGCCGCACAAAAAGCAGGCGGCGACACGTTCGGTGTAATCCCCGAACACCTGCTGAAACACGAGGTCGGCAAGCGTGACCTGAGCACCTTTGTGGTCACCGAAAACATGCATGAACGCAAGAAGGTCATGTTCATGAACTCGGACGCCATTGTGGTGTTGCCCGGCGGGGCGGGATCATTAGACGAGATTGATGAAGCAGTCACATGGCGCCAGCTTGGCCTGCACGAAAAACCAATTTATTTGCTGAACGTCGCCGGATACTGGGATGCCTTAACCGCCGTGATGGATCACATTATTGCCCAGGGATTTGCCGATGAAAGCCTGCGAGGCTATGTCAACGTGGTTGAGGATGTTCCGACCCTGGTGGCCGACCTGCGCGCCCGCCTTTCCTGACTCAAGGCATCCAGCGAATAGATCGTCAGCGCCACCCAGATCAGTGGAAAAGCAATTAGATGCCAGCTTGTCACCGGCTCTGCAAAAATCAGCAATGCCACCAGAAATTGCAGGCTGGGGTTGATGTATTGCAAAAGGCCAACCGCGGACAGCGGCAACCGTTGCGAGGCATAGGAAAACAAGATCAGCGGGCTGGCCGTCAACAACCCGGACAAAGCCAAAAGCAGACTATCGCCAAGGTCATGACCAAAAATCGCCAGGTTACGCCCAACCAACCCCTGCCAGCCGCCAAAATGGACGCCCAAAAGCCAGATCACCGCCAACGGTGCCAGCACCAGCACTTCGCCGGTGACCGAGATTACTGGTCCAGCCTGCAATCCTTTCTTGATGACACCATAAAAGCCAAAGGAAAACGCCAGCACCAGTGACACGTAGGGTGGCACACCAAGGCCAAGCGTCAGGATTATTATTGCCATTGCCGCCAACGCGACCGCGCCCCTCTTAACTCGGCTCAAGCTTTCCTTAAACACCAGACGGCCAAGCAGCACCGCAACCAATGGAAATATGAAATAGCCAAGACTTGCCTCGACTGCACGCCCGATCTGTATCGAGAGGATAAAGACAAACCAATTAAGCGAGATCATCAGCCCCGCCAATATCACCAGCAACAACGACCGGCGCGTTGTCACAAGGCTAACAAGTACCCCGACCCGACCCTGCATTGTCAAGACCAATGCAAATATCGCAAGCGCCCACAGGGTTCGGTGGCTAAGGACTTCAAGGGGCGGCACATGTGCGAGCAGTTTGTAGTACATTGGCGAAAGACCCCAGACAACGCATGCGGCCACCATCGCCCAAATACCCTTGCCACTTTCGCTCATTGCCAGCCCCTTCGTTTTCAGCCCGGGTTAGCATGCCAATCGTGACAGGCAAGTGAAATCACCGGCTTGACCTGCGGCCGCGCGTGTGAAAACGTACGCTGGCAATTCATTGGGCGCTGAGCGCGGTCCGCATGTCGGGCAACCGTAGCGCGTTGGCCCTTTCGCGTATCGAATTGCCGCGTTGTTTTGGGGCTGGATTAGGAGCCCTGAGATGAAGACAATCATTGAACCCTTCCGCATCAAATCGGTCGAACCGATCCGCATGACTACACGCGCCGAACGTGAGCGCCTGATCGGCGAGGTAAATTATAACCTTTTTGGCCTGCATTCCGATGACGTGCTGATTGACCTTCTGACCGACAGCGGCACTGGCGCCATGTCCGCCGCCCAATGGGCCGCCGTCATGCGCGGCGACGAAAGCTATGCCGGTTCGCCCTCGTTTTACCGCTTTGAGGCGGCGGTGCGTAACCTGATGCCGTTCAAGCGCATCATCCCCACCCATCAAGGCCGCGCCGCCGAAGCGATCCTTTTTTCCATGCTGGGCGGCAAGGGGCACGTGATCCCCAACAATACTCATTTTGACACTACACGCGGCAATATCGAAGCTTCGGGCGCGCTGGCCCATGACCTGGTCATTGAAGAAGGCAAAGACCCGCAAAACCTGCATCCGTTCAAGGGTAATATGGACCTGGACAAACTCCGCGCCTATCTTGCTGAACATGGCGACGCGGTGCCCTGCGTGATGCTGACCATCACCAATAATGCCGGCGGTGGACAGCCTGTGAGCATAGAGAACATCCGCGCCACTGCCGAGATTGCCCACGAATTTGGCAAGCTTTTCATCATCGACGGCTGCCGTTTCGCCGAAAACGCCTATTTCATCAAGACCCGCGAAGAAAGCCAGAAGGATCGCAGCATTGAAGACATCGTGCGCGATTGTTTTGCCGTCGCTGACGGCATGACCATGTCGGCCAAGAAAGACGGTTTTGCCAATATTGGCGGCTGGCTGGCGCTTAATGACGACGCTTTGGCCACAGAGGCGCGTGGCCACCTGATCCGCACCGAAGGCTTTCCAACCTATGGCGGCATGTCGGGGCGCGACCTTGATGCATTGGCACAGGGGTTAAGCGAAATTGTCGACGAGGATTACCTGCGTTACCGTATCCGCACCAACGCCTATATCGTCGAGCGGTTGGATGCGTTGGGCATTCCGGTGGTGAAACCTGCCGGTGGCCACGCCGTATTTATCGATGCCCGCGCTTGGCTACCTCATATCGATCCTCTGGCCTATCCAGGGCAGGCCGTTGCGGTGGCGCTGTATGAAATCGGCGGAATTCGTTCTTGCGAGATTGGCAGCGTCATGTTTGGCCGCCAGCCGGACGGCTCGGAAAAGCCGGCCGCGATGGAGCTGGTGCGCCTGGCCATTCCGCGGCGCACCTATACCCAAAGCCACGCCGATTACATCGTTGAGTGTTTTGAGGAACTGTCCGCAATGGCCCCGACCCTCAAAGGCTACCGGGTCACACAGGAACCTGCCCTGATGCGCCATTTCACCTGCCATTTCGAGAAACTGTAATAAAAGGCACTGTCGCGCAAAGGGGAGCCCTCCTCTTTGCGCGACAAAGAGGACATTAAGTTTGACCTTGGGAACGGCTGGTCCGGGAACTCTTTCCCTAGCGATTTGCACAATTTCGGCCACCAGTTGACACCGTTTTTGTTGGCCGTAAAAACATATCTGCAAACATGTCAGAAGACGAAACGACAAAAACAATGCAAACAAGCTCATCAACAGAATTCCGTGTTGTAATTATCGGGCTCGCGAGGAACTGCGCGCACTCCCTACCTCGTCTGCTGAACGATTTTTCAAGTTTCGGGTCAGAGCTTTCTGACTGGGGCTATATTTTTCTGGAAAACGGATCCCATGATGGCTCGTTGAATATACTTCGCTCTTTTGATGAGCGACAT
>JAAEUB010000048.1 GCA_024227755.1 Paracoccaceae bacterium | reverse complement strand
TCTCTGGTGTTGCTCGATGTCCCGCCAAGCCGCGAGTATTTTCTGGGCATCTTCCGTTTGCTCGGGCTCGAACCCCGCGTTTCACTGAGTTCACCATCGCTTGAAATGGTGCGTGGCATGGTCGGCCAGGGGCGAGGCTATTCCTTGCTGGTAACCCACCCGCATCTGGATTACACCTACGACGGGCAAAAAATAGTGACGCTGCCGCTGGCCGACGATATACCGCGCGCCAACCTGGGCATCGCGCGGCATACGCAGATTCGCCCGACGCGCGCGATGAAGCTGTTTTTTGACTTTTGCACGGACTGGTTCAGGAAATACTACCCCAGGGGCGGGTCTTGCCGCGCCGAACCACCACTTTATAATCAATCCGCCGGTTCCTTGAGTGAAGCCAGGAAAGGCTCATATGCGCCATAGCCAGTGTTTTGAAATTCAAACCGCAATCCTAGCTTTTCAGCCGCCTGTTCGGCCTTGCGGAGAATTTCCGGATTATCGCTCTGTGCCAGGTAGAGCAGTCGGGTGTAATTGGAGAAATAGGCTCTGACCAGTCTGGGATTTTTATCGAGCCCCAGCCCTTTCCAGACCAGACGGTCAAAGTGCTGTGCCAGAAAATCGGTGAGGAAGAAGGTTCCGACGTCGGTATCCATGATATCGGCAAAGGCGTCGTGGCCGGCAAACAACTCGTAACAATGCGCCCCGGCGATGCGTTCAACAGCCTCCTCTTCGAGCACGGCATCGAGTTTGCCGCCTGTACC
>JAAEUB010000047.1 GCA_024227755.1 Paracoccaceae bacterium | reverse complement strand
TTATCAATGGCGAAAAATATTCGAACATGAGCTACGATGACCTCGCCGCAATTCTGGACCAAAAGCTGGCTGAGTAGGAATAGTGAGAGAGCGCCGGATCAGGGGTTAAATATTTCTGGCTCCGGGATCCGGATATAGCTACGGCGCAATAGTGCAACTTGCCCGGTGACCCGCTTATCCAACGTAGACCATAAAAAAAAGGCCCCGGTGTTTCCACCGGGGCCTTTGATTTTGTCCAGGCGAGTATCAGTCGTTTTTGATCTCTTCGCCGGTTTCCTGATCGACCACTTTCATTGACAGGCGGACTTTGCCGCGGTCATCGAAGCCCAGCAGTTTAACCTTGACCATTTGGCCTTCCTTCAGAACGTCCGAAGGATGGTTCAGGCGGCGGTTTTCGATCTGGCTGACGTGAACCAACCCGTCGCGTTTGCCAAAGAAGTTCACGAAAGCGCCGAAATCAACGATCTTCACCACTTTGCCGTCGTAAACCATGCCTTCTTCTGGCTCGGCCACAATCGCGTGGATCATGTCATAGGCTTTCTTGATCGACTCGTTGTTGGGCGAGGCAATTTTGATCACGCCTTCGTCGTCGATATTAACTTTGGCACCCGAAACTTCGACGATTTCACGGATTACCTTGCCGCCCGAACCGATGACTTCGCGGATTTTATCCGTCGGAATGGTCATGGTTTCGATGCGAGGTGCATGGGCCGAGAACTCTTCGCGACCAGCAGAAAGCGCTTTACCCATCTCGTCAAGGATATGCAAACGGCCGGCTTTCGCCTGAGCCAATGCTTTTTCCATGATGTCCGGGGTGATCCCTGCAACCTTGATATCCATCTGCAAGCTGGTGATGCCTGCTTCGGTACCCGCCACCTTAAAGTCCATGTCGCCAAGGTGATCTTCGTCACCCAGGATATCCGTCAGGATGGCATATTCGCCATCGTCTTCCAGGATCAGACCCATGGCAACACCGGCAACCGCAGCCTTCAAAGGAACGGCTGCGTCCATCATCGACAAGGAACCACCGCAAACCGAGGCCATCGAGGATGAGCCATTGGATTCGGTAATTTCAGACACAACCCGGATCGTATAGGGGAAGTCGGTTGCGGCAGGCAAAACAGCCTGAAGCGCACGCCATGCCAATTTACCGTGGCCGATTTCACGGCGACCCGTAAAGCCAAAGCGGCCAACTTCACCAACCGAATAGGGCGGGAAGTTATAATGCAGCATGAAGTTCGACTTGTAGGTACCAGTTAGCGCGTCGATCATCTGTTCGTCGTCGCCGGTGCCCAATGTGGTCACAACCAGACCCTGTGTTTCACCACGGGTGAACAAAGCCGAGCCATGGGTCCGGGGCAGGATGCCTGCCTGTGCTTCGATCGGGCGCACTGTGTCCAGCGCACGGCCATCGATGCGTTTGCCGGTTTTAACCACGTCGCCGCGTAGGATCGAGCTTTCCAGCTTTTTCAGGGCTGACCCGAGGTTCTCATCGCCAAGTTGCTCTTCGCTCAGGGCTGCTTTGACAACATCGCGTGCCGCGGAAACTGCAGCAGTACGTTCTTGCTTGTCAGTGATTTTGAAAGCCTTGCGCATGTCCTTTTCGCCAGCTTTCTTGACGGCCTTGAACAGGTCGCCGTAGTCCGGCGGTTGGAAATCAAAGGGCTCTTTGGCACAGTCTTCGGCCAATTCGATGATCAGGTCGATCACCGGCTGGATGTTCTCATGCGCGAAATTCACCGCGCCAAGCATTTCTTCCTCGGTCAGCTCGTAAGCTTCCGATTCAACCATCATCACCGCGTCTTTGGTACCGGCTACAACAAGGTCCAGACGCTGATCAGGATTATCGCGCAGCTTGTGCATGTCGTCACATGTCGGGTTCAGGATATAGTCGCCGTCCTCAAAACCAACACGGCAGGCGGCAATCGGTCCCATGAAGGGAGCGCCGGAAATTGTCAGCGCAGCGGAAGCAGCGATCATTGCCACCATGTCGGGATCGTTAACCAGATCGTGCGAAAGCACCGTACAGATCACCAGAACTTCGTTTTTGAAGCCAGGAACGAACAGCGGCCGGATCGGCCGGTCGATCAGACGCGATGTCAGGGTTTCTTTTTCAGTCGGGCGTGCTTCGCGCTTGAAAAAGCCGCCGGGGATTTTACCGGCTGCGTAGTATTTTTCATTGTAGTGAACCGTCAGCGGGAAGAAATCCTGCCCGGGCTTTTGTTTTCTGGCAAAGGTGACGTTGGCCATAACGCTGGTTTCGCCCAGCGTGGCAATCACGGATCCGTCTGCCTGACGGGCAACCTTGCCGGATTCGAGTGTCAGAGTTTCCTCACCCCACTCAATGGATTTTTTAGTTTCGTTAAACATATAAGTTTTCCTTCTGAGGGCACTCCGGGCGTTCCCGGTCCCTCTTTTTACATGGCGGCCCCATTGCCGCCGACCCCTGATATCCTCACTGCGTTGCCGGGGTCCGGGCAAACGTCTCAGATGAGGGGGCTATAGAGGAGAATGAGCCGGGGGGGAAGGGGTAGAAAACACCCGCGACTTGGCACTAGTGCCGGGCAGCGCCCAACCCTCCCTGCCGGAGGGCGCTTTTGCGAGGTTCCAACTGGTAATTAAGTTGCAGGCAAGGTGATTGTCCGAACCCATCAGACGTGAGTGCGTCCGCCTAGTGTCAGGCGTTGCCCTCTAACGCAAAACGCCCGCTCGGGAACCGAACGGGCGCATGATATTTGCAGGTAACAAGGCGTTTCGAAACGCCTTGGACAACCGGTTTCGAGACCGGTTTTTGCGCAAGTTACCGACGCAGGCCGAGGCGTTTGATCAGGTCCTGATAACGGGCCTCATCCTTGGCGCGGGTATAATCCAGCAGCTTCCGGCGGGTGGCGACCATTTTCAGCAGGCCGCGGCGGCCGTGGTTGTCTTTTTTGTGTGTTTTAAAATGCTCGGTCAAGGTTTTGATCCGGCTTGTCAGAACGGCCACCTGAACTTCGGGCGAACCGGTGTCGCCTTCTTTGGTGCCGAACTCTTTCATGACGCTGGCTTTTTCTTCTTTAGTGATCGACATCGGGGTCTCCTTCAAGGTTTGTGTGAATGGCGCAGGCCGGGATGTCGTCCAGCAAGGCCCATGGAGTTGACCGTCAGCGAATCCAACGGATGCGCGCGTATAGGGGAAATGATGCGGGAAGGAAAGGCTTATTCACCCAGCTTCAACTGTTCGATGATCCGTGCCACCCAGTCGCCCAACACCGGGATGAAGTCCATCGTTGACAGCATTTGCACAAGGATGGAAACCAAAAGCGTTGCACCCAGCACCGAGCCCAACCCGAAAGCCAAACCGCGATAGAGCTGAAAGGCACCAAGTTTCCACAAGCTGTCATGCAGGCGGATAAACCGGTGGTTATTCATCCGCGCCACCTCGTCACGCAGCATTTGCACTTCGGCGGCCAGGCCGGCCCGTTCGTCCCGGTCTTGGGTACTTTGATCATCTGTCATGATGGGATACTACCCTCCCCTGCCCCCGTTGCAACCGATGCGCCATTGGAGCACATCCGCGACCTTTTCTGTCAAACCCAAAATATGTTAACCATAGGATATATTAGCATAAATTATCGGCATCAATTTCTAGACTCATACAGATGCAGTGCTAGGATAAAGTCGTAACGCGTGTGTTTCCGGGGCTGATGGGGCTGACAATGACCTTTTTGATGTTGTTTATCGGCCTTTTGCCCATTCTTTTCCTTCCCGACCTGTTCGACGACGGGTCCGACGATGATACTGGGAATGGCACCGGTGGTGACGACGCGGACTTTCCAGTTGATACCGACGATGTGTTGTTTCCCGATGAAGGCGATGACACGCCCCCGGACCCACCAATTGTTCTGGATGACTTCGGTGTATTGCCGCCGGACGAAAGCGACGATCTCCCTGGTGATTATGGCGATCCGATTGGTGATGACGATGTGCAAGACCCAAACGACACAGCGGAGGAGGAGTATTACATCGACGGTGACGGCACATTGCTGCAACAGCTTCTTGATGAGCAATCAGATGCAACGACCGGCAGAGGGTATCTCGGCACACAAATTCAGGACACCAGCAATTACGAGCTTGGCGATGGCGAAGATACATTTGGCCTGGACGACGATGGAATTGAAGGCAATGGCGAGGGCGAACTTGGGTTCTGGGATGGCACACCTGTGATCGAAACGGATGGTGATCTGAACGTTGTCAGCGGCGGCGATGGTGACGATACCATCACGTCGGGCGACGAGGCCGCATACATATTTGGCGGTGCTGGTGATGATAATCTGGCAATTGGCGACGGTGCAGCAGCAGTTTATGGCGGTATCGGCGAGGACATTATTACCGGATCGGATGTGATAACCGAAGATGGTGCGGCCACAGCTTATCTGGATGGCGGCGACGGTGACGACCTGATTGTCGGAGGTGACGGAAATGAAGTGATCGCAGGTGGCGAACATGGCGATGAGGCTGCTGCCGGGGATGACATTCTGTATGGCGGCGGTGGCGACGACATTGTGCGCGGCGGTTACGGGGCCGACGTGATCTCGGGCGGTACTGGCGATGACGTGATCGACCATCTGGGCCGCGCTGACGAACAGGTGGTGGCCGAACAACGTGATTTTGGCTGGCATATCGACAATGACGCCGACAGTCTGGATGCGGGCGAAGGCAATGATACCCTGATTTTTGACCGTGCCGATACCGCAACGGGCGGGGAAGGTAATGACACATTCTGGCTGTACCATGACAGCTCCTCCGGGGTTGGCCACGCAGAGATTACCGATTTCACAGTTGGTGAAGATTTTCTGCGCATCAGCCTGAACCCGGACATAGCCAGCGGCACACCGGAAATATCCGTTGCGCCATCAGAGGATGGAAATGACGGGATAGTCACTGTGAATGGTGAGGTAGTCGCGGTGTTGCAAGGCACCCCGGGGGCAAGCGCGGCTGACGTTTACGTTGATGTTCCACAAAACATCTTTGGCTGACAGAATTTGCTGAAAACTCACAACCATCTTTAACAATGGGTCGAGTATCATAGAGCCTTGCTGGTGGAATGCTCGGGCCAGCTTATCGGTTGTTGGCTATAGGCGATATAAAGCGGGTGCTTGGGATGTCCGGCTTTGGTCAGACCAAGATGAAACAGTGGCAGGCCGGTGGCGCGGATCAATGCCTCGACATCAGGTCCCCGTCCCAGATGCTCGCCGTGCGTTCCCCAGCCACAAATGATCCGGTCGGCCCAATGGCTGCCCTCAGCAATTGCCGCATCATTTTCTGGTCCCACGGGATCGTTTGCCACGCGCATCTTGCGTGGGTCGGTATCACGCCACGCAAAGATGTTTGTCACCCTAAAAGCACCATAGCCCAACGCCCGGGCCCGACGCTCACACCGCTCAACAGTCGGATCATTCTGAACCTCGGTTGCGGTTGAGGGGTTGAGCATGACAAACAGCGCCTTGCCCCCGGCAGGGTCCCAGACACGTGTCAGTTGATAGCGATAACGCTCGCAGTCGGAGTAGGACGCGGTTGAGCGTGCATCGCCTTTTTTTGCTTCTCGGATAATCATCCGCACTTTGTGGCGCGCCATTTTGGGCTTGGCAAGTAAGACATGCTTGAGTTTTTTGCTCAAATGGTCAGAATACCTCTTTCTTGAAAGGAAAAACCATGCTGATCGCTGAGATTATCCGCCACAAGCGCGACGGGCTGAAACTGTCCGATAAGGAAGTCACGGCGATGGTCGCAGGCATCTCGGATGGTTCAGCCAGCGAGGGGCAGGTTGCCGCCTTTGCCATGGCAGTAATTTTTCAGGGCATGCAACCGGACGAGGCCGCGGCCCTGACGTTGGCGATGCGTGACAGCGGCGATGTTTTTGACTGGTCGCACCTGCCCGGTCCGGTGGTGGACAAGCATTCAACCGGCGGGGTTGGTGACAATGTCAGCCTGATGCTTGCACCGATTGTTGCTGCTGCGGGGGGTTACGTTCCGATGATCTCGGGCAGGGGGCTGGGCCATACCGGCGGCACTTTGGATAAAATGGAGAGCATACCGGGCTATAACGCCCAACCCGACAACGAACTTTTTGACCGGGTTGTAACCGAAATAGGGTGCGCAATCATTGGACAAACCGGCAATCTGGCCCCGGCAGACAAACGGTTTTACGCCATTCGCGATGTAACGGCGACAGTGGAAAGCGTGCCGCTGATTACCGCCTCAATCCTGTCAAAAAAACTGGCGGCTGGGCTGGGTGGGCTGGTGATGGATGTTAAATGTGGAAATGGCGCGTTCATGGACAGTCGGGAAAAGGCGCGTGAACTGGCCGAAAGTCTGACCCGCGTAGCGCGCACTGCGGGCTTGCCGTGCAATGCGTTGATTACCGATATGAATCAACCACTTGCATCGACTGCGGGGAATGCGCTTGAAGTGGTCAATGCGGTTGAATTTCTGACAGGTGCGCACAGGGATCCACGCTTATATGCGGTGACGGTGGCCTTATGTGGTGAAATGCTGGCACTGTCCGGACTGGCAGCAGATCGTGAAGCTGGGTTGGCAAAAGCGCGCGAGGTGCTGGAGAATGGGCTGGCCGCCGAGGTTTTTGGCCGCATGATCACTGCCCTTGGCGGACCCGCAGGTTTTATCGAAAATCCCGACGCCTTTCTTGCACAGGCAAAAATGACGCGCGCAGTCACAGCACCCGCTTCCGGGTACATATCGGGCATAGCCACCCGCGAAGTTGGATTGGCTGTGGTCGAACTGGGAGGGGGGCGACGACGACCTTCCGACAAGGTCAATCCTGCGGTGGGGCTGACCGGGCTTCTGGACCTTGGCACCCGTGTGGAACAGGACGACCCGCTATGCCTGATCCATGCCGATGATGAAGACTCCGCCGGGCAGGCCGAGGCGCAGGTGTTAGCTGCCTTCCAGATAGGTGACGCGCCCGAGATAGCGAACCCGGTATTGGAGATCATCGCCTGAAGAGATCCAAAAAAATACCTGCATCTGATGGCCAATTCAGGTGTTGAAAACCCGACTTGGGTGCAACTCGCCCGCCTTATAGGTGCCCACCGCCACCGCTTTGCCATCCAGCGAAGCCCAGGCTTCGTCGCCGTATTCGGCGTCTGAGGTCAAAACCATTCCGGGGTTGCCATGGCGCAGACGCGTGGCAGCATCGTCGGTGCAGCGAAGTTCTGGCAGGTCTGTCAGTCCTTCTTCGAGAGGTCGCAGATACTGATCGAGATCACCGGTACCGGCCAGTTTTTCCACCAGTTCCATGCTTACCCCATCTTCGGCATCAAAAGGTCCCGACCAGATGCGGCGTAGGGTTTCAACGTGGCCAAAGCATCCCAGAACTTCGCCCAGATCGCGGGCGATGGCACGTACGTAACCACCTTTGCCGCAGGTCATTTCAAGCTCGGCGTGGTTGTCATCTGGCCGCGAAATCATCACCAGTTCCTCGACCCACAGGGGCCGAGCCGACAATTCTATGTCCTCGCCATCACGCGCAAGTTTATAGGCGCGTTGGCCATCAATTTTGACCGCGGAAAACTTAGGGGGCACCTGCATGATGTCACCGGTGAACTGCGTCAGTGCCGCTTGTATCTCTTCATCGCTAGGCCGGTTCTCACTGGTGCGAGTAACTTCACCCTCAGTGTCATCGGTATTGGTGGCCTGCCCCAACCGCACCGTGAAACGGTAAGCTTTCAGCGCGTCGGTGATATAGGGAACGGTCTTGGTCGCTTCACCCAGCGCCACCGCCAGAACTCCGGTCGCCTCAGGGTCCAGGGTGCCCGCGTGGCCAGCCTTTTTGGCCTGCATCGCCCAGCGAACTTTGTTGACGACAGCGTTTGAGGACCAACCAGCAGGTTTATCCACCACCAGCCAGCCGGAAATATCACGACCTTTGCGTTTTCGTGCCATTTTTTTCCTCATCTTGGGCCAATGGGGCAATAAGCTCAGGTATCGTCCTGGTCGCCAATGTCGCGCCGGACGTTATCTTGATCAAACAGCCGCCGACTTTCGTCCATCTGATCAAAGGTTTCGTCAATAACAAAACGCAGGTCAGGCGTGTATTTCAACTTTACCGCCTTACCGATGGCACGCCGCAGCTCATGTTTGTTGCGTGCCAGCGCCTCGATCGCCTCGCGTCGACCTTTGCCGCCAAGGGGCAGTATATATGCAGTCGCAATTTTCAGGTCGGGAGAAGTACGGACCTCGCCCACCGTGATCGACATGCGGTTAAGTTCGGGATCATGCACCATTCCTTGTGCAAGAACCTCGGAAAGAGAGCGCCGGATCAACTCACCCACGCGCAACTGGCGTTGGGTTGGGCCATCGGAATTATGAAAACGCTTGGATGCCATGGCCGCCATGTATGCCCGATTTGACGTTCTTGCAACAGGGGCTTTGCCTCGCGGGTCAGTTAAGGCTAAACCGGGCGCAAAACTAGGAGCGTGAAATGAGCGATCTGCCGGGAATAGTGGTAATGGGTGCGTCTGGCCGGATGGGGCGGATGCTGGTGGAGGCTGTGGCAGCTTCGCCCGCTGCGCGTCTGGTGGCAGCATTAGAGCGGCCCGGTCATGACTGGCTGGGGCGCGATGTGGGCGAGCTTTGCGGGCTCGGCGCCCTGGGTGTTAAGGTCACGGATAACGCTCTTGAAGCGATGACGCGCGCGCAGGCGGTGCTGGATTTCACCGCTCCGACTGCGAGTGTCGCGATGGCCGATCTGGCAGCCCAGGCGCGCGCGGTGCATGTGATTGGAACAACGGGGCTGGAAGAGGCCGACCTGAAGCGACTGGCGCTGGCCGCGCGCCACGCAACAATTGTACGGGCTGGCAACATGAGCCTCGGGATTAATTTGCTGGTCCAGTTAACACGTAAGGTCGCGGCCGCTTTGGACGAAGACTATGACATTGAGGTTGTCGAAACACATCACCGCCACAAGGTTGATGCACCGTCAGGTACGGCCCTTATGCTGGGCGAAGCGGCGGCTGAAGGGCGCGGCGTGAAGCTGGCGCGCGTGGCTGACCGTGGCCGCGACGGGATGACCGGTGCACGCGTCCCCGGCCATATTGGTTTTTCCGCCATTCGTGGCGGTGACGTGGTCGGTGACCATGATGTGATGTTTGCCGGTGACGGAGAGCGTATCACTCTGCGCCACGTGGCAACAGACCGGGGAATATATGCACGCGGCGCTTTGAAAGCTGCCCTGTGGGGTCAGGGGCGTAAGCCAGGTGAATATGACATGATGGATGTGCTTGGGCTTTAGGCGGCGCTGTTGGCTTGCCAATCGGCAGTTTTGCAACCCTTCTTGCAAGCCTGCGGCTAGAAATCCACCGCTATGCCGTTCTTTTCCCAATCACCAAAGCGCACCGGTTCCGGGCCATCGCGTCCGCCCAACTCTTCCGGCAGTTCTTTACCTTTGGATTTACTCCTGCGCGCTTCGGCTTCGGCAAGTGCTCGTTTCGCTTCAGGAGGCAGGTTTTTAGTCTTGTCTGGCATATTGGTTTCCTTGAAGCAGTTTCAGCAATGATATATGCCCGCGACTGGATAAACTAAAGGGTCCCAAATGCAAAGCAATGCAAGTGACGCGCGTCAGGTGGCACTGGCGCTTCTGTGCGACGTAACCATCCATGGTAAATTGTTGCCAGAAGTGCTTGCACGCCGCCTGTCCCCGCTTGTGGCCGGGGACCGTGCGCGCGCGCAAAGGCTGGCGCTAACCACACTTCGGGTGATGGACCGGGCCGATCGCATGTTAGGCCCATATCTGCAAAGACGCCCTTCAGATCGGATCATGAACATTCTGCGCCTTGGTGTGGCTGAGATTTGCCAAGACAAATCAGCACCGCATGGGGTGGTCAACGCGATGGTGGATCTTGTTCGGCTGGACAAACGCGAGACAAGGTTATCGGGGTTGGTCAATGCAGTACTGCGAAAGGTAGCAGGGGACGTTGAAAAGTGGGAGAAGCTGCCGGTGCCACGGCTTCCAAAATGGCTGCGTAAACCTCTGCTTGCTGATTATGGCAAAGATATAGTCCTTGCGACGGAGGCAGCGCATTATGCCGGGGCACCTCTCGATCTGACCGCAAAAGGGGACCCAGAAAGGCTTGCCATGGCTGTTGGTGGCGAAGTTTTGCTGATGGGATCAGTTCGGTTGCAAAACTGGGGGCAGGTTTCGGCCCTACCCGGCTTTGAAGCGGGCGACTGGTGGGTGCAAGACGCTGCCGCTGCGATGCCCGCGCGCGTACTGGACACAAAACCAGGCGAGAGCGTGCTGGACCTTTGCGCTGCCCCTGGAGGCAAAACAATGCAGCTTGCAGCAACGGGCGCCACGGTAACAGCCGTAGACGTTTCCGAAACCCGGATGAAACGCGTGATCGAAAACCTCAGCCGTTGCAATCTGAAGGCCAAAACCGTCGTCGCGGACGCGGTGGAATTTGACGAGGCCGGCTTTGACGCAGTTCTTCTGGATGCTCCCTGTTCGGCGACCGGCACCATCAGACGACACCCGGATTTGCCATATGCCAAGGACGGATCCGAGTTCCCGGCGCTGTTTGAGTTGCAGGCAAAGCTGATCGACAAGGCTTTGGCATTGCTCAAACCCGGCGGGCGACTGGTTTATTGCACGTGCTCCCTGTTAATCGATGAAGGTGAGGAGCAAATTCGTGACGCGTTAACACGTCACAAGGGCTTGAAAGTGGACCGCGACGCCTTGTTGATACCGGGAATCAAACCAGATTGGGCGGACGATCTGGGAGGTCTGCGCCTGCGCTCGGATTTTTTAGCCAGCAAGGGCGGCATGGACGGTTTTTACATCGCTGCGCTAACGAAAGGATAAGGGAAGGGTTCGTTCCCAGGTGTTTTCGCAAACCGCGACTATTCCGGTATTCCGGTATTCCGGTATTCCGGTATTCCGGTATTCCGGTATTCCGGTAAACTGGAAACATTCATATTCAGATATGTCCAGTATTTTTCTCCGATGACAGGCGCGCCAAGTCGCTCTATGCTTGCGACCAAAGACTGACCCCAAGGCAGCATCCCCGAGCGAGGCAACATCCATTGTCGCAAAACGAAACCTGGTCAGGACGCAAATCGCGCCTAATGAATCGGTGGCATGCGCACCGGGCTGTTCGCGCACGTCCTGCTACCGGATTTGTCTCGCAGCCTGAACCACGTACCATCGGCTCGTTCGCGCGCGGTAAACAATTGGTGGCGGGCAACCTGCTGTTCGCGGGGCATCTGGTGAACCAACCAGATGGGGCGCTGTGGGGCATCAAAATTCCGAATGACGCCTTTACCAGCGAATTGCATGGGTTTGCCTGGCTCGATGACCTTGTGGCACTGGGGGATCGCGAGGCACGGCTTTTGGCGCAAAAGTGGCTGATCGAATGGATCACCCTCTTTGGGCGTGGACGCGGGCCTGGCTGGACCCCTGATCTGACCGGCAGGCGGCTGATACGATGGATCAATCACGCGCTGTTTGTGCTTTCCGGGCAGGAAAGTGAAGAAACGCTGGCCTTTTATCGCTCACTGGCGCAGCAGACCATTTTTCTGTCAAACCGTTGGCACGCAGCCCTACCCGGCCTTGCACGCTTTGAGGCGCTGACCGGACTTATTTATGCGGGCCTGAGCCTTACCGGAATGGAGGCGCATGTGGAGCCGGCGGTGAAGGCGCTGGCACGCGAATGTAATGCCCAGATTGACGCCGAAGGCGGGATTCCAACAAGAAACCCAGAGGAATTGTTAGAGGTTTTCACCCTTCTGAACTGGGCAGCCTCGGCGTTAAGCGAAGCCGGGCAAATGGCTGCTGGTGAACATCTGGCAGCAATTGAGCGGATCGCCCCGACATTGCGTGCCCTTCGCCATTCCGATGGTGGTTTGGCACGCTTTCACGGCGGTGGGCGTGGGATCGAGGGCAGGTTGGACCACGCTTTGGCAAGCTCGGGCGTACGCGCGGCCGCCATGGTTGGTCTGGCTATGGGATACGCGCGATTGTCGGCGGGACGTACCAATATTATTTTGGATGCAAGCCGACCTCCGGACCGGGCAGCCTCGGCCAATGCGCATGCATCTACTCTGGCCATGGAAGTAACATCAGGTCGACGGCCACTTATTGTCAATTGCGGCTCTGGCGCTCACTTCGGTGAAGAATGGCGCCGCGCCGGGCGGGCGACGCCATCACACTCGGTTTTGGGAATTAGCGGCCTGTCCTCTTCTCGCCTTGGCCCCGCGCGCAAGATTGCAGGGGTCGAACGTTCTCTGCTGATCGAAACCCCACATGACGTGCGTCTGCAAAAACTGGCAGAGGAAGGTCTGACCGGGTTGGTCGGCAGCCATGATGGCTATGTGCCCAGCCACGGGCTCAACCACATCCGGCGGATTGATCTGAGCTTTGACGGGCGAGTGATAAGCGGAGAGGACACGCTGGCCGCCATCAGCGAGGCCGATCAGCGCCGTTTCAGCGAAGCTCTGGACAAGAACAAACTGCAAGGCGTGCCCTATTCCATCCGTTTTCATTTGCATCCGGATGTTGACGGCGAGCTTGATTTGGGCGGCACCGCAGTTTCGCTTGTACTAAAAAGCAGCGAGATCTGGATTTTTCGCTTTAAAGGCCCCGCTGAATTGACCGTTGAAGCAAGCGTTTATCTGGAAAAAAATCGTTTAAAGCCGCGCGCGACAAAACAAGTGGTTCTATCCGGCGTGGCTTTGGATTATGCGACGCGTATCCGCTGGTCTCTGGCCAAGGCGCAGGACACCCCGTCCGCTATACGCGACCTGGAAATGGACGATGCAGCGGAGATGCAAAACTGACCCATTAAGGATCTGCCATGACCCACCCCACCCCTATCCGTCGCGCCCTCCTATCCGTTTCAGACAAAACTGGACTGGTTGATCTGGGACGGGCATTAGAGGCGCGCGGTATTGAAATTCTGTCAACCGGCGGATCGGCAAAAACGCTGCGCGATGCAGGCATCATGGTTCTGGATGTGGCCGAGATCACCGGCTTTCCCGAGATGATGGATGGCCGTGTTAAAACCCTACACCCGAATGTACACGGCGGCCTGCTTGCGTTGCGCGACAATCAGGATCATTTGGCGGCGATGGACGAGCATCAAATTGGCGCCATCGACCTGTTGGTGGTAAATCTTTATCCGTTTGAGGAAACAGTCGCCAAGGGTGCCGATTATGAAACCTGTATTGAAAATATCGACATAGGTGGTCCGGCAATGATCCGGGCGGCGGCAAAGAACCATGCCTTTGTTACCGTGGTGGTGGATGTCGAGGATTACGACAAGCTTTTGGGTGATATGGACAAGCATGACGGGGCCACCTGCACTAAATTTCGCAAACGCCGCGCCCAGATCGCTTATGCGCGCACCGCGGCCTATGACGCGGCCGTTTCCACATGGATGGCTGGTGCGATCGGATTTGAAACCCCGCGTCGGCGCGCCTTCGCAGGTACTATCTCGCAAAGGCTGCGTTATGGTGAAAACCCGCATCAGACGGCATCGTTCTACAAGGACGGTACCGACCGCGAAGGCGTGGCCTCGGCACGTCAGATTCAGGGCAAAGAGTTGAGCTATAACAACATCAACGATACCGATGCGGCATTTGAGCTTGTCGCAGAATTCCCCCCTGAGGATGGCCCGGCCTGTGCCATAATCAAGCACGCCAATCCCAGCGGGGTGGCCCGCGGGGCAAGCGCATTGGAAGCTTACAAAGCCGCTTTTAACTGTGATCAGACATCGGCTTTTGGCGGCATTGTCGCGCTTAATCGGGAACTGGACGGCGACACACCGCGCGAGATCGCGGGCATTTTCACCGAGGTTGTAATTGCGCCAGGAGCAACGGATGAAGCCCGAGAAGTATGTGCCGCCAAGAAGGACCTGCGCCTGTTGGTTACCGGTGGGCTGCCGGACCCGGCGGCGGTGGC
>JAAEUB010000046.1 GCA_024227755.1 Paracoccaceae bacterium | reverse complement strand
GTCTCGGCCGGAGTTGGCAAAGCCTCAAAAAGCATTCACATAGAACCAAAAGTTGGCGGTGCTGTTTACGAGGTCATGTATGACGGCAAACGCACTGAATGGGGTCAGGTGACCCGATTTGAGGCTGGCCGCGCACTTGCCATGACTTGGCATCCGGGCAGCAATGCTGACGCTCCAACACATGTTGAGATATTGTTTGAAAACCTGCCCGGTGGGTGCGCGCGTGTCACCCTGACCCATTCGGGGTGGGAGGTATGGGGTGCGCGTGCAGACGAGATGCGCGGCGGATATGACAGCGGGTGGGATTTTGTATTTGCCCAGCGTTTCGGCCGAGCTTTGCCCGGGTCATAACAGGTGCCCCGGCCAGCGACGGGACACCCTTTTACTTAGTTTTTCTCTTGATCCACCAGTTTCCCGGCTGAAATCCACGGCATCATACCGCGCAGCTTTTCGCCCACCGCTTCGATCTGGTGTGCGTCGTTCATGCGGCGCGTGCCTTTGAAAAAGGGCTGACCAACAGCGTTTTCCTGCATGAAGTCGCGCACGAATTTACCGGTTTGGATGTCATGCAGGATTGCCTTCATTTCCTTCTTGGTACGCTCATATGGCAGCACCCGTGGCCCAGAGACATATTCGCCGTATTCGGCTGTGTTCGAGATCGAGTAATTCATGTTGGCGATGCCGCCTTCATAAATCAGATCAACGATCAGCTTTACTTCGTGCAGGCACTCAAAGTAAGCCATTTCAGGCGCATAACCTGCTTCTACCAGGGTTTCGAACCCGGCGCGGATCAGTTCGACCAGACCACCACAAAGTACCGCCTGCTCACCGAAGAGGTCAGTTTCGCATTCTTCGCGGAACGTGGTTTCGATTATGCCTGAACGCCCGCCACCAATGGCCGAGCAATAAGACAAGCCAAGCTCCAGCGCCCGCCCGGTGGCGTCGGTATCGACAGCAACCAGACAAGGTACGCCGCCGCCTTTGGTATATTCGCCGCGCACTGTGTGGCCGGGGCCTTTGGGTGCCATCATGATGACGTCGACGCCGGGTTTGGGGTCGATCAGACCAAAATGCACGTTCAAACCATGCGCGAAAGCAATCGCCGCCCCTTCGCGGATATTGTCATGCACGTATTTGTTATAGGTCTCGGCCTGATGTTCATCGGGCATGGTGAACATGACCAGATCGGCCCAGGCCGCAGCTTCGGCGACACCCATGACCTTCAGTCCCTCAGCTTCAGCTTTCGCAGCCGAGGCTGAACCCTCACGCAGAGCGACACACAGGTTTTCGGCACCAGAATCGCGCAGGTTCAGCGCATGTGCATGGCCTTGGCTGCCGTAACCCAGAATGGCCACTTTGGTGCTTTTTATCAGGTTAATATCGCAATCGCGATCATAATATACGCGCATTTGGCGTTTCCTCCGGTTGATTATTCTCTTGCGCATCCTAATTGAAATTCCAGAATATGATTTGCAAAAACCCCTTAATGGCTGGTATTGACATCGAGATCATTCGTTGAAGAGCGACATAGTGAGAAAAACATGCAAGTGACAGAAATTGACCGCCGCCTGTTGCGCCAGTTGCAATTGGCCTCTGATATGTCCACCGGCACGCTGGCTGAGCGTGCGGGGATGACCCAAGCTACCTGCTCACGGCGTTTGGACAAGCTGACCCGTGCAGGGATAATTCGCGGTCAGCATGCGCGTATTCACTGGCCGGCATTGGGCTATGAGGTCGAGGTTTCCCTGCGCATCACCCTGGAAAAAACCAACCCGCGCGCCTTTGACGAGTTTTTGGCAGGCGCGCGTGAAGTGCCCGAGGTGATGGAGATCCAGACCTTTCTGGGCCGGGTCGATGTCCGCCTGCACGTGCTGGCGCGCGACATGTCGCATTACCAGCACCTTTACCGCAGCCAGATTTTGACCCTGCCACATATTGCCGAGGTTGAGGCACTGGTGCAGATGGCCGAGATCAAGTCGGGCGAGGCATTGCCCTTATGACCCTGGATGCGACAGACCAAAAATTCCTCGCGGCCCTCGCGGATGATGCAACACTAAGCGCCGGAGAGCTTGGACGCCGCTTCGGTCTTTCGCAGCCTGCGGCGTGGCGCCGGGTCAGGCGGCTTTTTGACGATGGCGTCATCACGGGTCGCCGGGTGGATCTGAACCGAGAGGCTTTGGGCTTTGGCGTGACCGTCTTCCTTGGGGTGAAGCTGGCAACAAAGGGTCGCGTCAGCTTAGAGGATTTTGAGCGTGCGGTCAGTGCCATTCCCGAAGTGCAAAGCGTGCATCATGTGCTTGGCCTTTATGATTATCGCTTGCGGGTAGTGGCGCGTGATCTGGCGGATTTCGAAAGGGTTTTGCGCCGACGCATACTGCTTTTACCTGGGGTCGGGGATGTTGAAGCCAACGTGTTACTCAGCGAAGAACGCAGGCCCGGGCCACTTGGTTGATTGCCCCTTTCCCCGGCTGTGCTTTTACGTCAGACTCAGGACTGGAATTGTCATGAGGAGCTAAAGATGTCCGCCTTGCTGCCCGAGATCGACCCCGATGGGATGCTGGAATTCTCTGTTGTGTTCACTGACCGTTCGCTGAACCACATGTCGGCAAGCTTTCAGGGCGTTATGCGCGATATTTCCGGTGTTCTGCGGGAAGTATACAAGGCTGACGCAGTGGCATTGGTGCCTGGTGGCGGGACTTATGCGATGGAGGCGGTTGCACGCCAGTTTGCCACTGGCAAACGCGTCATGGTGATCCGCAACGGCTTTTTCTCGTTCCGCTGGAGCCAGATTTTTGAAATGGGTTCCATACCCGCCGAAGAAACTGTGATGATGGCGCGACGGGTTGGCAACGCGCCTGACGCAGGCTTTGCCCCGACCCCTATTGCCGAAGTTGTGGCGCGCATCCACGAAGAGCGCCCGGATGTGGTTTTTGCCCCACATGTGGAAACAGCCAGTGGCATGATCTTGCCGGATGACTACCTCAAGGCCGTGGCCGAGGCCGTTCATGCGGTCGGCGGGATATTTGTGCTTGATTGCATTGCTAGCGGTACGATCTGGGTCGATATGGCTGAAACCGGCGTTGATGTCTTGATTTCCGCACCGCAAAAAGGTTGGTCCGCAGCTCCGTCGGCGGGAATGGTGATGATGAACGAGGTCGCAGCTAACTTGGCCAAGGCCGCAACCTCAACTTCGTTCGCGGTTGATCTCGCCAAATGGCTAACAATTATGGAGGCCTATGAAGCTGGTGGCCATGCCTATCACGCGACCATGCCAACAGACGCCTTGCGTAGCCTGCGTGATGTAATGCTAGAGACCCGTGAATACGGCTTTGACAAACTGCGCGAGGCACAGTGGGAGCAGGGCAGGCGGGTGCGTGCAGCTTTGGCAGCGCGCGGCATCAAATCGGTGGCAGCCGAAGGGTATGAGGCGCCCGGTGTGGTGGTCAGCTACACTTCGGATCCGGATATCAAGGCAGGCAAGGCCTTTGCTGCGAAAGGCGTGCAAATTGCCGCCGGGGTGCCGTTGATGTGCGATGAGGGTGCCGATTATTCCAGCTTCCGGCTTGGTCTTTTTGGCCTCGACAAGCTTTACGATGTCGATGCTTCAGTGGCGCGGCTGGAAGCGGTTTTGGATCAGGTTCTTTGATTTAGCGCCTAGTTGCCAACGCCAGAAAGCCGGCCAGATCGTCGGTGTGATGGTGTATATGGTCTGCAGGTTCAGCCGCTGGGGCCACATGGATCGTGCGCATGCCCATTTCATGCGGGGCCTGCAGATTGCGCACATCATCCTCGAACATCGCAGCACAGGTCGGGTCAAGGTTATCGGTTGAAAAAATCGCCTCAAAAGCCTGCCGTTCAGGCTTTGGGCGAAAACCCGCATGCTCGACGCCATAAATGGCGTCAAATCGTCCCGACAACCCACGAGCCTCCAAGACGCGCTCGGCATATGGGGCCGAGCCGTTGGTATAGACGATGGATCGTCCCGGAAGATCGCTGATCATCGCCGCAAGAACCGGGTCTGGGGTCAGATGGCTCAGGTCGATTTCATGTACTTCGGTCAAATAGGGGGCCGGGTCCACGTCGTGTTCGGCCATCAATCCAGCCAGGGTCGTTCCATATTTGGCCCAGTAATGGCTGCGCAGGCGGTCAGCCTCATCGCGCTCGACGCCAATGGCGCGCATTACCCAGTCAGTCATGCGGATCTCGATTTGGTCAAACAGCCGGGCTTTCGGCGAATAAAGTGTATTATCAAGGTCAAAGACCCATGCGGTAACGTGAGAGAAGGAAGCGGCGACCATGCTATACGCTATGGCGCAGGCGTTTGGGATGCAATGGGATACACTGCTTGATTGTAGAGCGATGCGGCGGCATTATCGCCGAAATGCAGGGAGTTTGAGATGCAAGAGGCGAAACAAAGCCAAAAGGACGCTTATGAACTGGTTCTGGATGCCATTGATACCGGTCTGTATCGTCCAGGTGAACGGTTGGTGGAAAGCGAACTGGCCGAGCGTTTTGGTGTGTCACGCACCCCAATCCGCGAGGCTTTGCAGCGGTTAGAGACGCAAAGCCTGCTCACGCGTGACGGGCGCAGCCTGATTGTTGCCTCGCTGGACCACAACCAGCTTGCCGAACTTTATGCGGTACGCGCTGAACTTGAGGGGCTGGCGGCAAAGCTGGCCGCCCAGCATGCTGCTGACGAAGAGATCAGAGTGCTGCGCGAAATGGTGGAAAGTGATCGCAAACTGCTAGATCAACCCGAAGCACTGGCACGTGCAAATCGGCGGTTTCACCGGCTATTGCACCATGCTTCGCACAATCGTTATCTGGTGCAGCAGTTAGAGCTTGTGCACCGAACAATGGCGCTTTTGGCCACTACCTCACTTTCCGCCGAGGGTCGCAGCCTTAAGGCGGTGGATGAGCATGACGCGATTATCTCAGCCATTGAAGCGCGGGACGGCAAGGCCGCGCAAGGCGCGTTACGGACCCATATCTCAAAAGCCTTTGAGACACGGCTTAAACTTAATGCAGGTTCTGAAACTGCGGAACCCTGACCTTTTCTTCTGACGATCCGGCGGTATCAAAAGCCCCGTGCGTGGTCTTGTCCCAGTAAAACGGGCGCGTAATAATCTCGCTAAACCCTTTCAATGCCGCAATGCTGGCCAGCGGAAAATAGAAATGCAGGGTCGGCACCCAGAGGCGTAAAAACCCATGCTTGGATGATGAGACGGCCAATACTCCAACAGCGATGGTCAGGACTTCTGAGGTAAGGAATGCTGTGGCCAGTACGTATTGCATAGCAACAGGCATGGTGCCGATCAGCGGGTGTGGCAGGCCAAGGGGCAATGCCCAGAAAGTCCACAGAAATGGCGCCAGAAGGGTCTGGCTGAGCGAGCCGAGGAACAACAGTTGAAATCCGAAAAACCGCCAGAGACCTAATTCGCGAAAAAGCTGGCGTGGTGCGCGCATATGGACACCGTATGTGATCGCGTAACCCTTGATCCAGCGCGAGCGCTGCTTGATCCAGGGCCAGACCCGGCAGTTTGCCTCTTCTTCAGTGACCGTATCTAAAAGTTCGGTCTGGTAGCCGTGGCGTGCCAGGCGCATGCCAAGATCTGCATCCTCGGTCACATTGTGTGCGTCCCAGCCCCCCAACTCTTCCAACGCGTTACGGCGAAAAAAAAGCGTTGTTCCCCCCAGCGGGATGGCAAACCCCAGCCGTTCCAATCCCGGCAGAATAATTCGAAACCATGTCGCATATTCAATGGTGAAACAACGGCTTAGCCAGTTTTTTCGAGGGTTGTAAAAGTCCAGTATTCCTTGCAGGCAAGCAACGTCCTGCCCCCGTTCGTGAAAGCGGCGTACCACCCGGTGGATTTGATCAGGGTCTGGCGCATCCTCGGCATCATAGACGCCAATGATTGAGCCGCGACAGAAATCCAGCGCAAAGTTCAACGCCCGTGGCTTGGTCTGAACCCCACCACGCGGCACCGTGATCTGGCGCATCCAACGGGGCAAATCCACAGCTGCCAGGGTTGCCCGGGTCTGGCTGTCATCTTCTTCGACCACAAGGCAGATATCTAAAAGCTCGCGCGGATATGACAGCGCCTCCAGCCGCCGCACCAGCCGTCCGGCGATTTCACGTTCGTGAAACAGCGGTACCATGATTGATACACCTGGCAGCCTGGTGATGCCCGGAGCGTGGCGTTTGGAGAAGAAGGCAACCTTTTGGTGTCTGCGACGATGCAGATGCATCAATGCCGCGGCTGCCTTCAGAACGGAATTAAGCACCATTGTCAGCACTGCCCAAAAAGTCAGAAGGGCGAAACCCATGAGTGGTGAAATCACAAAAAGCGCGGTCACAAACAAGATCACTGCGATCGTGACCCGGCCGATTGTGCCCTGATCCCAGTTACGGCAACTTTCATTGCCTGCCACTCGGGTTTCTGCCTTGTGCGCCAGTGAACGATGGCGGGCCCTGATCAGGGCGTTCTGGATTTGATCTTCTGGCGCGATTGCCAATTGGGTTTTGCCAAATTCGGCCGGAAGATCTTTGGCGATTTCCTCAAACTCGTCGGGCCGCGAACAAATTATCACTGTGGCTCCGCCCACCCGTTTCCATGGCACTACCCCCTTACGGATACAGGTATCAGCGCCCAGCCGGTCGATCAGTCGTACATCTGGCGGGTCGGTCTTCAGGTCGGCAACCATGGTGTCGTATTGGAAGGCTAGGGCCTCATAAAGCTCGTCAGAGGTGACCATATTATTGGCCAGAAGGATATCACCAAAGCGCGCATCCTCGCGCGCCTGAAGTGCCACAGCGCGAGCCAGGTCATCGTCGGACAAAACTCCGCGTTCACGCAGGATTTGTCCCAACAATGCCCGGTGAGCGATTGGTATTTCTGGTGTCTCAAGCTCTTCATCGGCTGAGTAGACAAGTTCTAAGTTTGGTGCAGGCATGAAATACCCCAGTGATCATGGATCACTGGATGAAACGGTATTTGCAGTTAAGAATTGATTAATGCAGCTTAGGAAAGTGCAAATAGCGCAACAAAATCAACCCCGGTCGTCCATCGCGGCAACAAACCGTTCAAACAGGTAATAACTGTCTTGCGGGCCGGGGCTGGCCTCGGGGTGATATTGTACTGAAAAAACCGGGCGGTCCTTGATGCGAATGCCACAATTTGAGCCGTCAAACAGTGAAACATGGGTCTCCAGAACCCCGTCCGGCAGGCTTTGGCTGTCAACGGTGAAGCCGTGGTTCATCGACGTTATTTCGACCTTGCCAGTCTCTATCTCTTTAACCGGATGGTTGGCGCCGTGGTGGCCGTGGTTCATCTTGATCGTTTGTGCCCCCAAAGCCAGCGCTAGCATCTGGTGGCCAAGGCAGATACCGAAAACCGGCATGTCAGCGTCCAGAACCTTGCGGATCATCGGCACAGCATATTTTCCCGTTGCTTCGGGGTCACCGGGGCCGTTTGACAAGAAAACCCCATCCGGGTTCAGGGCAAGCACCTCTTCGGCTGTTGCCGAGGCCGGAAGCACGGTCACATCGCAACCAGCCGACGCAAGGCAACGCAGAATATTGCGCTTGGCACCAAAATCAAGTGCTACAACTTTGTGCCGCGCTGCCGTTTGGCGCGCGAACCCTCCGGGCCATGCCCAGCGCATTTCGTCCCATGTATAGCTTTGCGCACAGGTAACATCAGCAGCCAGATCCTGCCCAACCAAGCCGGGAAAAGCGCGGGCCTGGGCGACCAGATTTCCGATGTCAAAATCTCCGTCAGGGTCATGAGACAGGGCCACGTGAGGTGCACCTTGCTGGCGGATAGCGCGGGTCAAACGCCTTGTGTCAATCCCACCAATACCGATGCGCCCACGACGCGCCAGCCAGCCCGTCAGGTCCTCGCGCGCGCGCCAGTTTGACGGCTCGGTCGGGTCCCATTTTACCACCATGCCTTCGGCCACGGGATCACCGGTTTCATCATCCTCTGGCGTAATACCTGTGTTGCCAATATGCGGAAAAGTGAAAGTCACGACCTGCCCGGCATAGGAAGGATCGGTCATAATCTCCTGATATCCGGTCATTGCGGTGTTAAAGCAAAGCTCGGCCTTGGTGGTACCAGTGGCACCAAAACCTTGTCCGTAAAACAGGGTTCCGTCCGCCAGCGCCAGACAGGCAGTATGAGCGGGTTGTTGTTTTGTCTGGGCAGCGGATGGCATGGCAGCACTCCGGTTAAGGTCGCGGCGAAACTAAGGATGTGTGCGCGTCGGGTCAAGGGGGGTGCCCCCTTTTGTAGATTTTGCCATAACGTTTAAAAACAATGACTTAACGCAAATATTCCCGGTTGTGCGTCGCAGCCCAATTGGCTAGAGTCGGGACTTCGGATAAGCCAGGGGATGGAGTACCGATGGAACTGAGAACACGCGTAACTGATGCCTTGAAGACAGCGATGAAAGAACGTGAGGTGGCACGATTGTCGACCTTGCGTCTGATAAACGCTGCAATCAAGGATAAAGACATTGAACTGCGCGGTAAGGGCGAGGAAGCTACCGTCACCGACGCGGATGTGCTTGTTATCCTTGGAAAAATGGTCAAGCAACGTCACGAAAGTGCGAAAGCCTATGAAGAAGGTGGTCGTCTTGAGATGGCTGAAAAGGAGCGTGCTGAAATTCCGGTGATCGAGGATTTTCTGCCAAGACAGCTTAGCAAGGACGAGACTCAGGCGGCAATCGACGCCGCAATTTCCAGCACCAAGGCCGCAACAATCCGTGACATGGGCAAAGTCATGGGTGTCCTTAAGGGCAAATACACCGGCCAGATTGACTTTGGCCAGGTTGGGCCGATGGTTCGCGACCGGCTGGACTGATTTGTCTGCGCAAGCGCACGTTTTATTATTCGCTGGATCACTTCGGGTTTGGGGCGAATGCAGGGTTCAGAAAGCTTGACTAGGCCATTGCCTTTTCACACCATGACCCTATCGCCGCCTCATCTGCGGGCAGGATTTCGGCCATTCCCTCAACGAATGTATCAAATGCATCCCGGCTGGGCCCACCGACCCCGATCAGCACTGGAATGCCTTGCTCAAGCGCCGTTCCGATGGCTGCACAGAAACCTCTGCCCTCGGCCTCTTCTGGGCCAAATTTGTTGATGATAAACAATTGAGTTCCCGTAAGCGATCTTTCCTCAACCTGCGCCACCGCGCTTGCAATTGCGCCGGGATCAAGCTTGCAAGCGTCCGACCCTTCACCGAGATCTTGGGTGATGGGAATAACCGGCCCGTCGGGCAGTACCCGCACAGCCATGTCGCAAGCGCATGAGGGATCGCTTTCATCCTCAAGCACCTTGACGATACCGGCCAGCCGCTTTCCCCGTTCAAGCAAACGCACCGCGGTTATTGAAATTAGGCGATCCGTTTCACCGCGTTCTTTCGAGCTTACGACTGCTATCTGCATGTATTCCTTTCAGGGCGTTTGCCCGGACCAATCCGCCCCTCGCGCGCCTGTCATGAACCCGTTGGACAATTGTTTATCCTTTGCGGCATTTCGGGGACAAGATGCAAGAGCTGTCACACTAAATGCGCCACCACGTCGCTGGCAGGAAAATCGGTAGATTGCTCGAAGTAATACAAAAAGCCCCCACCGTTTCCGGCGGGGGCGCTGGTTTTCGTATGAATTTGGCGCTATTCTTCTTCTGGAATAGCCAGATTAAGCACGATGGCGATAACAGCCGCTGGTAACAAGCCCGAGGTCAGCAGAATCTGCATGGTCTCACCGGTATGCTGAAGCGCCTCCGGAACCATTTTCAGACCCAGACCGACGGAAAGTGCCGTCGCGAAGATCACCATGTTGCGCTTATTCCATTTCACGTCCGACAACATATTCAGACCTGCCGCTGCCACCATGCCAAACATGATGATAACGCCGCCGCCCAGAACATTAATCGGAACGGTGTTAATGACTGCACCCACCTTGGGAATGAAGCCTGCCGCGATCAGGAACAGCGCACCAATGGTCACTACATGGCGGCTCATCATGCCAGTCATCGAGATAAGGCCGACATTTTGGCTGAACGATGTATTGGGCAGGCCGCCGAAAATACCGGCAATTGCGGTGCCCAAACCATCGGCGAAGGTTGCGCCAGTGATTTCCTCGTTCGTCGCCTCGCGCCCTGCGCCGCCTTTGGTGATACCCGAGACGTCGCCGACGGTTTCAATTGCCGAGATGAATGCCATCAGGCACATGCCAATGATGATTGCCCAGTTAAGCTCAAAGCCCCATTTGAAAGGATTGGGAAGCTCAAAAACTGCCGCCTTGCTGATCGAACCGAAGCTGACCTGCCCCATGAAATAGGCGATGACATACCCTGCAATCAGGCCCAAAAGCACCGCCGCGATCGACATGAATCCTTTGAACCAGAATTTGATCGCCAGCGTCACGATGATCACGACCAGCGCGGGTATCCACATGGACAAGGTGCCAAATTCAGGCTTGCCCATAAGCGGCACACCGCCAGCAGCATATTGAATGCCGACCGCGACCAACGACAAGCCGATCATCAGGACAATCAGACCCGTTACAAGTGGCGGCAGGGCAAAGCGGATTTTGCCGATTACCGTACCTAGCAGAAAGTGAAATACACCGCCGACGACAATACCGGTCATCAACCCGGCCATACCGGCCGTACCAGCCCCGGCCACGGCCGGGATCATCACAGGCAGGAAGGCAAAGGATGTGCCCTGCACAATCGGCAAACGCGCCCCGACCGGGCCCATTCCTATGGTTTGAAACAGCGTGGCGATACCGGCAAACAGCATCGACATCTGAATCATATATCGCATGTCCGGAAATCCCAATGCGCCCTGATCCGAGCCAAAGCCAAACCCGGCAGCGCCCGCGACTATAATCGCCGGAGTTACGTTTGAGGCAAACATTGCCAAGACATGTTGTAGGCCAAGCGGCACTGCTTGCCCAATCGGAGGCATATAATTGGGGTCCTTTAGGTTTACCACACCTGTTGCGTCAGTCATTTACGTCCCTTTCATTAAATGCGCCCCCTTGAGCCGGGCGTCTGGTTTTCGATTGGCCCTCTTGGTGGGGCTTACGCTAGTGCTGGGTCATAATGTCGCATTATGTACCACATATTGTGTTTCCAGCCAATGCTCTTCAAGATTCCGGGTATCTCCGATCCGGTCCAATACGGCGAAAATCGCCGGATCTGACAGGGGTGCCAGTACCCCGTGCCAAATACCGCGGTGATAGTTCACACCTTGACCGGGCCGGGTAAGAAAGGCACGGGGGGTGCCGGGTATGGTTCCTTCGTCTGGGGCAACGATTACCAAAAACGACCGGGCTTGCATCGGCAGGAAGGCCTGAGAGCCATGGGGATGACGCTCGAGCATGTCCAATTGATAGGGCAGGGTGCGCGGCTCGGCCTTGAACAGGGACAGACCCGCCCGGCCCGCTTTCCCAAAGTCCAGCCTGGCGCGATCATGAAAGCGCTGACATTTTCCGGCATTGATTACCATGTCGGCTTCGCCTGCTGCCTCCAGCACATCCCCGAAGGGGGCGAAAGCTTCGGCCGTCAGTGGCTCGGCGGTGATCGCAACCGGATCGTTCATGGTAAGGTCAGTTCCGGGTGGCGGTTGACGTCTTTATAAAGCAGGTAGCGAAACCCAGTGTCACCGGTGGCGATGCAGGCTTGCGGGCAAAAGGCGCGCAGCCACATGAAATCACCCGGCCCAACCTCGACCCAATCTTTATTCAATAGATAACGCGCGTTGCCTTCCAACACATATAGGCCATGCTCCATCACGTGGGTTTCGGCAAAGGGGATGCGTCCGCCGGGCTGAAATGTAACGATGTTGACATGCATGTCATGTGACATATCGGTCGGGTCGACAAAGCGTGTTGTGGCCCATTTATCGGTGCCGGGCATTGGCGAAAGGGGGGTATCCGTGTCCGAGGTGACAAAGGCCGTGGGCACTGACGACCCGGGCGCGGGGATATAGCGTTTTCGGATCCAGTGAAATTTCAGCCGCGCGTCGCCAAGATTGACAACCGACCAATCTGTGCCTGCCGGGATATAGGCATAGGTTCCCGGTGCCATTTCATGCGCCTTGCCCCGGATTGACAGCCGCCCGATACCTTCGGCGACAAACAGTACCGCTTCGGCGTGGCGGTCCGGTTCGGGCTGGTCCGAACCGCCACCTGGTGCCACCTCGACCGCGTATTGTGCAAAGCTTTCAGCAAAACCCGTCAACGGACGCGCCAGGATCCATACGCGCGTGCTTTGCCAGCCAGGAAGGCTTGATGTCACGATATCGCGCATGGTTCCGGCGGGCAGGAAAGCATAGGCCTCGGTGAAAATGGCGCGGCCTGCGGGATCTTCCGTCTGCGCCGGTAAGCCACCGATGGGAAAGGCATAAGAGGTCATGGCAATAGTTCCTGTAAGCGTAGCATGGCAATGCGCTCAACCTGAGTGCAGGCTTCTTTGAATTCGGTTTTGCTGTCGTTTGAGATGCGCCGCTCAAAGGCGGCCATGATGCCTGCCTTGTTGTGGTCACGTACGGCTATGATGAAAGGAAATCCATGTTTTTCCATGTATTCCTTGTTAAGCCCGGTGAGGCTTTCGCGTTCTTCATCCGTCAGAATATCCAGCCCGGCGCTGGCTTGTTCCGCGGTGCTTTCCACGGTCAGCTCCTTTGCTGCCGCCAGTTTACCGGCCAGATCAGGGTGTGCGTTTAAAACGCCAAGCTTTTGCGACCAGCTGGCGCTGCGAAACATCCGCGCCAACGCGTTGTGCAGGCCCAATGCGCTGTCGTGCGATGGGCCAAGTTCCAGCGCATGGGCGCGTTCAGCAATCCAAGCAGAATGCTCAAAAACACCGCCATAAGCAGTGACAAACGTGGCCTTGTCCATCTGGCTGGGGCGGGTGCGGCGGGAATGTGGATGCTGCGAGGCCCAGTGGGTGGCAATGTCAATGCGACGCGGGCACCATACGCCCTCAAACCCCTGAATATAGTCGATAAATTTCTTCAGCCCCGCCAGTTTTCCCGGCCGCCCAATCAACCGGTTATGCAACCCGATAGATATCATCTTTGGTGCGCCTTCCAGCCCTTCGGCGTAAAGCACATCAAAGGCATCGCGCAGATAGATAAAAAACTGCTCGCCGGTAGTATAGCCCGGCGCGGTGGCAAAGCGCATGTCGTTGGCCTCAAGCGTATAGGGAATGATCAGCTGGTCACGATGGCCAAATTCAGCCCAATAGGGCAGGTCGTCGTCATAGGTGTCGGAGATGTAAGCAAAGCCGCCCTCTTCGGCGACCAATCGCACGGTATTTACGCTGCAGCGCCCGGTATACCAGCCAAGGGGGCGGGCACCGGTGACTTCTTCCTGCAGGCGTATTGCCTCAGCAATGGCGGCGCGTTCACTTTCCTCGTCCATGTCCTTGTGCTCGACCCATTTAAGGCCGTGGCTGGCTATTTCCCAACCTGCATCCTGCATTGCCGCCACATGTACCGGGTTGCGCGCCAGCGCCGTGGCGACACCATAGATCGTGATCGGAATACCCGCCCCGGTAAACAGGCGGTGCAGGCGCCAGAATCCCGCCCGCGCGCCGTAATCGTAAAGCGATTCCATATTCCAGTGGCGTTGTCCCGGCCAGGGAGAGGCACCGGGAATGTCTGACAGGAAAGCCTCGGACGCGTCATCCCCATGCAAGATGTTGTTTTCGCCGCCTTCCTCGAAATTCAGCACAAACTGTACAGCAATGCGAGCCCCGCCGGGCCATTTCGGATCGGGTGGAGTGGGGCCGTAACCCGCCAAATCTCGTGGATAGCGTTGCACTTCTGGCACCTCACCCTGTCTTTTTTTCAGGTTATCCGAAAAAATCCGCGCTGGCTTTCAAAAAATCCTGAAAAGACTTTTTACAGCGGACCAAGCCCCTCGCTTTTTGCCGGTTGCCTTGCCACTATGGGGAAACGAAAGGCAGAATATGGCTCAGGGCTATTTGACCACACATGTACTGGATACAGCGCGCGGGGCACCGGCGGCGGGACTTCGCATTACCCTTTACCGGGTTGAGGGCGCGTCGCGTGAAATACTGGCTGAAAGCGTCACCAATGCAGATGGGCGCACCGATACACCGATCCTGCCAAAGGGTGATTTTGCCATTGGTACCTATGAGCTGGTGTTTTTCGCGGGTGAATATTTGCGGATTACGGGTCAGGCCGGGGAAACGCCATTGTTTCTGGATGAGGTCCCGATCCGTTTCGGTATGAGCGATCCGGACGCGCATTACCATGTGCCGCTGTTATTATCGCCATACGGCTATTCCACTTACCGCGGCAGTTAGGTCGTCGTAATCGTGGCGAGAAATCCACTACGGATGCAGCACCAGTTCAGACACTGCAAGCCCCTGAAGTTCCCTGAGTAATTTCCGCACCATTGCCCGTTCATAGGCGGTAAAGTCGTGAGCTTCCTCGGTAAAAGCATCGGGTCCGCGAATGACCAACGTCTTGAAATAAATGTTAAGATCACCGCGCGACTCGTCGCCTGAACCAATCACCAGTGCATTGACGGTGATCCCGGCAAGGGCAGGCAAATCTGCCACGTCTTGCGGTCGCGGGCCGGTGTTTGAACGCCCATCACCGGAAATATCCAGCGTGCGCTTCCAGCATTTATACTGCTCGGCCAGAAGCTCGGCACCAAAGCTCATCCCCATTCCAAGAGCGGTTGAGGGACCTGATGGTGCGCGTTCCGTCGCTGTCAGGAGCCCGATGATTGCGGTCAATGTGGCCGTGTCGTTGATATCAGTCCACGGCAGCAGCAGGCGCTGATCCCCCGGTGCGCTCCATTCATAAATTGTCAGACGTACCGGGGCTTGCGGCATCGCCAAAAGGGTGTCGCGCACCATTGGATCCGTCAGCGCCGCAGCCAGCCCGTCAAGTTGCAGACGGTATTCATTCGCGTCCACCGAGCCTGATACATCAAGCCCCAACGCAAGCGCCTGACGGCAGGGCGCGGCCATAGCCGAGCCGGCAAAGGATACGAGAGCAAGAGCCCCTACCAGTGACCGGTATTTTCCATACTTGCCCACGGTTCCTCCGGCTCTTTTGCGTCGCCCATTTGCAATAACTCAACCGAGATATTATCCGGGCTGCGCACAAATGCCATGCGCCCGTCACGCGGCGGGCGGTTGATCACCACGCCGTTTGCCTGAAGATGCGCACATAAGGCGTAAATGTCTTCAACTTCGTAAGCGAGGTGGCCAAAATGACGGCTGTCCGAGGGCAGGCCTTCATCGCCGTCCCAGTTATGGGTCAGCTCAACCGCGCAATCCTCTTGGCCTTCTGGGGCCATGAAAACCAGGGAAAATCGCCCATTTTCATAATCTGACTGGCGGGTTTTTTTCATACCCAGAAGCTCAAAGAATGCGATTGATGCGTCCAGGTCTTTGACGCGGACCATAGTGTGCAGGTAACGAATTTTCATGTGGTTCCCCCTCAGTGCACATATCTTAGCAGAAGAAGGACCAGGGAAAACCCAGTATCATATCGTGGTTGGGTCAAGGCGTGCCGCTATATATAGTGGTGCCAGCACACAAACCCGAAAGAGATTCGCCATGAGCCTGACCAAGAAGCAAATTGCTGAGATTGAAGCGCAACGCGCCACCCCCCGCCAGACCCTGCGCGCGGTCTCTGATGGCATGGAGGCGCACCTTTATACCGCCCATACGGTCCTTGACCACGGGTTCGTACGGGTGATCGATTATATGGGGGATGACGCCGCGATTTGTCAGGCAGCGCGCGTCAGCTATGGCAAGGGCACCAAAGCGGTGACAAATGACGAGGGGCTGATCAGGTATCTGATGCGTCACTGGCACTCGACCCCGTTTGAGATGTGCGAGATCAAGCTGCATGTGAAGCTGCCGGTCTTTGTGGCGCGCCAGTGGATCCGCCACCGCACCGCCAATGTAAACGAGTATTCAGCGCGCTATTCCATTCTGGACCGCGAGTTTTATATCCCCGCGCCCGAACATGTGGCGGCGCAGTCCGAGGTGAACAATCAGGGCAGGGGCAAGGTGCTGGAGGGCGAAGACGCGGCGCGGGTGCTGGAGATCTTGAAGGGTGACGCCAACCGGGCCTATGACAATTACCAGGAAATGATTGACGAGGATGGGCTGGGTCTGGCGCGTGAACTTGCGCGTATGAACCTGCCCGCCAATATCT
>JAAEUB010000045.1 GCA_024227755.1 Paracoccaceae bacterium | reverse complement strand
TGTGAAGACGGCAGGTCAAGCCTCTCCGGCCGAAATTGCCAGCGTTCTGAAGCGGGACCGCGCACAGGTAACCCGCCTGATTAGCGAGTTGACGGAAAAGGGAATGCTGGTCTCAAAACCAAATCCCAGCGACAAACGTAGCCGGATACTGAAACTCACAATCGACGGATCAGCGATTTTTGAGCGAGTTTTGGCGGCAGAGGCTCTGGTGCAGGATCAATTGCTGGTAGGTATTGAAGCGCCTGATCTTGAGGCCTTTTTTCGCGTTTCAGCACAATTATCGGCAAATGCTGCGAAAATCTGAAACAGGCCGATGACGATGACTTCGGGCTCGGTCTGTCCTGCACGCACTGAATCCAATTGACCGTATGAAAAGAAGAACGGGTTTGCCCCGCTACCCGGTCATTGTCGTCGTCAGTTTTGCTGCAGCTTGCATGAACGACCGCTCTTCCTGCTGTGGCGCATCCATTTTTTCGCCGCGTTGCCACATCGAGGTTTCTGCGGGCGGGCGCTGCAAGGTTCTAACATTTCCACAATGGGCTCGAAGCAGTCATTTACCCGGAGGGAAACTTTCGTGCGGGCGATCAGTCAAATAAACCGGCGCTTCTTAGATAACCCGCGCGATCCAAGGCGTTTCGAAACGCCTTCCTTAAGCGGTTTCGAAACCGCTTGCTTGCGGTCATAATTGGAATTGCCTATCGGAATTTAGCTACACGTCTTTCCAGCGGCGCAGCATCCAGTACCATTGATCTGGGTGCTCCAGGATACGTGCCGACAAGCTGTCGTTGAAAGCCTGTGTCATCGTGCGGGCGTCGGTATGGGGAATGGGGGCTTCAAACTCGACCGCAATCTCACCGTTATCGCCCATGCGCGTGCCATAGACGGGAACAAGCGGAATGTCGTATTTCAACGCCAGACGTGCCGCGGCCAGTGAGGTCAGGGCCTCATAGCCCATGAACGGCATACGTTCACCATCGGCGGTTTTTTCGTCAAGCAGGATGGCGGCAAAGCCACCGCTGCGCAAATGACGGACAAGGTTCTTGGTGCCGGTGCGCCCGGTTGTCATAGCGGGTTTGCCCCCAGCTTCTATTCCGGCCACAAGCAGGCGTTGATAGTGACGGTTGCTTTGCCGACGATAGACGCCGCCGGTTTCCATACCGCGCGCTTTAAGCACCGCACGGGTAGCTTCCCACTGACCGAAATGACCCGATACGATGAGTGCGCCTTTGCCTGCCGCGCGTGCCGCATCCAGCGCCGCAAGGCCGGGACCCGAGACGTGGAACTTGTCCAACCGGACCTGAAATTCGGCATTGTGGTAGATCTCAAAAAGCGTCTGGCCCATATTGCGGCCCATATCACGGCACAGCTTCATCCGTTCGCCACGTGGCATATCAGGGAAAATGCGCAGCAATTCGCGGTCAAAGCGTCGCGTGGCGACGGGAAACCAGCGCATGACCGCGCCGAAGGCCGCGCCCAACGAACGCGCGCGCGCATCAAAGGGACGCCAACGCGAATAGGTTAGCGCAGACCACAAAGGAATGTACCGGACGTGAGCCCAGGCATATTTGACTGAACGAGAAAGCATGGCCCCTATATGGGTACAAAAGCGCATATGTCCAAGGGGAAAATGATCGGTCGGGACACCAAGCGGTTCAGCGCTGCCTTAACAATTTTTTTGGGGTCCATGCGGGCGGCGGGAAAAAGTGAACTGTTTTTGCCTGAGTAACCTCATGGAATGTCTGTTTGCGACCGCTACCCAGGCCAGTGGCGGCGGCGGCAGACTTGCGGGTTTTTTTGCTCGCCGGAAAATGAAAAAGCCCCGCCGGTAAGGGCGAGGCTTTAATTGTGTTTGTCCGGTCGGGATCAGGGCTGTTCTTCGCCAGCTGATTCCGGGGTTTCAACCAGACCCGAAGCGTCTTCGTCTTCGTTGCTCGGGGTGTCGACAAAGAAGTCATCAGCTTCAGAAGGTGCCGCAAGTGCCGCTGCCGCTTCGGCTTCGGCGCGGGCTTCCTCGATGACTTTGTTGTCACGTTCCTGTGCTATGTGGCGCACTTTTTGTGTTGCCCCACCAGTACCGGCCGGGATCAGGCGGCCAACGATGACGTTTTCCTTGAGGCCCACCAGCTTGTCGCGTTTGCCCTGAACCGAGGCTTCGGTAAGGACGCGGGTGGTTTCCTGGAACGAAGCTGCCGAGATGAAGCTGCGGGTTTGCAGGCTTGCCTTGGTGATCCCCAACAAGATTGGTTCGCCCTGCGCCGGGCGCACGCCCTTAGAGATCGCTTTCTCGTTGGCTGCCTCAAACTCGGCCTTGTCCACATGTTCGCCTTTCAGCAGCGTGGTTTCGCCCGAATCCTGGATCTCCCATTTCTGCAACATCTGACGCACGATCACTTCGATATGCTTATCGTTGATCTTCACGCCTTGTAGGCGGTAAACATCCTGCACCTCGTCGATCATGTAGTCCGCCAGCGCCTCGACTCCCATCACCGACAGAATGTCGTGCGGTGCCGGGTTGCCGTCCATGATGTATTCACCCTTCTGGATGAAGTCCCCTTCGGCAACCGGGATGTGTTTGCCTTTGGGCACCATGTACTCGACCTTTTCCATGCTCTCATCGGCCGGTTCAATGGCGATGCGACGCTTGTTTTTATAGTCTCGGCCATAGCGCACATAACCGTCAATCTCGGCGATGATGGCGTGGTCTTTGGGGCGACGGGCCTCAAAGAGCTCGGCCACACGCGGCAGACCACCGGTGATGTCCTTTGTTTTGGCACCCTCACGCGGAATACGTGCCACAACATCGCCCGGCTTGATCTTGGTGCCTTCTTCGATCGACAAGATGGCGTCAACCGACATCGCATAGATCACCGGGTTACCGGCATCGTTGCGCACGGGTTCACCGTCTTTATCGACAATGATGATCTCAGGCTTGAGGTCGCCTCCCTTCGGCGCAGTACGCCAGTCAGTGACAATCTTCTGGGTCATGCCGGTGGCATCATCGGTTTCGTCACGCACCGAGGTGCCGACGACCAGATCGACAAACTTGGCCGTACCGCCCTTTTCGGCAATAATCGGCAAGGTATACGGGTCCCATTCATAAAGCTTGTCGCCGCGGCCGACTTTTTCCCCATCTGCGACATGCAGTTTGGAGCCGTAAGTCAGTTTGAAGCTGGCGCGTTCAACATCGTTTTCGTCAATGATCGCCATCTGCATGTTGCGGCCCATGACCACCACGTCACCAGAAGCGTTTTTCAGGGTGTTCGGGTTACGGAATTCAATCCGGCCCTCCTGCCCTGCTTCCTGGAACGATTGCTGGCCACCCTGAGCAATGCCGCCGATGTGGAAGGTCCGCATGGTCAGCTGGGTGCCTGGTTCGCCGATTGACTGCGCGGCGATAATGCCGACAGCTTCGCCGACATTGACCTTGGTACCACGTGCCAGATCACGACCATAACACATGGCGCAGACGCCTTCTTCAGCCTCGCAAGTCAATGGGCTGCGAATGCTGAAAGAACCGATACCCGATGCTTCGATTGCGTCGGCAGTACGTTCGTCGATCAGTTCATTCTTAGCGGCCAGTACCTCGCCGGTGGCTGGATGAACAACATCTTCGCCCGTAACCCGGCCCAGAATACGTTCGGACAGGGTTGCGACAACCTCGCCGTCGTTAACGGCGGCCTCGGCTTTGATGGTTTTTTCAGTCCCACAATCGTTTTGACGAATGATACAATCCTGCGCCACGTCCACCAGACGACGGGTCAGATAGCCTGAGTTGGCAGTCTTCAGCGCCGTATCCGCAAGACCCTTACGTGCGCCGTGGGTAGAGTTGAAGTATTCCAGCACTGACAGGCCTTCTTTGAAGTTCGAGATGATCGGGGTCTCGATGATCTCGCCAGAAGGTTTGGCCATCAGACCACGCATACCGCCCAGCTGTTTCATCTGCGCGGGCGAACCACGCGCACCGGAATGCGACATCATATAGACCGAGTTGGGTTCCATTTCGGCCCCCGCATCGTCCTTTTTCATCGACGAGATTTCGCCCAGCATCGCATCGGCGACCTGATCAGAACATTTCGACCAGGCATCAACGACTTTGTTGTATTTCTCGCCCAACGTGATCAGACCGTCCATGTATTGCTTTTCGAACTCTTTAACCTGAGCCCGCACGCCGTCAACGATCGGCCATTTGGTATCAGGAATGACCATGTCATCCTTGCCAAAGCTGATCCCAGCCTTGAACGCCTCTTTGAAGCCCATGGTCATGATCTGATCACAGAAAATGACGCTCTCTTTTTGGCCGCAATAGCGGTAGACAGTGTCAATAACCTGCTGCACTTCTTTCTTGCGCAAAAGGCGGTTCACAAGGTCAAACGGTGCTTTGGTGTTCAGCGGCAGCAGGCGACCAAGAAGCAGGCGACCCGGCGTGGTTTCAAACCGCGTCAGAACCTCGTTCCCTTCTTCGTCAATCTGCGGCAAACGGGCCTGAACCTTGGCGTGCAGGTGCACCTCTCCGGCATCCAGCGCATGCTGGACCTCATCGGCATCGGCAAAGACCATGCCCTGGCCCTTCATGCCTTCGCGTTCCATGGTGATATAGTAAAGACCCAGGATCATATCCTGCGACGGAACAATAATCGGCGCACCGTTGGCTGGTGACAGAACGTTGTTGGTCGACATCATCAAGACGCGCGCTTCAAGCTGTGCTTCAAGCGAAAGCGGCACGTGGACCGCCATTTGGTCACCGTCAAAGTCAGCGTTGAAGGCCGAGCAGACAAGCGGGTGAAGCTGGATGGCTTTACCTTCGATCAGCACAGGTTCAAACGCCTGAATGCCCAAGCGGTGCAGGGTCGGCGCGCGGTTAAGCATGACGGGGTGTTCACGGATCACCTCGTCAAGGATGTCCCATACTTCGGGGCGTTCCTTTTCAACCAGTTTCTTGGCCTGTTTGACGGTAGAGCTGAGCCCTTTGGCCTCAAGCCGCGAATAGATGAACGGCTTGAAAAGTTCCAAGGCCATTTTCTTTGGCAGACCACATTGATGCAGCTTCAGTTCAGGCCCGGTCACGATTACTGAGCGACCTGAGAAGTCGACGCGTTTACCCAAGAGGTTCTGACGGAAACGACCCTGCTTACCCTTCAGCATGTCTGAAAGAGATTTCAGCGGACGTTTGTTGGCACCGGTGATGACGCGGCCACGGCGGCCATTGTCAAACAGCGCATCAACCGATTCCTGCAACATCCGTTTTTCGTTGCGCACGATAATATCAGGTGCGCGCAGTTCGATCAGACGTTTCAGACGGTTGTTACGGTTGATCACCCGGCGATACAGATCGTTGAGATCCGACGTCGCAAAACGGCCACCGTCCAGCGGCACCAGCGGGCGCAGCTCGGGCGGGATAACCGGCACAACGGTCAGGATCATCCATTCGGGGCGGTTGCCTGAATCGATGAAGCTTTCGACGATTTTCAGGCGTTTGATGATTTTCTTGGGCTTAAGCTCACCAGTTGCCACGGCCAGATCAGCACGCAGGGTTTCGGCTTCGGCTTCAAGGTCAATCGCGGCCAGCATTTCGCGGATCGCTTCGGCACCGATATTGGCGGTGAAGGCGTCCATGCCCTAGATGGCTTGCCCCTCCATGAACTCTTCTTCGCTCATCAACTGACCGTAATTGAGGTCGGTCAGGCCGGGTGCAATCACCACATAGTTTTCAAAGTAAAGAATACGTTCCAGATCACGCAGGGTCATGTCCAGCATCAGGCCGATGCGCGATGGCAACGACTTAAGGAACCAGATATGGGCCACGGGCGCGGCCAGTTCGATGTGACCCATACGTTCGCGGCGAACTTTTTGCAGCGTGACTTCCACACCGCATTTTTCGCAGACAACGCCGCGATATTTCATCCGCTTATATTTGCCGCACAGGCATTCATAATCCTTGATCGGTCCAAAGATACGGGCACAGAAAAGGCCGTCACGCTCGGGCTTGAAGGTCCGGTAATTGATGGTCTCGGGCTTTTTAATCTCGCCGTAAGACCAGCTTAGGATACGTTCAGGGCTGGCAAGCGAGACTTTGATCTCGTCAAAGGTCTTTTGCGGGGCCAGTGGGTTGAACGGGTTGGTTGTCAGTTCCTGGTTCATTTTCAAGTGTCCTCAAATTTGGTCGGATGGGTGGGTGTGGCGGGGTGAACCCCGCCCTACTCGTCGCCCTCCGTATCCAGGAGTTCCATGTTAAGGCCGAGGCCGCGTACCTCTTTGACCAGAACGTTGAAGCTTTCAGGCACGCCTGCTTCAAAGTTGTCCTCGCCTTTGACGATGCTTTCATAGACCTTGGTCCGTCCGGCAACGTCATCCGATTTCACGGTCAGCATTTCCTGCAAGGTGTAGGCGGCACCGTAAGCTTCAAGTGCCCAGACCTCCATCTCACCAAACCTCTGCCCACCGAACTGCGCTTTACCGCCCAGCGGTTGCTGGGTGACGAGGCTGTATGGCCCGGTCGAACGCGCGTGGATTTTGTCATCCACAAGGTGGTGCAGTTTCAGCAGGTATTTGACCCCAACAGTAACGGGACGCGCGAATTGTTCACCGGTACGACCGTCAAACAGGATCGACTGACCCGAGGTGTCAAAGCCTGCGCGGGTCAGGGCGTTATTGACGTCTTCTTCCTTGGCACCATCAAAGACCGGTGTGGCAATCGGTACACCGCCGGTGACATTGCCTGCGGCTTCAAGCAGCATTTCGTCATCCATGCCCTTGATACCTTCCTCATATGCAGCATCGCCGTAAGCAAGATGCATTGCCTCACGCACAGGGCTCAGATCACCATTGCGGCGATAATCACCCAGGGCTTCGTCAATGTTCAGCCCCATGCCACGTGCAGCCCAACCCATATGGGTTTCGAGGATCTGTCCGACATTCATCCGGCTTGGCACACCAAGCGGGTTAAGGCAGAAATCAACCGGAGTACCATCGGCAAGGAACGGCATGTCTTCCATTGGTACAACCTTGGAGATCACACCTTTGTTGCCGTGACGACCGGCCATCTTGTCGCCCGGTTGCAGCTTGCGCTTCACCGCCACGAACACTTTGACCATTTTCATCACACCCGGTGGCAGATCATCGCCCCGGCGCACTTTCTCGACCTTGTCTTCAAAGCGGTGCTCAAGAGCACGCTTCTGTGCGTCGAACTGGGTTTGCAGGGCTTCGACTTGCGCTGCATCCTCTTCTTCGCCCAGCGCCAGTTGGAACCACTGACCACGTGACAGGCCTGCCAGCAGCTCTTCGGTGACTTCCGACTTGGGCTTGACGCCTTTCGGGCCCTTCAAGGCAACCTTGCCCATGAGCATGGTCTTCAGACGCGCATAGGTGTTGCGTTCGAGAATATGCAGCTCGTCATCGCGGTCACGCGCGAGGGTTTCAACCTCTTCGCGTTCGATCTGCAAGGCGCGTTCATCTTTTTCGATGCCGTGGCGGTTGAACACCCGAACCTCTACAACAGTTCCGAAATCACCAGGCTTAACCCGCAGTGATGTATCGCGAACATCCGAGGCCTTTTCGCCGAAAATGGCGCGCAGGAGCTTTTCCTCAGGCGTCATCGGGCTTTCGCCTTTCGGGGTGATCTTACCAACCAGAATATCGCCCGGTTCAACATCGGCACCGATATAGACGATGCCTGCTTCGTCGAGGTTGCGCAGGGCTTCCTCGCCGACATTGGGGATGTCGCGGGTGATTTCTTCCGGTCCAAGCTTGGTGTCACGCGCGGCGACTTCAAATTCCTCGATATGGATCGAGGTGAAGACGTCGTCACGGGCAACGCGCTCGGAAATCAGGATCGAGTCTTCATAGTTGTAGCCGTTCCACGGCATGAAGGCGACGACCACGTTTTTACCCAGAGCCAATTCACCCAGATCAGTCGAAGGACCGTCGGCGATAACTTCGTTTTTGCCAACCTTGTCACCAACTTTCACCAGCGGACGCTGGTTGATGCAGGTGTTCTGGTTCGAACGCTGGAACTTGCGCAGGCGGTAGATATCAACGCCGGGGTCGCCGACAGAAAGATCCTCGGTCGCGCGAACAACGATACGTGTGGCGTCCACCTGGTCAACCACACCGCCACGCTTGGCCATAATCGACGCACCTGAATCGCGTGCCACAACATGTTCGATACCGGTTCCCACCAAAGGTGCGGTTGCTTGCAAAAGCGGTACCGCCTGACGTTGCATGTTCGAACCCATCAGGGCGCGGTTGGCGTCGTCATTTTCAAGGAAGGGGATCAGGGATGCCGCAACCGATACCAGCTGTTTCGGGCTGACGTCGATAAGGTCGACGCTTTCACGAGCCGAAAGCATGTATTCACCAGACTGACGGGTCGAGACCAGATCGTTTTCAAACCGGCCATTTTCATCAATATGCGCGTTGGCCTGCGCCACGGTGTGGCGCATTTCTTCGGTCGCAGACATGTAATTGACTTCATCCGTCACCTGACCGTCCTTCACAGTACGGTAAGGGGTTTCGATGAAACCGTATTTGTTTACCCGCGCGAAGGTGGCAAGTGAGTTGATCAGGCCAATGTTCGGACCCTCGGGCGTTTCGATCGGACACATCCGGCCATAGTGGGTTGGGTGCACGTCGCGCACCTCAAAGCCAGCACGTTCGCGTGTCAGACCACCCGGCCCAAGCGCCGAAAGACGGCGTTTGTGGGTGACTTCCGACAGCGGGTTGGTTTGGTCCATGAACTGAGAAAGCTGGCTGGAACCAAAAAACTCGCGAACCGCAGCTGCTGCCGGTTTGGCGTTGATCAGGTCTTGCGGCATGACTGTGTCGATCTCGACGCTGGACATGCGTTCTTTGATTGCGCGCTCCATGCGCAACAGACCGACGCGGTACTGATTTTCCATCAATTCGCCAACCGAACGTACCCGGCGGTTACCAAGGTGGTCGATGTCGTCGATGTTGCCTTTGCCGTCGCGCAGATCAACCAGCGCCTTGATGCAGGCGACGATATCTTCGCGGCGCAGCGTGCGCTGAGTGTCTTCGGCATCAAGTGCCAGGCGCATATTCATTTTGACCCGGCCAACAGCCGAAAGGTCATAACGTTCGCTGTCAAAAAACAGGGTGTCAAACAGCGCCGATGCGGCGTCAACCGTGGGCGGTTCGCCGGGGCGCATAACACGGTAGATATCCATAAGCGCGGTATCACGGCCCAGGTTTTTATCAACCGCCATGGTGTTGCGCATGTAGGGGCCGACATTGATATTGTCGATGTCCAGCACCGGGATATCGGTGATGCCTGCGTCAACCAGCTCCAACAAGGTGCCGCCGATGACGTTACCCTCTTTATCCATCTCCTGGGTCAGCTCATCGCCAGCCTCGACATAGATAGCGCCGGATTCTTCGTTGATGATGTCTTTTGCAACATAGCGCCCGACGATGTTTTCAAAGGGCACCAGCACATTGGCAATCTTGGCGTCTTCCATCAGCTTCTTGACCGCGCGCGGGGTGATTTTCTTGCCCGCTTCGGCAATTACCTTGCCAGATTTGGCGTCAACAATATCCATAGTCGGGCGGGTGCCGCCAACGCGTTCTGGGAAGAACTTGGTAACCCAGCCTTTGTTCTTTTTCAGCTTGAAGGAAACCGTATCGTAATAGGCGTCCATGATCGCTTCTTGGTCCAGCCCCAGCGCATAAAGCAGGGTGGTCACCGGCAATTTCCGGCGGCGGTCAATGCGTGCGTGGACGACATCCTTGGCGTCAAACTCAAAATCCAGCCACGAGCCGCGATAGGGGATAATACGGCAGGCGAAAAGCAGTTTGCCCGAAGAATGGCTTTTGCCCTTGTCGTGATCGAAAAAGACGCCCGGAGAGCGGTGCATCTGGCTGACGATCACCCGTTCGGTGCCGTTAACAATGAACGTGCCGTTCGGGGTCATGAGAGGCATATCGCCCATGAAAACGTCTTGTTCTTTGATGTCCTTGACCGACTTGGCGCCGGTATCTTCGTCAATATCAAACACGATCAGACGTAAGGTGACCTTCAGCGGCGCTGAATAGGTCATGTCGCGTTGCTGGCATTCCTCGACGTCGTATTTCGGTTTTTCCAGCTCGTATTTCACAAACTCGAGCACCGCGGTCTCGTTGAAATCCTTGATCGGAAAGACCGATTGAAACACGCCCATGATGCCTTCACCATCCATCGGCTCAGGCTGGTCACCAGAACCAAGGAACAGGTCGTACGAGCTTTTCTGAACCTCAATCAGGTTCGGCATTTCAAGAATTTCGCGAATTTTACCGTAGTATTTACGAAGTCGTTTTTGGCCAAGATAGGACTGCGCCATAAGGATATTGCCTTTCATTTCTCACCTGAGACACCAACGTTGGGGCGACGTGGATGCCTCGTTCGAGACGGTTTGGTTCTGGCCAATTCGTGGAAGCCGTCCCACCGGCTTCCTCCCGACCTTGTGAACCTTGCCTTGGAAAAAATCCCCTCAGGGACCCTTGCCAAGAAAGGTTCGGCTGGACCCGGGGTTTTCACCCGGATCCAGCCAATTCTTTCACGGAGCCCACCGGAATTTTTGAAAATTCCGGCCCGATTTCTTTGAAGAAATCGGCCCCATCAGCGCCCTTAGGCGATTTCGATCTCGGCGCCAGCTGCTTCCAGCTTGG
>JAAEUB010000044.1 GCA_024227755.1 Paracoccaceae bacterium | reverse complement strand
TTCAGTCATGCGCGGGTAGTCAAAGACCAAGCGAACATTGAGCATGGGCTGTCGCATTTTCTGAGCGACGCTGCGTACCCCTTTGGATTTGATGATGCTAATGGCAAAGCGGCGCAAGCGCGTGATATTTTCAGGGCCATGGCCGGCAGCGTCGTGGTCGGACCGGCGATCAGGAAGGCCAGCGCGGCGGCCGGGCTCATGCCCTGTACCAAAAGACCGCTGACCATCGGCAAGGCGCTCAAATTGCTGGTATAGGTTGGGACACCAAGTAATGCTGCCGTAATAATGGCCCAGGCATTTCCCCGGCCCATAATGCCGGCGATCCACTCTGCCGGGATATAAAGAATAATCAAGGCTTCCAGGAAAAAGGCCAAAGCCATGAATTTGATAACCATCAGGGTCGCGCTGTAGGATTCCTTAAACAAGCGACTCCAGAAATTGGTTTTCTCGCCGCAACCGCAGCTTTTAGCCTTCGGCTCGTCCAGGGAGCGATCCGTCCGAACAGGGACGGCAGCGGCACGAATAGAGGGTTGGATTTCGGTAAAAACGGTGGTGCTACCATCGCAGCAGACCGCCACAGGTGCGGCGATCGACTCGACGGGACGAAAAGAGGAAAAATCCTTTACTCTCTCTCTGAACCCCCGCCAGGCACTTTGAATTAGTGAATAGGTGCTTTGGGTGACAAAGGCCTTGCGGTTGCGCAGGACATTGGTACCGATCCATTGCTTTTGCATAGCCAAATGCGTGATGAACCCG
>JAAEUB010000043.1 GCA_024227755.1 Paracoccaceae bacterium | reverse complement strand
GTCGCACCGGGGGATGAGGTCACGGTCTTTGTGATCGGTCGCCCCCATAAGGCGCGCCTGCTGAAAGCACCACCTTTTGACCCAAAGGGCATACGTTTACGCGGATAAACACCGCAAAATCCATCCGATTGCGCGCAAAATCCCGGCATATTCTGACCACATTACCCATTTACACCGGACCTTCTGTGAGAGTCTGACCGTGGGTGGAGTGTGTTCAATTCCTTGCGGGTAAAGTGAGGGTGTTATGCCGAATTATGATCTGGATTGGGCCTCTATAGGTGCCAATGGGTCGACCATGCTGGGCGATGGCCCCGATGCTGTGGGCGTCACTGCCATAACAAACTCCAATGCATCCGGCCAAACTGCCAATGTCCGGACATCAGGCACTCCTGCCGAAACCGCGCTTTGGGTCTCAGGCCTGACCAGCGCTGTCACGACCAGAATGAACTTCGACACCCCCGTCGAGAACCTGTCGTTTGAGGTTTTTGATATCGACCAGAGTGCTGGTTCCTGGGACGACAGTTTAACTATCATTGCCACGAACGCCGCCGACGAGCAGGTTACCATCAGATACTCAGATCTTGATGGGCTGCACTCGGTTACTGGCGGCACCCTTAACGCTGACGGCAGTGCTTCAAGTGGTGTGGAAACCACTGGCGCACCTGATTCTGTGACCGTCCATATTGCCGGTCCGATCACCAATCTAACGTTCAACTTTGATCACGGCGAAAGTGACGATAACTCCGGCATGTTCGGCATTTCGAATATAAGTATGGTGGCGGCGTCCGACGACATTGTCTCGGGCACTTCCGGTGATGACCTGATTGATCTCGCTTATACCGGCGACCCCGACGGCGACATGGTTACCACCGGCGACGACGTCATTCAGGCGGGTGAAGGCACCGACAACATTTTTGCAGATCTGGGCAACGACGAAGTTCACGGCGGTGTAGGTAACGATTTCATCTCGGGCGGTGAGGGCGACGATACGCTTTATGGCGATGCTGGTGATGACATGATCAACGGCGATGAGGGTAACGATACGATTTATGGCGGCGACGGTGCCGACATCGCCGAAATGGGAACCGGCAACGATACCTTTTACGGCGGAGCGGGTGACGACATCGTCAACGGAGGTTACGGCAATGACGTGCTGCATGGCGGCACGGGCGATGATCACCTGCGTGGCTCATACGGCAATGATACGATCTATTCCGGCAGTACCGGCGAAGGAAATGATTACCTGTGGGGTGGCTACGGGGATGATACATTCGTCATCGAAAACGACTTTGGCAACGATTCAATCTCGGGTGAAGATCAGGACGAGGTTAACGGCGATACATTGGATATGTCCGGCGTAACCGACGACCTGACAATTGACCTAACCAACGTAAATCCGGGGATCGGCACCTTTACTGATGGCACCTTTACCGCAGACTATAACGGCATCGAAAACATCATTCTTGGCTCAGGCACCGATACGCTGGTGCTTGGCGATTTCGGTGGTGCCGACCGGGTCGAGGGTTTCAGCGCCCCAACCGATAACGGCGACGGTACCTATACTCCCGGTGACCGGCTAGATGTATCTGAACTGACCCGCGATGGCGGCACTTCTCCGGTTACCACCCGTGATGTGACGGTTACCGATGATGGCTCAGGCAACGCGGTGCTTAATTTTCCCGGAGGTGAAAGAATTACCCTGATCGGCGTTCCCCCTTCCGCGGTTGATGAGCCGGCCGAGCTTGAGGCCCTGGGTATTCCCCCGGCTTCGGACGGGATTGTTTCCGGTACTTCGAGCGATGACAATATCGGGCCGGGCTATTGGGACGCTGATGGGGATGCCATCGACAATGGCGATGCGGTGTTACCCGGTGAATTGGGTGATGATGATTTTATCGACGCTGGCGCGGGCGATGATCGGATCAATGCCGGCTCAGGCGACGATCAGGTTGATGCAGGCGATGGTAACGACGAAGCCTACGGTGGCACTGGAAACGATGAGATCTACGGTGGTACGGGCAACGACAAGCTATACGGCAATGCAGGGCATGATGAACTGTCTGGCGGCGGCGGCGATGATATACTCGTTGGCGGAACTGGCGATGACATCCTTACCGGCGACGCAGGCAACGATACTCTCTTAGGTGGGGACGAAAACGACGCTCTATCTGGCGGGGCAGGCGACGATATTCTTGACGGTGGCACCGATGCTGACAAAATGGACGGTGGCGCTGACCGCGATACCTTTGTCAATGTAACCTCGGGCGACCATATTCTTGGCGGTGAAACCGGCGACGATTACGACATCATCGACATGGCCGGGGCTGGTCCCTATCACGTTAATTACGACCCCTTGAATTCCGAAAATGGCACCATTGATTTTCTCGATGCTGACGGCGAAGTTACCGGTAGCCTGACCTTCGAGGGCATCGAAGAAATTGTGCCTTGCTTTACACCCGGTACCAGGATGGTCACGTCGCGTGGCGCTGTAGCGATTGAGAAACTGCGCGAAGGCGACAGAATTATCACCCGCGATAATGGGTTTCAGGAAGTGCGCTGGATCGGCCAACGCCACGTTAACCGGCACTGGATGAACAAAGCAGCCCACCTGCAACCTGTACGGATCCGGGAAGGCGCGCTGGGCAGGGGTTTGCCATCTCGGGATATGCTGGTCAGCCCCAACCACCGGATGCTGATATTTGATAAAATGGCCAGTGCGTATTTTGGCGATAGCGAGGTACTTGTCGCGGCCAAGCACCTGACTGGCAGGCCGGGGATTGAGCAGGCTGAAGTAAGTTCGGTCAGCTACATCCACCTGATGTTCGACCATCACGAAGTTGTCTTTGCAGATTCGGCCTGGAGCGAAAGCTTCCAACCCGGCGACTATGTCATGTCATCCATAGCTCAAGAAAGCCGCGCTGAGATATTTGAGATATTTCCCGAGTTGAAAAACCAAAGCGTTGCTGGTGGCTTTTCCTCCGCCCGACGCATCATCAAAAAGCACGAGGCAGCGATACTAGGAAGCCTCACAGGGTGAATCGAGCAATTCTTGTCTGAAAAATTTACAAAACGTATCTCAGGACGAGCGAGATTTACAAAAAGGGGCGTTCTATTTCCGTAGAATTTGTAAATCTCGCCGATTTCCCGGCATTTGGAAAGACGGCGGTTACACCGGCAACAATGCAAAGGTCGCGCGCATTCTGATTTCAGTTTCCCGTTTCTAGTCACTTCGGTCGGGCTTGCACCACCCCGCACAAGGATCAGCTTGGTTTGAGAATTGCTCAGCGAAACCACAAGGGGTCATCGGGTAGTTTAGGCACCACCCTTTGCGCGTTCTTCAAGCAGGCCTGTCAGCCAATCGGGATCCATCTCGGGCACCGAGGAAAGGAGGAGCTTGGTGTAGTCCGGATAGGGCGGCGAGGTAATCTGACTTTTCAGCCCCTGCTCCACCACTTCACCCTGGAACATCACCACAATCTCGTCTGATATCGCCTTCACCACCGCAATGTCATGGGTGATGAACATGTAGGTATATCCGTACTCTTTCTGCAGTTTTAACAATAGCTTGAGGATGCCTTCCTGCACGATTTGATCGAGCGCGGATGTGACTTCGTCGCAGATAATAAACTCGGGTTCGGCAGCCAGTGCACGGGCGATGCAGATACGCTGTTTCTGCCCGCCAGACAGCTCGGATGGTAGTCGGTCAAGGAAGCTTTCATCCAACTCGATCATCTCGAGCAACTCCAGCACCCGTTTCTCACGCGCTTTTCCCTTGAGGCCCAGATAGAATTCCAGCGGACGGCCTATTATATCCTCAACGGTCTGGCGCGGATTCATGGCAGTATCTGCCATCTGGTAAATCATCTGGATGCGCCGGAGCTGATCCTTCGAGCGGTCCTTGAGTTTTGCAGGAAGCTCTTCGCCATTGAAGGTCACGCGCCCCTGCGATTGCGGCAAAAGGCCGGTGATCACCCGGGCTACCGTGGACTTGCCCGACCCAGATTCGCCCACCACCGCCACGGTCTTGCCGCGCGGGAATGAAATGTTCACATCAAACAATACCTTCGCCGCGCCATATGCCGCGTCGATACCTTCGACCGAGAGGATCATATCCTCATTGGTCTCCTCAGGTTTATGCAGCGCACGCACGGACCAGAGCGACTTGGTATATGCTTGCTCGGGTTCGGACAGCATCTTGCGGGTATCCGCCTGTTCGACTTCGTCGCCATAGCGCAGCACCTTGATGGTGTCTGCCATCTGGGCCACAACGGCCAGGTCATGGGTGATGTATATGGCAGCGGTGTTATACTCCTCGACGATCTTACGCATCGCGGCCAGTACATCGACCTGGGTCGTCACATCAAGCGCAGTGGTGGGTTCATCAAAGATAATCAGATCAGGCCGCGGCGATATTGCCATGGCGGTCATCACTCGCTGAAGCTGCCCGCCCGAGACCTGGTGCGGGTAGCGGTCCCCGATGGTATCCGGGTTGGGAAGCTGCAATTGCTGGTAAAGATCAACTGCGTCGGTGCGGCTCTCCGCGTCGGGGCGGATTTTGCGCCGGGTAGAAGCCTCGATAGTTTGATTGATCAGCTTATGCGCCGGGTTGAGGCTGGCCGCCGCCGAGTGGGCCAGGTGAGTGATGCGGGTGCCCCACAGGGCACGCTTCTCTTTTTCTGGGGCGTTCACCAGATCGATACCGTCAAAAATGATCGTGCCGCCGTTGATGCGGCAGCCAGGCTGAGTATAGCCCATGGCGCCCAGACCCAGTGTGGACTTGCCCGCACCCGACTCGCCAATAAGCCCCATAACTTCGCCACGGTGAAGCGTTAGATCCACACCCTTGATGATCTGGTGCCATTGCTCATCGGAATAACCCTCAATGCGCACATCGCGCATTTCCAGAAGCACATCGCCCTTTTTTCCGAACTCAGTGGTCATCGCGCAGCCCGCTTGTATGATGGAGGAACCAATCGACGATGAAATTCACCGCCACTGTAAGAAGTGCAATCGCCGCGGCCGGTAAAAGCGGTGTCAGCCCTGCTTTCAGATCATAGGCGGCAAACTGGATCAGTGACGCATTATCACGCACCATCGAGCCCCAGTCCGCAGTAGGCGGCTGGATGCCGACACCGAGGAAGCTCAAAGCCGCGATAGTCAGGAAAACGAAACAGAAACGCAGCCCGAACTCGGCCACCAGCGGTGGCATGATATTGGGCAGAATTTCCTTACGCATTACCCACCCCAGACCTTCGCCGCGCAGGCGTGCTGCTTCGACATAATCCATCACTGCCACATTAACCGCGACCGAGCGTGTCAGGCGGAACACGCGGGTCGAATCTAGCACCGCGATGATGATGATCAAACTCGTGACCGAGGGAGGGAAGATAGACAGCAGCACCAGTGCGAAAATTAGCGGCGGAATCGCCATCAATACGTCCACCGCACGGCTGAGCAGCTGATCCAGCCAGGAGCGGTTGATAGCTGCTGCAAGACCCAGCCCGCCGCCGATAAAGAACGCCAAAAGCACGGTCACCAGAGCGATGCCCATGGTGTTACGGGCACCGTAGATCAGGCGGGACAGGATATCGCGCCCAATCTGGTCGGTGCCGAAAAAATGGCCCTCGCCCCAAGGGGCATAGGCGGCGAAGGAACTGTCGGCCTCGCCATATGGCGCCAGCCAGGGTGCGAATAAGGCCACGAAGAAATAGCACAGTACAACGATCATGCCGAACCATGCGGTGGGCGGGGCCTTTTTCAACACCATCCAGATGCGTTCCCAGCGCGTGCGACGCTTGCGAATGGCGCCGACTTCGGCGGCGGCTGAATATGTCTCTTGATCACTCATCTCGGATGCAGAAGCCTCGGGTTCGTAACTATGCCGACAATATCGGCGATCAGGTTCAGGATGATATAGGTAGCGGCGAAAATCAGAGCGCAAGCCTGCACCACGGGGATATCGCGCGTCGTTACCGCGTCGACCATAAGCTGCCCGATGCCGGGATAGACAAACACCACCTCGACCACCACCACGCCGACCACCAGATAGGCCAAGTTAAAGGCAATCACCGTGGCAATCGGTGCCCATGCGTTCGGCAGGGCGTGCTTGAGGATGACTTCAGACTGCGATGCGCCCTTCAGCCGCGCCATCTGGATATAGGGGCTGGCCAGAAGGTTGATGATTGCCGCCCGAGTCATACGCATCATATGCGCCATGATCACCAGGGTGAGTGTCATTGCAGGCAGGGCCACCCGGTAGAGCCGTTCGCTAAGTGCAGTGGAGGAATCTACATTAGCCAGCGATGGGAACACCGGGTAAAGCGAGGCCAGGAACAGGATTAGAATATAGGCGACGAAGAACTCGGGCGTGGCGATGGTAGTCAGGGTCGCGGCGTTCACCACCCTATCATAGATGGTGTTGCGGTACAGCGCTGCAGTCAGCCCCAATGCAAGCGACAACGGCACCGCAACCACGGCGGTTACACCGGCCAGGAACATGGTGTTCCACAGCCTTGGTCCAATCAACTCGACCACCTCACGCGAACGGTCCTGGCCAGAAGAGGCGCGACCCGAGAAGGAGGTGCCGAAATCACCGGTCATAACAGATCCAAGCCAGTCGAAGTATCGCAGAAAGGCGGGTTTATCGAGGCCTAGTTCACGCCGGAATGCGGCCACGGTGTCCTCGGTAGCAGCTTGCCCCAGCACCGCCTGGCCGAAATCGCCGGGCAGCATGGAGATAGCTGAAAAGATGATCGCCGAAACGACGATAAGAGTTATCAGCCCGAGCCCCAATCGCTTGAGGATCGTCAATAGTACGGGATGCAAATGTTGGTCCCCCCTGAAAATCCTGCCTTTTTTTATATACTCAAGCCCCAGAAAATCCCCGAGACCAGTAAACGGCTTGTCGCCATTATAGCGTCGGATTCAATATCGTTGTAAACAAAATTTTTTAAAAAAGCGCCATAAACGCAGCTTAGGCTGGACATGAGGTAGGAATTATTGTGCACTCAGTCGCACAGTACAGCCTTTTGTGGATCCGAATCCGCTTCAAAAAGATGGCGGCGCGGTGCGCAAAAATAACAAAATCAGGGAGAACACCAGTGAAAAAACTTTATATCGATAGACAAGCTGCTCGTCTAGCTGCTGGCCAAATTGACCGCCGCCGGTTCATGACAACCGCGATGGCGACCGGCATGGCCGTGCCCACGGCTCTATCCATGGCCGGAAGCGCCATGGCCGCGACCCCCAATAAGGGCGGCACATTGCGTATCGGCTCGGCGCATGGTTCGACCACCGATTCGCTCGATCCTGGCACCTATGAAAACGGTTTCTCAACCCAGGTTGGCTTCCTTTTAGGCAACTGTCTAACCGAGATCGACAGCGACGGGTCACTAGTCAATGAACTGGCCGCGAGCATCGACACAGCCGACGCCAAGACTTGGGTGTTTACACTGCGTTCCGGGGTAACCCATCACAATGGCCAGCCGCTGACATCCGGCGATGTTATGGCAACATTCAACTATCACCGCGGTGAGGATTCAAAATCGGCGGCCAAGGGCCTGCTGACAGCGGTCGTCGATATCCGCACGGATGGCGATGACAAGGTCATCTTTGAACTTGAGGGCGCCAATGCCGACTTCCCCTATGTGGTCAGCGACTACCACCTGATCATTTTGCCTGCAGAGGGCGGTCAGGTTAACCCAACCTCGGGTATCGGCACCGGACCTTATGTCATCGAATCCTACGAGGCGGGCGTGCGCTGCACCGCCAGCCGCAACCCGAATTACTGGAAAGAGGGACGGGCGCATTTCGACAGCGTCGAACTGATCTCGATCATCGATGTCACGGCACGCCAGAACGCTTTGATGAATGGCGATGTGGATGCGGTCGACAGGGTTGACCCCAAAACCGTGACCCTGATGGCCCGCAACCCGAATATTAAGATTCTGGAAGCCACCGGCACACTGCACTACACGATGCCGATGCGACTGGATGTGCCGCCGTTTGATAATTACGATCTACGCATGGCGCTGAAACTGGCGGTCAAGCGTCAGGAACTGGTGGACAAGATCCTGCTGGGCCATGGCGCCCTTGGTAACGACCACCCGATTTCGCCGGCAACCAGCTTCTATGCCGACGACATCCCGCAGCGCGAGTTCGACGCAGACAAAGCGGCCTTCCATTACAAGAAGTCCGGCCATTCGGGCGCGATCCAGTTCTCGACTTCGGACGCAGCTTTTGCTGGTGCAGTGGACGCGGCCCAACTTGTCGCCGCCTCAGCCTCGGAATGCGGTATTAATGTGGAAGTGGTTCGTGAGCCCAAGGATGGCTACTGGTCCAACGTCTGGAACAAGAAGGGTTGGTGCACCTGCTACTGGGGCGGCCGTCCGACTGCGGACTGGATGTATTCCTCGGCCTATGTCAATACGACCGAGTGGAACGACACCGCATGGGTCGGCACCGATTCCTCCAAGCGCTTCAACGAACTCGTGATTGCTGCACGCGCTGAACTGGATCAGGCAAAACGCGCTGCAATGTACCGCGAAACCCAGATGCTGATCAACGATGATGGCGGTGCACTCATCCCAATGTTTGCCAACTACATCATGGGTTTAGGTAAGAACCTGATGCACGACGAATCGGTTGCTGCAAACTGGGAGCTTGACGGAATGAAAGCCGCCGAGCGCTGGTGGTTCGCATAAGGTAATTCCCGCAAGGGAATGCAAGGGCGGCGGAGAAATCCGCCGCCCTTTTTATTCAAGGGGTTTGAGTATTTCCGGGGGCTTTGAATCAAAGGTGGGAATGCGGTTTTGATTTTCGGATTTTAGGTGTCAGGGCGATGCGTCTTGGCCCCATCTCGGGATTTCCGACTTCCTATTGTTGATTTTGATGGCATCGGGCCGATCGAAGCATGAAACGGCAAGGCGCTTCAAGGTAAGCGCCAATACAATCTTCGAACTATTCTTAAAATGGGATTGCACCAGCTTCTTCGCGCAGATGGCTAGGGGTCAGACTAAATCTCAACACGGTCCCTTTTTTTGTTGAATTCTGAGTCAATAACCAACTTTTTTCCTTCCCAGGCCTGAAGACGCGCTTTCAGGTAAAAGCTTTGCGAGTCACTCCACATTTCGGCACGCGTTTCCGTGCGAATACTCCAATCTCCGCGTTTCATTGTCTTGGTCCAATGGGTTCGTCCGCGCGCGCTGAGCGGGTCATCAGGGTGAATATCCCACACCTCGCGCGCCACAGCTCCGGTGATCAAACCGTGGTCAAGATCTTCATTTTCTCCAAAGTCATCCTCGATGGTTAACGTTACCATCCCCGTCGCCATATCCGTTTGATTTACTCGACTGTTCTTGGCGGGTCTGAGGTTGCGTGCAGGCCAAGCATTGTCTGCATCAGGTGACGCAAAGCTGCATTCGTCCCCTTCAGCCCGGTCACGCAAAGGAAGCTCCATTCGCCCTTCAAGCAGTGTAAGGCTGGTCGCTTCAGGCGAAGGCCAGATCAGCGGCCAATAGGCCGAGCTGATAGCCACCCGCAACCGGTGGCCCCTGGGCAGACGATATGTGATGTGATCAAGCGCCAGCTTCACCACAATCTCTTCCCCCGGCACCAGGGGCTTGGGGTCTGCATGGCTGTCGCGATGGCTGAGGTTCAGAACACCATATGTGATACGCGAAGACGCCCCGTCTGGATGCACATGGCAAAGCCGGACCGCAATTTGCGCTTGCGGCTTATCGGACTTCAGGCGCAGATGAACCACGGGCGCGCCGGTGATATCCATGTCAGCCTTAGCCTCTTCACCATCAAAACAGCACGACAAGGCGTCATCCTGCCGTTGATCCGAAGGCATTTCCGGCCCCAACCAAATCGCACAATACTCGCCAGCCGCTGCACCGGTATGCTGTGGCGATGCGATCAGCGCGTTTATACTGGTAGGAGTGTCCGAGAGGGCGCCGGAGGGGTCAAAATGCAACGAGGTGGCATCTAACCCGTTATATTCCTCGCCGGACATCGCCAGCCAGCGACCGGGCCTGTGGTCGTACCACGCCGCGGGTCGCAGCCCATCCATCTGGTAAAGCCTTAGGTCTGCATCATCCTCAACCCCGGTCGCGATGCCTTTAAGCCACCTGTCCCACCATCGCAGGGCTTCCTGTAAAAACCCAATGCGTGGCTCCGGAACAGCGAAATGCGGGTATTTGTGAACCCATGGACCAATGATCCCCTTAACCGGGGCGCTTAAGTTTTGCACCAACGCCGGAACCGCATTTTTATAGGCGTCACCCCAGCCTCCCACAGCCAGTGTTGCCGCCTTGATGGCTGAATAATCCTCGCAAACCGAACCATGTCGCCAGTAAGCGTCACGGGTTTGATGCTGCAGCCAGAGGTCAGGTAAGAATGGCTCTGCTTCAAGCCGGGCAAGCCACATATCACGCCAATTATCGCCGACCAGAGCAGGGTCAGGCGGGCGCGAGGAATAGCTCCACATCGTCGATCCCCAGCCAAGGTTTTCGTTGAGCAGGCAGCCACCTTTGTAATGGATGTCGTCAGCATATCGATCAACAGTGGAACACAGCGTGATGATCGCTTTCAACGCATCAGGCTGCATGGCCGCGACCTGAAGCGCATTAAACCCACCCCAGCTGATCCCCATCATCCCAACAGCACCCGTGCACCAGTCCTGTGCCGCCAGCCAATTGATGACCTCTACCGCATCATCCAGTTCCTGCTGAGTATATTCATCTGTCATCAACCCTTCGCTGTCGCCATTTCCGCGCATGTCGACACGCACCCCGGCATATCCGCGCCGGGCAAAATAGGGATGGGTCAGGGCATCACGGGCCTCGGTGCCACCGCGTTTGCGGTAAGGCAAAAACTCCAGGATGGCCGGAACCGGATTGGCACCAGCATCCTCCGGTCGCCATATCCGGACAGAAAGGCGGGTGCCGTCGGACAGGATTATACCTTCGTCGGGCAGTTCTTTTATTTCTCGCAATGCCATGCGAACAAGGTGATCGCCCTTACGGCTTTGCGTCAAGTCCTAATTCGAAACAGCCCAACTGATATCCAGGTATTCCGGGAGATTGGTTTTCCGGATATGAGATGTATCAAGGCCTCACCAGATGGCCGGCAAAAAAAGCCACCAAACTCCAGCCTCCATTAGAAATGCAGCGATATATCGCGGTGATCTGCATTGCAGCGTGCCATATAAAGCGCCTGATCGCGGTTGAACCTCTGCTGCATCCGAAGGCCCAGAGTGCCGCGTAAAGTATCCAGATAAGCGTTCAGCCCGGAACTCAGTTCAGCCGCTGCCGGACCGCGCCATGCAGCCTGTTCCTCATAAGCGGCAACCGCCTTTTCGTACTCGTCCAGCGCTTTTTCGCGATCAGGTGAATTACCCTTGAGCGCCCGGCGCGCCTTGCCGAGCCACTTTTTCACGTCACCCGCGCCTTCAACATTGCGAAATTGTTTTTCCAATGCTTCGACCAGTGCCAATGCCTCGCCTTCAGGCAGGATTTCTATCTTGGTTCGCATCTCGCGCAAAGGTGTTTCAAGGGTCGCGAAAGCATCGTTGCTGCCTAAAACGGCCAGTACTTCTGCCGGGCCTACAAAGGAGGTATCTGCATTGCGGCGATAGGTGCTGCGGGCCTTGTTCTCGGCGCTCGTCAACTCTGAAAAGTTTGCATAAACCCCTTCCCAGCTTTGTGGTATCGTGCCCCTCAGGCGTTCAATTTCAGCTTCCAGCCCAGCCAGTTCGCTTTCCATTTCAGCCCGCGCTTCAGCCTGTGAAGCGTCGCGCATGCGGCCGATCAGTACAGACAATTCCTTGGCCTGCTCTTCTGTTTGCCGGATGTTTTTCTCAATCCGCCGAACGATGCGTAATTGCGGCCGGTAATCATCGGCGGCCCCTGCGACAGCAGTTTCGGCCGCAAAAACCGCGTCCAGTTCGCTGACGGCGGTGGTGGCAGCGGTGAAGCCGTCGCGTAAGCCGTCGGCCAAATCATCGGGCAACAGGGAAAGGTCAAGCGCGCGCGCTGTCGTGATGGCATCAAGGACTGTATTGTTACTTGCAAGTTCGCCAGCCACATATTCCTCGACGCATTGTTGTAACTTCGGGTTACGCGGCGGTGGCGAGGTTTCAGAAAGGAAGCTTACCCGGTTCGGCAGATAATTCACCAGCGGCGGGTAGGCCCCGACAATGCCCAGCGCCAGAAGTTGCAGCAAAATGAACGGCACCACGCCTTTGTACATTTGCAGGGTTTTAACCACCGCAGGCGCGACCCCGCGCAGATAGAAAAGCGCAAAGCCAAAAGGTGGCGTCAGGAACGAAGTCTGAATATTCAGCCCGATCATCACACCCAGCCAGACGGCGGTGATGTTTGCGGACGGATCTGCCAGCAAAATCGGGGCGACGATAGGCACCACCACCACGGCAATCTCGATGAAATCAAGGAAGAAGCCGAGGATGAAGATCACCCCCATGACGATAACAAACTGGGTCCAGAAACCTCCGGGCAAGGAATTGAGGAAGTCGCGCACAAGGTCTTCGCCGCCAAAAGCACGGAAGGCCGCAGTCAGCATCGCCGCGCCCAACAGAATGATGAACACCAGCGATGTGGTCTTGGCTGTTTCAAGCATTACGCCGTTCAGGGTTTCTTCAATCCTGAAAACCCGCCAACCGCTCCAAACCAATGACGCCAACAGCATGGCAGACCCAACTAGGCCGACGCGAATACCCACAATATCGCGCGCTGTATCGGCAGCTTTAAGATTCATCTCATAATTCGACAGTGCAAAGGTCAGTAGGCCAAGCGACAATATCGCCAATATTGCAGGAAAATAGGTGGTTTTTCCCGGCTTTGGTAGGCGGTATCCGGCCATGATCAGGGCGCCAGCCGCCCCAATGGCGCCGGCCTGGTTAACCGTCGCAATGCCCGAAATGATCGAACCAAGCACCAGGAATATCAGTGCGAGTGGCGGCACCAGTGTCAAAGCCACTTTGCGCCAGAAGAGCATGTCAAATTTACCACCATAATGAATGGCAGGCGCTGCTTTTGGTCGGATAAAAGCATAGATCAGAATATAGGCCATATAGAGGCCGACCAGCACCATTCCGGGAATGAAGGCACCCAGAAACATCTCGCCCGCCGAGGTTGAGGCAACATCAAAGGCAGAGGGCATCGAAAGCTCGCCGGTTGCCTCTTTATGCAGCGCCTTGCGCATGGTCGAGGCCTGGTCAGTGGCGCTGGCTAACTGGTCGGCCAGAATGATCAACACGATCGACGGCGGGATAATCTGCCCCAACGTACCAGAGGCCGCAATTGTACCAGTGGCAAGCGAAGGCGAGTATTTGTTGCGCAACATTGCAGGAAGCGAGATTAAGCCCATCGCCACCACGGTCGCGCCGACAATGCCGGTCGTGGCGGCCAAAAGCGCGCCAACGAACACCACGGAAATGCCCAGGCCACCTGGTACAGGGCCGAAAAGCTGCGCCATAGTAACCAGAAGGTCCTCAGCAATCTTTGAGCGTTGCAGCATGATGCCCATGAAGATGAACAGCGGGATAGCGATGAGCGTATCGCGTTCAACCTCCCAATAAACCCCCCTGAGGTTGGTAACCCCCGCCGACAGCCATTGCTGCGGCCCGCCAGAGTGGAAGAAGGCGTCAGTAGAGCCTGCAAAAAGATAACCAGCCCCAGCAGCAGCACCGATGCTGAGGATAGCGGCACCGGGCAGCGCGAAGGCAACCGGATAACCCGAGCCGAGTGCGGTTGCCATAATCAGGATCAGAAGTGCGAGAAAGTAAAGTTCCATATCCGTGATCCTGCCCTAATGCGCCGCTGGCTCGGCGCTTACGCGTTTGCCGGACTCACCCCGGTAATCCGCCACCGCTTCGAAGAAAAAGGCAACAAACTGGATCAGCATTGTTGCAGCGAAGATACCCAGAAATGCAGCCATCTGGTATTTGACAAACATGCCAACACCGCCCTGTTGGGTGATCTCAAAATTCATAACCGGCGCGTTGACGATGGACTGCTTGCCATTAAAGCTGATCCACAAAATGACCCACGCGGTTGTACAGCCAAGCGCCAGTGTCCCGACCGCATTGACGAAACCGCGAGTGCGATCCTTGAAGCCTGCGTAAAGCACATCGACCCGCACATGGCCGTCTTCAAACAGAGTATACGCCGAAGCAAACAAAAATAATGCGGCATACCAGTAACGCACAAGATCACCCATAAGTGCCTGTTCATACGAAAAGACAAAGCGTGATATCACTATTGTCAGTTCGGCCGCGACGATCATCAACGCCAGCCACAAGAAACCCAGCATGCGCGTAAAGGCAGCAATGATAAACCCGGCGACAACCAGGGGCATGTGGACTTTCGCTCCGACAAAGCGTGCTAGGTTCATCTTTTTGACCATATCCTCGCTTAAAAACAGCTCCAGAAGGTCCTCAACCCGCATGACGGCGATGGTCGCGTCAACCACACCAACCAGCAACACGACCCAAAAGCAGGCGCGGATCAGGTAGACATTGAAATTGTGTATGCGCAGAGCGTCATGGCGCAAGGCAGTATCCGAACTGCGCAGGACAAATAGAACCGCACCTATTATGGCGATGATGTAAATACCGAATGTAACACCGGCCATGGCACCGCCACCGGAAAACAGCGCGGTTGCATAAGGGAAGTCGAAACCAACAACCAAAGCGTTATTAATCAGAAATGCAGCCAGAACTGCCAGCAATATCCAACCAATTGACCTGATCAACGGTGCAGGATCCCCTTTGGCGCGCAGATTTTCTGCTTGTCCGGCTTGTGCCATTCTTCCCCCTAGCATGCGTCGAGCGCATCCTTAAAAAAAGCGGGGCCCGAAAGCCCCGCCCGATATTTTTCGTTCCTCAAACCTTAGATAAGGCCCAGAACCCGGTTACGCTGGTTCACGAATGTACCTTCGAAGTTGGCCATCATAGTGCCGGTTTCGCGCAAAGACGCCTGGAAGGCATCGTCAATCTTGGTGGCAAGATCCGAATGCGCTCGGGTCTCTTCAAAGACTTGCGCAGCACCTTCACCAAACGCGTCCCAAACATCATCGTTGAATGCGCGAACCTGAACTCCGTGGTCGTTGACCAGCTTGGTCAGGTATTCACCGTTTTTCGCGATGTTTTCTTCGTGCGACGCTGCATGCTCTTCGTTACAGGCGGCTTCGATGACAGCGCGTTCAAAGTCTGACAGGCCTTCGTACCAGCTTTTGTTCATGCCAAATGCCAGCCCTCCACCGGGCTCATGCATACCGCCGGTATAGTAGTACTTGGCGGCTTCATAAAACTTCATGAAGTAGTCATTATAAGGACCAACCCATTCAGTTGCTTCAATAGCACCTGACACCAGGTTTTCATAAATCTGACCACCAGGAAGCGACACAGTTGAGGCACCAAGCTTGGACAGAACCTGACCACCAAGGCCAGGGATACGCATTTTCAGACCTTTGAAGTCTTCGGGGCTTTCGATCTCTTTGTTGAACCAGCCACCGGCCTGCGTACCGGTAGACCCGCACATGACCGCTTTCAGGCCAAATCCGCCTGACAGTTCGTCCCACAGCGCTTGGCCGCCGCCGAACTTGATCCAGGCGTTCCACTGCGGTGTGGTCATGCCAAATGGCACAGCCGTGAAGTAGTTAAATGCCGGGTGCTTGCCACCCCAGTAATAGTCGGCAGCGATATAGGCCTGAGAATTGCCCGAGGCTACTTCATCAAACGAGTCAAATGCACCGACGCGTTCACCAGCTGCAAAATACTCAACATTCAGCGCACCGTCCGACAATTGCGCGATACGCGCAGCCAGACGTTGGGCAGAAATACCCAAGCCCGGGAAGTCCCGTGGCCAGGTCGAAACGATAGTCATCTGTTTGGCGTGGCTCGCGGCAACAGCGGGGGTTGCCAGCGCAACTCCGGCCCCACCAAGTGCGGCACCTGTCAAAAACTTACGACGTTCCATTTAATTCATCTCCTCCGAGTGTGTGTTTTTTTGGTTCTTGTTTCTTCTTTTGTCCGCCACCGGCAGTCAGCAGGACCGGCCGCGAAGCTACGCCAATTACTAAGGAAGTCTGAAATAGATTCAAACAATAAAAGCAAATAGGTATGGAAAACTTACGTATTTTCGGTTGATTTGGCGCTCCAACACGAATTCCCGCGTAGTACTAATTTATGAGTTTGCGTGAAACTAGGCTTCGAATCACTCGATTTTTTGCGCAGCAGTTACGAACCTTTTACTGTTGCCACCCGCACAACGCATTGGGCTCGGGAAAACAAAATGTGCCACCTGTGTATCGTTTTGTTCTTCTTTCTGTCTTGCTTCTGCCCTTTGTCGCAGGTGCGCGGGAAGGTCAGCCAAACCACCTTCTGGGTGCCGGGTCGCCATACCTGCAGCAGCATCTTTTTAGCCCGGTCGACTGGTATCCGAGGGGACCCGAAGCGCTGGAGCGGGCGCGCATTGAAAACAAGCTCATATTTGTCTCGGTCGGTTATTCCTCGTGCCATTGGTGCCATGTGATGCGCGAGGAAAGCTTTGAGGATACGGCAATCGCCACGTTTCTCAATGAACATTTCATATCAATCAAGATTGATCGCGAACGCCGCCCGGACCTGGATGAACAGTTCATGCTGGCAACCCAGGTGCTGACCGGCTCGGGTGGCTGGCCCAATAACCTGATCCTCACTCCGCTGGGGGATCCGGTATTTGGTGGCACGTATTTTTCACCTGACGACCTAACCTCGCTTTTGACACAGATGCCCGAGATTGAGTATATGAGCCATGATCAGACTGCCGGGCAGGTGATGGATTTCTTTCCTGGGCTTCAAATGGATGACCTGCCGGGTGGCGAGGGCTGGGCAATCGAGCGTCTGCGTATTGCCACCCATAATGGCACCCATCTGGATGCGCCCTATCACCACCATTCGACCATGGATGGCGGCAAACGAGCCCTCACTATTGACGAAGTACCGCTGGAATGGTGCATGAATCCCGGCGTCAAACTGGACTTTCGCCACTTTGCTGATGGCTATGTGGTCACCGCAGAGGATGTCGAGGCTGAGCTGAGCCGCATAGGGCATGAGCTGCAACCTTTGGATATCGTCGTGGTCAACACTTCGGCGGGCACACATTACGGTCGGCCTGATTATCTGATAAAGGGCTGCGGTATGGGTCGTGAAGCGACGCTTTATCTGACAGAGCGTGGGGTGCGGGTGACTGGCACGGATGCCTGGAGTTGGGACGCACCATTTCCTCTGACCGCGCAGGAATATGCCAAGTCAGGAGACGCAAGCATCATCTGGGAAGGCCACCGTGCTTCGATGGAGATTGGGTATTGCCACATGGAGAAGCTTTCAAACCTTGAAAGCCTGCCGCCCCATGGCTTTGAAATTTCCTGCTTTCCGTACAAGATCAAAGGCGCCTCGGCCGGGTTTACCCGTGCCGTCGCCATATTCGAGGAGTAAATCATGCGACTGGGAACCGTTCACTATCAAGGCAAAGCGCGTGTCGTGCTAGCGCTTGACGATGACATGCTGCTGGATCTTGTCCGCGCAGCCGAACTGGCGCGCTTTGAGACCAATGTATTTACCGACATGCAGGGCGTAATCGAGGACGGCGATTACGGGTTGGAACAGGCCCAGGGGCTGCTCAGACGATCCGATAAACGCGCCTTAATAAAGACCGCCGACGTAACCTTCTTGCCTCCGGTGATGCCGGTTCAATACCGCGATTGTCTGGTGTTCGAGGAACACCTGAAAAATAGTTTCGCGGCGGCAACAAAGATGACCGGACGCGCCTTTGACATTCCGCCTATCTGGTACAACCAGCCGATATATTACAAAGGCAACCGCATGTCCTTTGTCGGTCACGGCGCAGATGTGCTGTGGCCTGATTACGCCGAGTTTCTGGATATTGAGCTGGAACTGGCGATTGTCATTGGCAAGCAGGGAAAGAACATTCCGGTGGAAGAGGCCGCAGATTACATCTTCGGCTATACGATCCTGAATGACGTCTCGGCACGTGATGCGCAGATGCTTGAGATGCCCGGTCAACTTGGACCGGCAAAAGGCAAGGACTTCGACACCGGCAATATCCTTGGACCATACATCCTGACCGCAGACGAGGTGGCGCACCCGGTGGCGATTGACATGCAGGCACGTGTGGGCGGTGAGGTGTGGGGTGGTGGCAATTCACGCGACATGCACCATGACTTTGCCGCCATTATCGCGCATATTTCGGCCTCGGAAACGCTCTACCCGGGCGAAGTCATCGGCTCGGGCACGGTTGGCACCGGCTGCGGGCTGGAAACCGGCAGGCAGCTTAAGCCGGGGGACAGTTTTGAGCTGGAGATCGAAGGCATTGGCACCCTCGCCAACCGGATCATCAGGGAAAGATGAGCGCCCAGCCCGCCCAACCTGACCGGGCCGTGGTCGCATTCACCTGCACCGGGCAGGCCACCGGAAAAATGCGTGACGAGCTGGATGTAAGGATGGTCAGCTCGTTTGAAGAAGGGTAAGCGGTGCGTAGGCCCCATGGTAAACAGGGCGACGACGAGCAACACGAAGGCGTTGAGGGCGGCATGAAGGTGATAGAGCTTTATAAGAGATTGCTTCACGAGAGGCCGTTGTTAACCATCCTGGGAACATTTATTTTTTACCTCGTGGGCTTGGTACTGGTGAATGCTATTCTTGCCATTCTGTTGTGGGCGGCTGGCGCCATCCTGGGAGAAGAGCCTAGTACCATTGTAGTCGTGACAATAGCGTTTTTTGTTAGCTTTCCATATGGCTGCATTTGCATTTACACGTGGTCTTTGATTTTTCACAAAACCATTGATTATTTTGGTTAGATTTCAAAGGTGTGAACAAAATGGGAGTTACGACAGAAACGTCACCTTCACTCCTTGATGGCTACGCTTCATGCCCAACTTC